>NZ_CP115463.1:1762500-2105000 GCF_027912495.1 Caulobacter sp. NIBR1757 | reverse complement strand
CATGGGCCATGATGAAGCCCGGGCTGTCGGCGATGGCGGCGTCCAGTTCGCCGACCGGATCGCCGGCATAGCGATTGTAGGCCGCCACCGCCCGGTCCCAGGCGTCGGCGGCGGCGCGGCTGGCGCCAGTCAGGGGAAGACCGTGGGCGTCGGTGAGGCTCATGGGCGGCGATGATCCGCCGGTCGGCGGGCGGGCGCAACCTCCCAGCCCGGCTGACAGAGCCTTCAACAGAAGTTTGGGGGCCGCAGGCTTGCCCCTGGCGCCCCGATGCGGTTCAAGCGCCGCAAGACGAAGGAGCCCCCCCATGGCCGATGACCCCAAGAGCTGGCAGCCGGCCACCAAGCTGATCCGCGGCGGGCTGAACCGCAGCGCGTTCGGCGAGACCTCCGAGCCCATCTATCTGACCCAGAGCTTCGTCTACGAGAGCGCCGGGGCCGCCGACGCCCGATTCGCCGGAGACGATCCGGGCTTCGTCTACAGCCGCTACGCCAATCCCACGACCCAGATGTTCGAGGAGCGGTTGGCGCTCCTGGAAGGCGCCGAGTTCTGCCGCGCCGTGGCAAGCGGCATGGCCGCCGTCCACACCGCCCTCACCGGCCTGCTGAAGGCCGGAGATCACCTCGTGGCGGGCCGGGCGCTGTTCGGCAGCTGCAACTGGATCGTCACCAACTGGCTGCCCCGCTTCGGGGTCGAGACGACCTTCGTCGACGCGACGGACCTGAAGGCCTGGGAAGCGGCCATGCGGCCGAACACCAAATGCGTGCTGGTCGAGAGCCCGGCCAACCCGCTGCTGGAAATCACCGACATCGCGGCGGTCTGCAAGATCGCCCACGCCGCCGGGGCCAAGGTGGTGGTCGACAACGTCTTCGCCACGCCGATCTTCCAGAAGCCGCTGGAGCTGGGCGCCGACATCGTCGTCTATTCGGCCACCAAGCATATAGACGGCCAGGGCCGGGTGCTGGGCGGGGCCATCCTGGGCGACTTCGCCCTTATGGACGAAGCCTACCGCGACATCCTGCGCCACACCGGCCCGGCGATCAGCCCGTTCAACGCCTGGGTCCTGCTCAAGGGCCTGGAGACCCTGGACCTGCGGGTGCGGCGCCAGACCGAGACCGCCGCCGTGCTGGCCGATGTCATCGCCGATCACCCGGCTGCCTGCTCTGTACGCTATCCGGGCAGGGCCGATCACCCGCAATCTGAGGTCGCCAGGGCCCAGATGAGTGGTTTCAGCAACCTGCTGGCCTTCGACCTCGGTTCGCGTGAGGCGGCATGGCGATTCCTCGACGGGTTGAACCTCGTCGACATCAGCAACAATCTGGGTGATGCCAAGTCCATGGCGACCCATCCGTCCACCACCACCCATCGTGCGATGCCCGAGGAAAAGCGGCTCGAAATCGGGCTGACCGAAGGGTTTGTGCGCATGAGCGTGGGGCTGGAGGATGTGGCCGACCTGACGAAGGACATCGTTCAGGCGTTGGATGCTGCATGAGACCGATCAGGAAACGCGGAACCACCGACAGCCCGGTCTATGAAGCCCGCACCCGCGACGTCGTCGTCCGGGTGAAGGCCAGTTACGAGCCGGCGCACTCGGATCCGATCGAGAACAAGTATTTCTGGAACTACACCGTCGAGATCGAGAATCACGGCGTCGAGACGGTGCAGTTGGTGTCTCGCCGCTGGGTGATCACCGACGCGCGCAACCAGCGGGAAGAGATTCGCGGCCGCGGCGTCGTCGGCGAGCAGCCGATCCTGAGAGGCCGCGAGGCCTTCCGCTATGTCTCGGGATGCCCGCTGGATACGCCGTCCGGCCTGATGAGCGGCGCCTACCAGATGCTCACCGACGACGGCGTGGCCTTCGAGGCGGCGATCCCGGAGTTCTCGCTGCATCTGCCGGGGGCGTCGAAGAAGCTGAACTAGCACCATCCTTCCCCGTTCACGGGGAAGGGGGACCGTCCGCGCAGCGGATGGTGGAAGGGGCGAGTGACAGAGCGCCCCGTCTAAGGTTTCGAAGACTTGGCGAGAGCCTGGCGCGCCGGTGCACGGCCCTCGCCCCCTCCACCACCGGCTTCGCCGGCGGTCCCCCTCCCCCGTACGGCCTTCGGCCTACGGGTGAGGATGAGTTTCCGCTACGTCAGGATCGATCGCATAGACCCGGCTGCAGTATTCGCAGGTGACCCGGATCTTGCCGTCGTCCTCGACCATCTCGGCCTTCTCCTCGTCGGAGAAGCTCTCGATCACCGTGGCGATGCGGCCTTCCGAACACCGGCAGAAGGCCTTCAGGGGATGGGGTTCGAAGACCCGCACGCCGTCCTCGTTGAACAGGCGCCACAGCAGGGTTTCGGACGGCAGGGTCGGATCGACCAGTTCGTCCTCGCCGGTGGTCTGGAACAGGGCCTCGGCGCGGGTCCAGACGTCTTCGGTCGAGCCGCGGGCGTCGTCGGAGGCGATGTTCTGGATCATCAGGCCGCCGGCCCGCCAGGTGGGGCCCTCGCCGGTATCGACCTGGCCGACGGCCAGGCGGATGCGGGTCGGGGTCTGTTCGGACTGGGCGAAATACTGCTCGGCGCAGAGGGCCAGGGTCTCGCCCTCGATCTGGGTGATGCCCTGGTAGCGCTCCATGTCCTCGCCCTGGTCCACCGTCATGATGAACAGGCCATCGCCCAGCAGGGTTAGGGCCCCGGGACGGATGAAGCCCTGGCTGACCTCGGCGACGCGGTCGGGATCGAAGCGGCAGTAGCCGCGGAACTGGCCGGTGGTGTCGTAGTCGCAGACAACATAGGAGACCGGGCCGTCGCCCTGGGCCTGGACGATCAGCCGGCCCTCGAACTTCAGGCTGGAGCCGACCAGGGCCCCGAGCGCGCAGGCCTCGCCGAGCAGGTTGGCGACCGGCTCGGGATAGTCATGGCGGGTCAGCACCTCGTGGATCGCGGCGCCGAGACGGGTGATGCGGCCACGGACCGGCCAGCCTTCGATCTGGAACGAGGCGACGAGGTCGTCGGGAAGGGGAGATTGGGTCATGAGCGGGTCTAGATAGGCGACCCGCCGGAAATTGCGAGGGGTAGCCGCGGACTCGCGCGGGTTTCGCTCTCCGCCCCTGGGGCGGAGGACAGGTTTGGAGCGGAGCGACAAACCAGGAGGCGGGACTTCCACCGGCGGATGGGCGCTGACGCTGCCGCCGGTGGTTCCGGGAACGCGCCAACCTTCATACGCCGGTGGGCCCGCCTCCTGCTTTCTCGCTTGAAGGCTCGAAAGCGGTCCTCCGCCCGGGGGGGCGGAGAGTTTGGACTACCGCGTCCGCCTCTGAGGAGCCCTACCCTCTACCGGCCCTTCCACTGCGGCGCGCGTTTCTGCGCAAACGCCATCGGCCCCTCGACGAAGTCCTCCGACTTGAACAGCGCCGCCACCGCCGGGTGCTTGAACTGTTCCTTGATGGCGGATTCCAGCGACGGGGCGTCGAGGCCGTTCATCACCGCTTCCTTGGAGGCGCGGATCGACATCGGGCTGCATTCGCTGATCATCGCCGCCCACTTTTTCGCCTCGGCCATCAGGTCGGCGGCCGGGACGACGGCGTTGACGAAGCCCAGCTGCTCGCCCTCGGCGGCCGAGACGCGGCGGGCGGTGAGGATCATGCCCATGGCCCGCTTGACGCCGATGGTGCGCGGCAGCCGGTGCAGGCCGCCGGCCAGGGCGGCGAGGCCGACCTTCGGTTCCGGCAGGGCGAAGACGGCCGTGTCGGCGGCCAGGATGATGTCGCAGGCCAGGGCGATCTCGAAGCCGCCGCCCATGGCGATGCCGTTGACCGCCGCGATCAGCGGCTTGTTGAGGTCGAACCGGCTGGTCAGGCCGGCGAAGCCCGACGGCGGGCTGCCCATCTTGCCGCCGCCGGCCTGGTGCTTGAGGTCGTTGCCGGCCGAGAAGGCGCGCTCGCCCGCCCCGGTGACGATGCCGACCCACTGCTCCGGATCGGCGGCGAAGGCGTCGAAGGCCTCGTGCAGCTCGAAGTGGGCCGGCGAATGGAGGGCGTTCATCACCTCCGGCCGGTTCAGCGTGAAGATGGTGACCGGCCCCTCGCGGTCGACCTTGATGAATTCGTAGGCCATCGGCTTGCTCCCTTGTTGGGCTCAGCAAGCCCCCCTTTCCGCCACGTCCGTCAATCGATGACGGTCAGCTCCCGCACATACCGCTTCCAGTTCTCGACATAGTGGTGGGCCGAGGCCTCGAGGATACGCGCCCGGTCGGCGTCGATCTCGCGTACCACCTTGCCCGGCGCGCCCATGACCATGCTGTTGTCGGGAATTTCCTTGCCCTCGGTGATCAGGCAATTGGCGCCGATCAGGCAGTTGCGACCAATTTTCGCGCCATTGAGGATAATCGAGCCGATCCCGACCAGGGTGCCGTCGCCGATCGTGCAGCCGTGCAGCATGACCAGATGGCCGACCGTGACGTTGGCGCCAATAGTCAGCGGCACGCCGAAGTCGGCGTGAAGAACAGAGCCGTCCTGGACGTTCGAATTCTCACCGATGGTGATGGTATCGGTGTCGCCCCGGCACGTGGCGCCCCACCAGACGCTGGCGTTCTTCTTGAGCCGCACGTCGCCCATCACCGACGCACTGGGCGCGATCCAGTATTCACCGTTTTCAGGCAGAGTCGGACGCCGATCGCCCAAAGCATAAACAGTCATCCGTCCACCCCGTATCTTGCGCGAAGGCGCTTGCTTAACCGCTCATAAACCAAGTTACCCTCATCCTAGTCGGGCGATTCGAGGGGGCCAACCACCTCCTCGAACCTGTCATGGTCGACCCTTCGGCCATGTGCTCCGACGATGGAGACCTGGGTGTCGCGTTACGAGTCCCGGCGGTATCCCCCGCCTGAGCATTGCAGTGAAAGCGGACCACCCGGCCGCGCATGCGACTCCATCATTCCTGTCCCGACCCGAGGGCGCGCCGTTGTGGCGACGCCCTTTTTTCTTGCCCCTGTGGAGGCCTGATTCATGACCAAGCGAGCCCTCAAGCGCGTTGCCCGCGAAGGCGCCTTTGATGCCGGTCAATTCGGAGACGACGGCAAGGTGCGCCGTCTTCCGGTCGGATCCGGCTGGTCGCCACTCGGGGGGCATGGCCAGGAGGACAGGGACCAAGGCTATCTGAAGACAATAAAACCCAAGTCCGAGGGCCAGAAGGCGTTGATGGAAGCCATCGACAGCAAGAACCTGGTCATGGCGCTGGGCCCAGCCGGGACGGGCAAGACCTACATCGCCATCGCCAAGGCCGTCGAGGCGCTGGAGGCCGGGACCGTCGGCCGCATCGTCCTCAGCCGCCCGGCGGTCGAGGCCGGCGAGTCGCTGGGCTACCTGCCCGGCGATGTCGAGGACAAGCTGGCCCCCTACCTGCGCCCCCTCTACGACGCCCTGTCGGACCGCCTGTCGATGAAGCGGGTCAAGGCGCTGATCGCCGAGGGCCTGATCGAGATCGCCCCGGTCGGCTACATGCGCGGCCGCACGCTCAACAACGCCTTCGTGGTCATCGACGAGGCCCAGAACTGCACCTATGTGCAGCTGAAGATGCTGCTGACCCGGCTGGGCTGGCATTCGACCATGGTGGTCACCGGCGACCCGGCCCAGTCGGACCTGCTGCCGACCCTGTCGGGGCTCGCCGACATCTCCGAAAAGCTGGAATCGGTGGGCAACATCTCCGTCGTCCGCCTCGCCGACCGCGACATCGTCCGCCATCCGCTGGTGGCCGAGATGCTCAGCGTCATCTGACGCCTTCGGCCCCCCTTGGCTCGAAGCGGGCCAAGGGGGCGTCGTTCAAAATGAACTGACGCCAGGGATTGTTTTCAAAAGCAACTTACTCCATCTAGTCGCCAGCGCGACAGGGCCGTCGCCTCCCTCTTGATGCGACAGGTCCCGCCATGACTCGCCCCTTTGGCCAGCGCTACGCCTTCGTCGCCGTCGGCGTCGTCTTCCTCTGCCTGATGGCCGCCGCCGGCCTGCGCTCGGCGCCGGGGGTGCTGATCCAGCCGCTTGAGCAGGCCTTCGGCTGGGACCGGGGCGTCATCTCGCTGGGCGCCGCCGTCGGCATCTTCCTCTATGGCCTGACCGGACCCTTCGCGGCGGCGCTGATGAACAGCTTCGGGGTGCGGCGGACCCTGACCCTGGCGCTGCTGCTGATGAGCGGCTCGGTCGCCCTCAGCCTGTTGATGACCCAGGCCTGGCAGTTCGTCGCCACCTGGGGGGTCATGGCGGGCCTCGGCAGCGGCGCGGTGGCCATGGTGCTGGGCGCGACGGTGGTCAATCGCTGGTTCGTCAGCCATCGAGGCCTGATGCTGGGCGTCGTCAGCGCCTCGGCGGCGTCCGGCAGCCTGGTCTTCCTGCCGGCCATGGCGTCCCTGGCCCAGAGCGGCGGCTGGCAGCCGGTGGCCATCGTCATCGCCCTGGCCACCGGCGCCCTGGCCCCGGTCGCCTGGCTGCTGCTCCCCGAACGCCCCTCGGACATCGGCCAGACGCGCTACGGGGCCGGCCCGGGCGATTCCCCGCCACAGCCCCTGCCCGCCCGCCAGGCCCTGACCGGCGCCTTTACCGCGCTCGGCCGGGCGGCGAAGACCCAGACCTTCTGGCTGCTGTTCGGCTCCTTCTTCGTCTGCGGCCTGACCACCAACGGCCTGGTCGGCGTCCATATGATCTCACTCTGTGTCGACTACGGCCTGCCGGAAGTGCGGGCCGCCGGTCTGCTGGCCCTGATGGGGATCTTCGACCTCATCGGCACCACGGCGTCAGGATGGCTGACCGACCGCTACGACCCCCGCAAGCTGTTGTTCGTCTACTACGCCCTGCGCGGCCTCTCGCTGATCGCCCTGCCCTTCCTGCAGTTCGACCTGTTCAGCCTGACCCTCTTCGCGGTTTTCTACGGCCTCGACTGGATCGCCACCGTGCCGCCAACGGTCAAGCTGGCCAACGAGGCCTTCGGCGACCAGGACGGCCCTATCGTCTTCGGCTGGATCGCGGCCGGCCACCAGCTGGGCGCGGCCAGCGCCGCCTTCGGGGCCGGCACCTGGCGCGCGGCCCAGGGACGCTACCTGGAAGCCTTCGTCATCGCCGGGGTCGCCGCCCTGACGGCCGCGGCGGCCTCGCTGCTGGTGCGGCGGATGACGACCGCGCCAGCCTGCTAGGCGCCGCTAGTCGGCAAGCCCCGGCTTGGCGCCGAACCGTTCGCGCATCACCGCGTCGATATGGGACCAGGCGAAAAGGTCCGTCGCCCCGCCGTGCGCTCGTAGCTGCACATGGCCTGCGTCCGGCCGGGAAAACCGCAGTCCGGCGGTCAGCCCCAGCTTCTCCGCCAGGGTGGCGTAGGTCTCATAGCAGGGGTCGGCGCCGCTCTCGACCATCTGGCCGTTTCGATAGCAGTAGCAGTCCGCCGCCTCACCCCATTGGTGCCAGCCGGCGCCGGGTAGCGCATTGGTCAGCCAGGCCTTCTGGCGTTTGATGTCGCGGTGCGAGGCCAGAATGTCCGCCAGCCAGGGCGCGTCTGCCTCCCGCAGTCTGGTGACGGCCTGGTCGATCTGCGCCGGGCTGCGCTGATCCCAGCGGCAGTAGTACTGCGCCTGAACATCCGGCGTGCGCAGTCCCTGGCTGATCCTGAAGACCAGACCCTTTTCGGCGCAGGCCTGAAACAGGGTTGTGAGCTTGCTGGCGAAAACCGGGTCCAGTCCAAAGCCGGCGAACGCCGGATTGACGGTCGCCGACGTCGGCTCGGGTGGCGCCGGCGGGCCGGCCTTCAGCGGCCCGCAGGCGCCGGACCAGACATAGGCCGCGGGCTCGACCTGGTACCAGTGGGCGTTTCCTTGCACCGACTCGCCGACCACCAGGGCCAGGACCTGCAGTTGGGTTCCCGCCGGCAGCTTGCGAATCACGGGAGCCGCGCGGTTGGGCAGGCCCTGACGCAGGTTGGCGAGAGCCGAAATCTCGACTCGGCCAGTCACATTTATGGGGATGGTCTGGGTCATGGCGATTATCCGAGGGCTCCGTCGTTCGCGTCGGCGCCAGCAGCCGGCGGCGCTTCCGGCGTCGCGCCGTCGCGAGAGGCTTTGCTGATCTGCCCGATGAAGCCCTCGATGAAGTCGGCGCCGGCGTAGCCGATCGCCGCGATCGCCATGACCTCATGCAACTGGATCTGATTGATCTTCTGGACGACGCCGATTCCCCCCAGCGAGCCGGCGATAAAGCCGATGGCGAGGGACACGAAGATCCTGCTGGCGGCGATCAGGTCGGTCATGCCGACCTCCTTCACCGCCGCTTCCTGGGCCAGCTTCTTCAGCCCCACCGCCGTGCGGGCGCCCTGGCCCATCGCCCCGACAAGGCCGCCGAAGGTGAGAAGGGTGATCCACTGGTACATGTCATAGGGCGGCATCAGCGTGCTCCGTCGTGCGGTCCACCCTTGAGTTGGCGGATGTTCCTGCGCACTGTCGAAGCTGCTCCAAACCGAGGGATTTCGCCGTGACCGCCATCACGCTCGATCGCAGGGTCGAACTGACGATCCGCAGCCTGATCCTAGGGGTGTTGATCACCCTGGTGTTCACCGCCGCCAATGTCTTCCTGGGCCTCAAGGTCGGACTGACCTTCGCCTCCTCGATTCCGGCGGCGGTCATCTCGATGGCCGTGCTGCGGATGTTCAGCGGGGCGACCATCTGGGAAAACAACATCGTCCAGACGGTGGCCTCCTCGGCCGGCACCCTGTCGTCGATCATCTTCGTCCTGCCCGGCCTGGTGATGATCGGCTGGTGGACCGGCTTTCCGTTCTGGACCTCCTTCCTCGTCTGCGGCCTCGGCGGCATCCTGGGGGTGATGTACTCGATCCCGCTGCGGCGGGCCCTGGTCACCAACTCCGACCTGCCCTACCCCGAAGGCGTCGCCGCCGCCGAGGTGCTGAAGGTCGGATCGGGCGCCGGCTCCGACGCCGCCGGCGCGGCCGCAGAGGGCAAGGCCGGCCTGCAGGTCGTGCTGGTCGCCTCCCTGGCTTCGGCCGGAGTCTATGTGCTGAGCAAGACCAGGCTGATGGCCGAGGAGTTCACCAAGTTCTTCCCGGTCGGCGGCGGCGTCGGCGCGGCCGGGACCTCCTTCTCCCTGGCGCTGTTCGGCGCAGGCCACCTGGTGGGCGCCACGGTCGGCATCGCCATGCTGGTCGGGCTGCTCATCGCCTGGGGCGTTCTGACCCCCGTCCTGACCTCGATGGTCCCGATGACCGGCGATATGGGCGAGTTCGCCACCGGCGTCTGGCGCACCAAGGTCCGCTTCATGGGGGCCGGCGCCATCGGCGTCGCCGCCCTCTGGACCCTCGGCCGTCTGGCCGCCCCCCTGTGGAAGGGCCTGACGGGCGCCCTGGCCGCCCAGGCCAGGCGCAGCGCCGGCGACGCCGCCTCGCTGGACATCACCGAGCGCGACATTCCGATCGGCATCGTCGCCAGCGTCAGCGTTGTCGCCCTGGCTCCGCTGGCCTGGCTGCTGTGGTCCTTCCTCTCGACCGCCACCGCCGCCGGCCCGGGCCTGGCCAGCGCCGGAGCCATCGGACTGATCGGCGGGGCGCTGGTCTACATCGTCATCGTCGGCTTCCTGGTGGCGGCGATCTGCGGCTACATGGCCGGGCTGATCGGCAGCTCGAACAGCCCGCTGTCAGGCGTCGGCATCCTGGCGGTGCTGGGCGCCTCGCTGCTGCTAGTGCTGGCTCGCGCGACCCTGGCCCCGGAGGCCGGGCCAGTGCTGGTCGCCTTCGCCCTGTTCGTCACCGCCATCGTCTTCGCGGTGGCGACCATCGCCAACGACAACCTGCAGGACCTCAAGACCGGCCAGCTGGTCGGGGCCACGCCCTGGAAGCAGCAGGCGGCCCTGATCGTCGGCGTCATCGCCGGGGCCCTGGTCATCCCGCCAATCCTCAGCCTGCTCAACGAAGCCTATGGCTTCGCGGGGGCGGCGGGCGCCACCGCCGACGCCCTGCCCGCGCCGCAGGCGACCCTGATCTCCTCCCTGGCCAAGGGCGTGCTGCAGGGCGACCTCGATTGGAGCCTGATCGGCATCGGCTGCCTGATCGGGGCCTGCATCGTCGCCATCGACGAGGTTCTGCGCCTGACTGGCAAGCTGCGACTGCCGCCGCTGGCCGTGGGCATCGGAATCTACCTGCCGATGACCACCACGGCTCCGGTGGTGATCGGCGCCCTGTGCGGCTGGGCTTTTGATCGCTGGGCCGACGGCCGGCCGGCCGGGGCCATCATCAAGCGGATGGGGGTCCTGCTGGCCTCCGGCCTGATCGTCGGCGAGAGCCTGCTGGGCATCGCCGTGGCCTTCGTCATCGTGGTCACCCAGAACCAGAACCCGCTCGCCCTGGTGGGCGAGGCCTTCGAGGGCCCGGCCATTCTGGTCGGGATCGCGGTCTCGGTGGCGGTGATGGCCTGGCTCTACGCTTTCAGCGCGGCGCAGGGGAAGAAGGCGAACATCTAGGCCGCCTTCAACGCCAGCCAGCCGCGATAGAGGACGATCGGCCCGGTCAGCGGGTGCGAGATGTCCACGTGGAAGCGGAAATGGCCGTCCTGCATCGCTTCCCAGGCTTCGATGCGCGGGAACAGCCAGGACGGCAGGGCGACGCCAAACACCGTCCACCGGCGGGGAATGAGCAGCAGACGCTCGCCGTCCAGCACCGGGGCCATGCCGCAGCCCATCGGCCCGAAGGCCTCGACCGCGAGCGCTGTCGAGCGGCCCTGGCCGGCGAACTGGCGGCTGGTGAAGCTCTGGCTGCCGAAGGTGCGGGTCCAGGTCTCGACGCCGTCCTTGCGTTCAAAATCGACCCGGACGTGGCCGTCCTTCTGGGCGCCGGGGAAGCCGATGATGGCGGCCGCCAGCCGGGCCAGCGGGTTGCGCCCACGATCGACATCGACGCGGCCCTCGGCGGCCATGCGACCGCCTTCGGGCAGGTCGTGCATGGCGCGGATGGCGGGCGGCAGGTCATCCCAGGCGTTGGCCAGGACCTGGTGGTACAGGGGCGCGGAGGCCGGCTGTTCGTCGCGGATGCCGGTGGTGATGCGCTTGCTGGCGAAGATGGGCTGGTAGTCGGCCAGGGTGACCGCGCCGGCGGCGGTGCGGGCGCCATTGGGCGGGCGGCGACCACCCAGCAGGTTCAGGATGATGGCGGCGGCGGCCATCGAGGGGATGAAGGGGCCGTCGTCGCCCTCGGCGATCAGGTTCCAGCTGCGGGCGGCCGGCCTGCCCTCGCCGTCGAGGCCGGCGGCTCGGACGAACATGCCGCCCCGGTCCTCGCCCCACTTCAGCTGCGTCTTGGCGGCATGGAACAGGCCCGAGAGCTTCACGAGCGGCAGGGGAATGCCGAGGCTGACCAGGCGGGCCAGGACGCTCAGCATCCGGTGCAGCAGTTCGGGACGGGGGCCGGCGCCCAGCCAGATATCGCGCACGCCGGGCCAGAGTTTGGGCAGGGCCGTCAGGTCGGGAACATCGACCAGGGAGAAGCGGGTGCTGTGGAGCGGCAGCCGCCCCGGCGGGGCGATCGTGACATTGCGAGCTTCGACGAGGCCGAGGCCGGTCGCGGGCCGGCCATTGCGCACCAGCGGCACGGGTTTGCCGGCGTAGCTGGTGATGGCCCGCAGGACGCTGACGCCGACATCGGCGTGCGGCGATGGGGCGATGCCGGCGCTGATGTCATGGACGGCGGTCCAGCTGTCGGTCAGCGCGCCGACGGCGGCGGCGGTCAGGGCCGGGCAGGTGCTGGTCCCGCTGATGGCGAAGGCGCCCTTGTCTTTGGCCAGGGCATCGAAGCGTTCGACACCGAGCACGAAGTCGCTGGCGTCGGCGAGGTCCAGGTAGTCGCAGCCGCCGGACAGGCAGGCCTCAACCAGGCGGAACGGGGCCTTGCCGTAGGCCTGGAAGGGGCCGCTGCAATCGACGACCAGATCGGGCGTGAGGGCCGCCAGTTGCTGCACGCAGTCGCCGTCGCGGTCGAACAGGGCCGGCTCGAGCGTCGCGCCGCCAGCCTGCGTCCAGCGCGCGCAGACGGCGCCCGCCTTGTCCACGGAGCGGCCGGCAATCAGCAGGCGCAGGCGCGGCTCGTGCGCCAGCAGGCGGGCCAGCCGGGCGCCGAAGACGCCATAGCCGCCGACGATGAGGACCCTCACCCGAGCACCCGGTCGTCATAGGCGGGGTCCCGGCGATAGCTGTAGGCTTCGCGCGGGACCAAGACGCCTACTCCAGGTCTTCCGCCAGGATGGCCATTTCGAACATGTAGGAGCCGGCCTCGTCCTCGTCTTCGTAGATGACGCCGATGAACTCGCCCTTCAGCTCGACCTCGGCCGAATCCTTCTGCTTGCGGGCCTTCACCGCCACGTGCGGGTTGCCGAAGGTCCGCTTGAGGTGGGCTTCGACTTTCTTGATGGCGACGTCGTCCACAGGCGGGCTCCGATGCAGAGGTACTGAAATTTGCGCGGAAACTAGCCGCGAACGGCCGCCGCGCAAGCCCTAAGTCAGATCACGTAGTCGTAGACGATGTCCGCGAGGGTGTGATCCATGGTCTTGGCCGGCTCTTCGCAGGTCGGACAGTTGACCAGGCGGGCCGGCACGCCGGCGGCGGTGCAGCCGGCCGGGACAGGCTTCAGAACCACCGAGCCGGAGGCCACCTTGGCGTAGTCGCCGATGTGGATGTTGCCCAGCACCTTGGCCCCGGCGCCGAGCAGCACGCCCTTGCCGATCTTGGGGTGGCGGTCGCCGCGTTCGGCCCCGGTGCCGCCCAGGGTCACGCCATGCAGCATGGAGACGTCGTCGCCGATCACCGCCGTCTCGCCGATGACGATGCCGGTGCCGTGGTCGAGGAAGATGCCGGACCCCACCTTGGCGGCCGGATGGATATCGACCTGGAAGATTTCGCTGGCCCGGCTCTGCAGGTAGTGAGCGAGCGTCTCGCGGCCGTGGGTCCACATCCAGTGGGAGACGCGGTGAGTCTGCAGGGCCATGAAGCCCTTGAAGAACAGGAAGGGCTGGACGTAGCCCTTGCAGGCCGGGTCGCGCTCGAACACCGCCTTCAGGTCCAGCTCGGCGGCGGCGATGATGCCAGGGTCGGCCTCATAGGCTTCCTGGGCGAACTCGCGGGCGCTCATGGCGCGCAGTTCCTGGTCGGCGATCTTGCGGGCCAGCTGGAAGCTCAGGGCGTCGGCCAGGCGATCGTGCGCCAGGATGACGGAGTTGAGGAGGCTGGCCAGCGCCGGCTCGTCCCTGGAGGCGCGCTCTGCCTCATTGCGCAGGGCTGCCCAGACCGGCGGCGCGACGGCCGGTTCGACCACTTCAAGATGCTTGGCCATGTCCGGCCTCCCTCGATATCGGGACTACCCTAGCACGTAACGCGCAAGGTCGCCCTCCAGCTCGCCCTTTGACGCCATATGGTAAGCCCGCAGCAGCATTGCCACTGTTAACGCGTCCTCGATCTCGCCTGCCGTCGCGGCGGCCAGCGCTTCCGGAAACGGCACCCGGGCGACGGCCAGGTCCTCGGTGTCGTCGGGATCGTCGCCGACGCTGGTCAGGCCGGTGGCCAGGAAGCCAAAGGCGCGCTCGTCGGTCAGGGAATTGGACAGCTGCATCTTCAGGATCAGCCGCCAGTCGGTGGCGACCAGGCCGGTCTCTTCCCGCAGCTCCCGCATCGCGCTGTCGACAGGATCGACATCGAGGCCGCCGCCGCCCTCCGGGATTTCCCAGCTGTAGCCCATGGCGAAGCGGTTCTGGCCGACCAGGGTGACCGTGCCGTCGTCGTGCAGCGGCAGCACGGCGATGGCCAGCTGCTTCATATGGACCAGGCCGTAGAGGGCCGGGGCGCCGGTCGGGGCGACGGCGTCGTACTCGGTCAGCGACAGCCAGGGATTGTCGTAGATCGGCCGCTCGGCGGTGCGCCGCCAGGCGGCGCCATGCGGTTTGAGCCAGTTTCGCGCCTGCGACATGTTCCCTCTGACGTTGCTTCCGCCGACCGGGGGTCTTATCCCTTTCAAAGTCCGCGACGGGAAGGGCGAACCCATGAAGACCATCCTGCTCACTCTGGCCGCCCTGGCCGCCGTATCGATCGCGCCGGCCGCGCTGGCCGGCGAGGCGCCGCTGGACCGTGAAGCCCTGCGCGGCCTGGCGGCCAGCGGCGAGGCCCTGTGCGGCGGCTGGCGCGACCGGGACGACAGCTGCGAGGATGTCGGCTTCATGGAACTGCTGCCGCAGGACCAGGTGCTGCACACCTACCGGTTCCGGATCAGCTTCGAGCCCGACTACGAGATCGTCATGCAGGAGACCGCCACCATCGAGGACGGCGCCCTGTGCAGCACCTATTCGCTGGCCAACCTGACGGTCCGGGTGCTGGCCGACGGCCAGGCGGCGCCGACCGAGCAGACCCTTGCCATCAGCGCCATGTTCGAGGAATCCCTGGCCGAGTTCGAAGGCAAGCAGGTCTGTGAAAGCTACTTCCGCGACCAGGCGACCGGCGAACTGACCACCGTCGTGACCATCGACGGCGTCCGCAATCCCGACCTGGAATCGAGCTATCGCATCCTGACCAAGGACGAACGGATCCATCTGCGCCAGATGGACGAGGCCCCCGATCCCATGCGCCAGGACGTCTGATCCACACAGTGACCACGGTTCCCCCCTCCCCCGCGTTCGGCGAAAGCCTTCCCCAGTCGCCCTCCCAGCCAGTGCTGGACTTCCTGGCCCGCCGCCGCTCGGCCTCGGCCCTGACCCTGGCGGCGCCGGGTCCGACCGACGCCCAGCTCGCCGACCTGCTGCGGCTGGCCGCCCGGGCGCCCGACCATGGCAAGCTGGCGCCCTGGCGGTTCATCATCCTGACCGGTGAGGGCAAGGCCGCGTTCGCCGCCGGTCTCGAGGCCATCGCGGCGGGCCGCGAGGACGCCGTCAAGCTGACCGCCAAGCTCGGCAAGCTGAAGGCTCCGCCGATGGGGGTGGCCGTGGTGTCCAGCCCCAGGCCGGGCGAAATTCCCGAGTGGGAACAGCTGCTGTCGGCCGGGTCGGTCTGCACCAACCTGCTGCATGCCGCCACCGCCATGGGCTACGGCGCCAACTGGATCACCGACTGGTACGCCTATGACGACGAGGCCAGGGCCCTGCTCGGCCTGACGACGGATGAGAAGGTCGCCGGCTATGTGTTCATCGGCACGGCCTGCGAGGCTCCGGCAGAACGGGTGCGGCCCGAGGCGGCGGCGCTGACCAGCGTCTGGTCGCCGACCTGATGACAGCGGTTTAACTGGCGGCCCGGTCCGGCCCTCGTTAGGTTTCACCGACACGTTTCCGGATTTCAGGATCCCCGCCATGCGTCTTCTCGCCATCGCCCTGCCGTTCGCCGCCCTGGCGCTCTGCCTGCCGGCCGCCGCCTCCCAGCCGCTGCCGACCTATGACAAGGTCGGGCTGAAGTGGAAGACGCCGCCGACCGTGGTGGACATGGCCCGCCACTACCCGGTCAGGGCCAAGGCCAGGCAGATCGACCGCGGCTCGGTCGATGTGGCCTGCGCGGCCAGGAACGACAGCGGCGCCCTTGCCTGCCAGGTTGTCTCGGAATCGCCCGAACGGGCCGGCTTCGGCGCCTCGGCGCTGGCGGTGATGAGCCGCGCCAGGGTGGAGGCCGTCGATGGCGGCGATCCGACCGGCCGCACCTTCGGCTTCCGCCTGAAGTTCGGAAGCTGGGGCGGCGCCGACCTGCCGGCCAGTTTCCAGCCGGGTCCCGGGCTGCACTGGGCCCGCTTCCCGAACATGACCAAGTGGAACATGTCCGGTCAGGACAAGTTGGAAACCTACACCGCCGCCTTCGACTGCACCGCCCGCGCCAGCGGCCGCCTCGACTGCACCTCGACCGGCGGTGACTCGCCGGCCAAGTTCCAGGCCGCGGCCGGCGACGCCATGGCGCGCGCCAGGGTGATGAGCGCCGACGGCGGCTCCGTCGAAGGCAAGCGGTTCAGCTGGACCGTCTCCATTCAACGCCAGAACTGGTGCTCGCCGGGCCGGGAGGAAATCTTCCAGGACGGCGAAACCCCCGGCCAGATCGGCCGCTGCTTCCCCAGCCAGGTGCAGGTCCGCTAGCGAAGCGGCCCGCTATTATAGCCCGATCCATCGGCGTCGAGCGGGCTCGTTTCGACTAAGCCCTTGAATTGGCGTGCCTTGTCCGTTGGTCCGGTGTGACCGAATGTGGGGCGCGGCGTAGGGTCGCCGTAGGTCGCCTGTCGCCGGATGTGGGTCGCCTGAAGCCCGGCCGACCTACGCCCGCCAAGGCGGGACGAACCGCCCATTATGGGGCGATTTGAATATGTCTAGACATATTCATCTGGCGAGCGCCCGCCGGACCGGCCTTCAGCCCCGTCCGCGATAGGGGGCCACGCCTTGGTCGGGGAGCCACAGGCCCTCGGGCGGGGCGCCGCTCTGCCAGAAGACGTCGATGGGGATGCCGCCGCGCGGGTACCAGTAGCCGCCGATGCGCAGCCACTTCGCCTCGGCCGTCTCGAAGAAGCGGCGGCCGATGGCGACCGTGCAGTCCTCGTGGAAGGCGCCGTGGTTGCGGAAGCTGGCCAGGTAGAGCTTGAGGGACTTGCTCTCGATCAGCCAGTCGCCCGGGACATAGTCGATGACCAGATGGGCGAAGTCGGGCTGGCCGGTGACCGGGCAGAGGGAGGTGAACTCCGGGGCCACGAAGCGGGTCAGGTAGGTGACGCCGAGCTGGGGATTGGGCACGCGCTCCAGCACGGCGTTCTCGGGACGCCTGGGGGTTTCGGTCTGCTGGCCGAGCTGGGTGAGATGGGTCTCTTGCATCGGCGCGATGTAGACCTCGCCTAGCCTAGGGACAAGGCCGCGACAGCGCGCTATCTACCGCTCAAACATCTGTTGGGAGAGAGACCATGGCGGGCAAGGACTTCGATGGCTTCGTAGTTGTGGTGACGGGCGGCTCGACGGGCCTGGGCCGGGCCATCGCGGTCGAGGTGGCGGAGCGGGGCGCCAAGGCGGTGATCGTCAACTATGCCTCCAGCAAGGACGAGGCGGCCGAGACGGTGCGACAGGTCGAGGCGCTGGGCGCGCAGGGCATCCTGGCCCAGGGCGATGTCGCCGACGACGCCGCCTGCAAGGCCATCGTCGCCCACGCCGCGCCGTTCGGCCGGATCGACGCCCTGTTCAACAACGCCGGCATGACCAAGTTCGCCCCCAACCACAGCGATCTGGACGCCCTGCAGAGCGAAGACTTCCTGCGGCTCTATTCGGTGAATGTGGTCGGGGCTTTCCAGATGGTGCGGGCCGCCCGCAGCCTGCTGGAATCGGCGCCGCGCCCGGGCGCGGTGGTCAACACCAGCTCGATCGCGGCGGTGACCGGCATCGGCAGCTCGGTCGCCTACGCCGCCTCCAAGGGGGCGATGACGACCATGACCCTGTCGCTGGCCCGGGCCCTGGCCCCGAAGATCCGCGTCAACGCGGTGTGTCCCGGATTCATCGACACCCCGTGGTTCGGCAAGTCGATGCCCGACGAGACCGTCGACCGCATGCGCCAGGGCGTCATCAAGTCCTCGCCGCTGCAGGTCGCCTCGACCGCCGAGGACATCGCCGCCTCGACCGTCTTCCTCGCCTCCCCGGCCTCTCGCCACGTCACCGGCGAAACCCTGCTGGTCGACGCCGGCACGCACCTCGGATTCGCTTCGCTATCGATGCGCTGAAGCCACTCATCCGACCTTTATGCCACAGGGGCGTGTCCTTAATGGCGCGTCAAACCGAGTCGTGTCACAAGCCGCGCTGCCTAAAAGTTGGGCGAAGGGCCCGAGCATCGCTCAAAACGGCGACAGGCTGCGTCGGCAAGTCGTCATGACGGCCGCCGGGGTTAGTCGCCCGGGAACCCTTCGCCCATCTTGAGCGGGACTTCCGATCGAAGAGACGGAGGCGACGCTCGGGCGCCACGGCGCACCTCGCGCCAAACAAAAGGGGATAGACAATGAAAATCTGGAAACTGGCCCTGGTCGGCGCTGCCGCCTCCCTGGCCCTCGGTGGCGCGGCCTTCGCGCAGGACGAAGCGCCGGCGAGCGACTTCAGCTTCAGCTACAACGCTGGCGTGGCCACGGACTACGTCTTCCGCGGCGTGAGCCAGACGGACGGCCCGCAGGCCTTCGGCGGCGTCGATATCGGTAGCGGCGCGCTCTACGCCGGCGCCTGGATCTCGAACGTCGACTTCGGCGACGACACCGACGCCGAGCTCGACCTGTACGTCGGCGTGAAGCCGGAACTGGGCCCGGTCACCCTCGACCTCGCCGCCATCTACTACGCCTACATCGGCGACGACTCGGCCTCCGACTATGAATTCGCCGAGTTCAAGGTCGCCGGCTCCGTGCCGTTCGGCCCGGTCACCGTCGGCACCGCCTGGTACTACTCGCCGGAATTCTTCGGCAACACCGGCGAAGCCCTCTACGGCGAACTGAACGGCAGCTACGCGATCAACGACAAGTGGTCGGTCGGCGGCGCCGTCGGCAAGCAGGTGATCGACGCCGGCACCGACTACACCACCTGGAACTTCGGTGTGGGCTGGGCCCCGATCGACCACCTGGCGCTCGACCTGCGCTACCATGACAGCGACCTCGACTGCGCCACCTACTGCGGCGAGAAGGTCGTCCTGACCCTGAAGACCACCCTCCCGTAGGGTTTGACGGACCAGGGCCGGTTCCTCCTCCCTGAACCGGCCGGGATTGGCCGCCGTGACCTCGACAGGTCGCGGCGGCCTTTTCCTTTTGGGGGCCGGCGGCTATCGAGAGGCATGGACAGTTTCGCCAGCCTCTTGGCGCCGATCACGCCGGACCAGTTCCTTTCCGAGGTCTACGGCAAGGCGCCGCTGCATATTCCCGCCAGTGGCGGGTCCGCCAGCCGGGACCTTCTGAGCTGGGCCCGCTGGAACGCGATGCTTTCGGTGGCCAGCAGCTGGACCGAGCCGCGGCTGAAACTCTACATCGAGGGCCGGCGGATTGCCGCTGAGCACTATTGCGACAGCATCAACACCCTGGACGGCGTTCAGCTGCGGGTGAATCCGCGCAAGGTGCGAGTCTTCCTGTCGATGGGCGCCAGTCTTGTCGCCAATGCGGTCGAGACCATGGCCCCGGAGCTGCGCGCCGCGGCCAAAACGCTGGAGGGCGCCCTGCTGGGGCTGACCAGCGCCAACGTCTACTGCTCGTTCGGCGGCCGGCGGGCCTTCAACAGCCACTATGACAGCCATGAAGTGTTCGCCTTCCACACCGAGGGCGAGAAGGTCTGGCGGATTTACGAGGGCCGGGCCGACAACCCTCTGGCCGGGCCGCCCGACCATCCGGACGTGCAGGCGCAGATGGACCGCCAGAAGGGCCGGCTGCTGCGCGAGGTGACCATGCGGCCCGGCGACCTGCTCTACATTCCGCGCGGCCAGTTCCACGACGCCCTGGCCAGCAGCGAGGCCTCGCTGCATGTGACCTTCTCCGTCGAGCCGCGCACGGCCCGCATTCTGTTCCGGGCGTTGGAGCAGGAGGCGATGAAGGACAGCGCCTTCCGCGCCTGGCTGCCCGATCCGCGGCATGACGGGGGCGCGGCGCTGAAAGCGCGGCTGGGCGAGCTGGCCGACAGGCTGAAGGCCATCGCCACCAGCGACGCGGTGGCCGATGAGGTGGCCGAGGTGCAACGCGCGATTTTCGGCGAGCTCAGCGAATATGCGCTGCCGGCCGTCGGACCGCTGGAGGCCTACGAGACGGCGCCGCGTCCGGCCGAGGTGGTGCGAACGGCGGAGGGCTGGGCGTTGCGCACCCAGGCGGGCCTGATCCCGCTGGAGGGGCTGCACAAGCCGATGAGCTGGATCCTCGCCCGGCCGGCCTTCACCCTGCAGGAGATGGCCGCCTGGCATCCGCAGGCGGACGAGGCGGCGCTGCGGCGGTTGCTGGAGAGGCTGACGGCCGCGGGCATGGTGCGGCCGCGGGTGTAGGCGAGAATCGACGTTCCGTTTCCCCCACCACGTCCGCACATCCCGGCGAAGACAATACCGACCTACCGCGGCTTGGCGTCGCCGGTGGTGCGATTGCCGTCCATGATCTGCTGGGCCTGGTCCTGGCGCTTCTGCCAGCCGGCTTTGGTGTCGCAGATCTTGCTCTTGCGGCGCGAGCCGACCACGGCCTCGCGCTTGCAGGTGAGGCGGTCAGGGTCCTTCACGCCGATCTCGCCGACCGGGATGCTGGACCGCTGCGGCGCGGTCACATCGACGGGGGAAACCGGGGTCGCCGGGGCCGGATCGGCGGCCAGCAGGGCGAGGGCGGAAATCAGGACAAACACGGTGCGCGCCTCTAGCGGACAGGGGGGCGGAGGCAACCATCGGACGGTGGCAAGGTCAAGGCGCCGGCTTGACCCGCTCGCGCCGCCCGATCACACACGGCCAACAACAGGCTCGAAAAGCAGATGCAGATCACCGACCGACTGACCCTCGACGACACCCTGAAGGCCTTCGTGGAGGCGGAACTGCTGCCCGGAACCGGTATGACGGCCGAGGCTTTCTGGGCCGGGCTGGAGCGGATCCTGGCCGACTTCACCCCGCGCAACGCCGCCCTGCTGGCCCGGCGGGACGCGCTGCAGGCGCGGATCGACAGCTGGTGGAAGGACCATCGTGGCAAACCGTTCGACGTGGCCGAGCAGAAGGCCTTTCTGACGGAGATCGGCTACCTGGTCCCCGAGCCCGCGGCCTTCGAGATCGCCACGACGAACGTCGATCCGGAGATCGCGACCCTGGCGGGACCGCAGTTGGTGGTGCCGGTGTCGAACGCCCGCTACGCGCTGAACGCCGCCAACGCCCGCTGGGGCAGCCTCTACGACGCCCTCTACGGCACCGACGCGCTGGAGCCGCCCTCGGCGACCAAGGGGTACGACCCGGCCCGGGGCGCAACGGTGATCGCCTATGCCCGCCGGCTGCTCGACGAGGTCGCCCCGATCGCGGCCGGCTCGCACGCCGGCTCGACCGGCTACCGCATCGAGGACGGCCGGCTGGTGGTCTCGACGGCGGACGGGGATAGCGGCCTGTCCGATGCCGCCCAGCTGGTCGGCTGGCGCGGCGAGGCGGCGGCGCCGGACGGCGTGCTGCTGGTCCACAACGGCCTGCACCTGGAGATCGTCATCGACCGCGACCACGCCATCGGCCGGGACGATCCGGCCGGGGTCGCCGACGTGACGATGGAATCGGCCCTGACCGCCATCCAGGACTGCGAGGACAGTGTCGCGGCCGTCGATGCCGAAGAGAAGGTCCAGGTCTGGCGCAACTGGCTGGGGCTGATGAAGGGCGATCTCGCCGCCAGCTTCCAGAAGGGCGGCCGGACCGAAACCCGGCGGCTGGAGGAAGACCGCGTCTTCACCGCGCCCGATGGGGGAACGGTGAGCCTGCCCGGCCGCAGCCTGATGCTGGTGCGCAACGTCGGCCACCACATGACCAGCGACGCGGTGCTGCTGGACGGGGCGCCGGTGTTCGAGACGGTGCTGGACGCGCTGATCACCGTGACGGCGGCGATGCACGACCTGAAGGGGGCGCGGCGCAACAGCCCGGCGGGATCGGTCTATGTGGTGAAGCCCAAGCTGCACGGGCCGGAGGAAACCGCCCTCGCCGTCTGGCTGTTCGATCAGGTCGAGGCCGTGCTGGGCCTGGCGCGCAACACCGTGAAGATCGGGGTGATGGACGAGGAGCGGCGGACCAGCGCCAACCTGGCCGCCTGTATCCATGCCGCGCGGGAGCGCATCGTCTTCATCAACACCGGTTTCCTGGATCGCACCGGCGACGAGATCCACACGGCCATGGAAGCCGGGCCGATGATCCGCAAGGAGGCGATGAAGGGCGAGCCCTGGCTGGCGTCTTACGAGAAGCGCAACGTCGAGATCGGGCTGAACACAGGCTTCACCGGCAGGGCGCAAATCGGCAAGGGCATGTGGGCGGCGCCCGACATGATGGCCGCCATGCTGGAGGCCAAGTTCGCCCATCCCAGGACCGGGGCCAGCACCGCCTGGGTGCCTTCCCCGACCGCCGCGACGCTGCATGCGCTGCACTATCACATGGTCGATGTGGCGGCGGTGCGGGCCGGGATGGACGTCTCGGCTCCGACCGGAACGGACGCCCTGCTGACGCCGCCGCTGGCGCGGTCGAACTGGAACGAGGCCGATATCCAGCAGGAGCTGGACAACAACATCCAGGGGCTTCTGGGCTATGTCGTGCGCTGGATCGACCAGGGGGTCGGCTGTTCGAAGGTGCCGGACATCCACGACGTCGGGCTGATGGAAGACCGGGCGACGTTGCGGATCTCGAGCCAGCACCTGGCCAACTGGCTGCACCACGGGGTCTGTTCCGAGGCGCGGGTGCGCGAGACCTTCACGCGGATGGCCGGGGTGGTGGACGCGCAGAACGCCGACGATCCGCTGTACGAGCCGCTGACGGGCAATGAGACCGCGCCGGCCTATCAGGCAGCGCTGGAGCTGGTGTTCTCGGGGCGGGAGCAGCCGAACGGCTATACCGAACACATCCTGCACCGGCGGCGGCGGGAGAAGAAGTCCCGGCTTTCGCCGGGATGAGCGGATTGGGTTAGCCCTTCGCCACCCAGCGCCTGACCCGCGTTTCCAGCACGCCGAGCGGCAGCGAGCCGCCGGAGATGACTAGGTCGTGGAAGGCGCGCTGGTCGTATTTCGCGCCCATGGCCGTCCGCGCCTCGTCGCGAAGGGCGAGAATCTTGACCATGCCGACCTTGTAGGAGGTGGCCTGGCCGGGGCTGACGAAATAGCGGCGGATTTCGGATTTGATCTTGGCGGCCGGCTGCGGGCTGTTGGCGGTGTAGAACTCCGTCGCCTGCTCCTCGCTCCAGCCCTTGGCGTGAATGCCGGTGTCGACCACCAGGCGGATGGCCCGCCAGATCTCGCGGCCGAGGCGGCCGAAGTCGCTGTAGGGGTCCTGGTAGAAGTCCATCTCCTTGGCGAGGCGCTCGACATAGAGGCCCCAGCCCTCGGCGTAGGCGCCGTAGCCGTACTGGGTGCGGAAGACCGGCAGGCCAGTCAGCTCCTGGGCGATGGAGATCTGCATGTGATGGCCGGGCCAGCCCTCATGGTAGGAGGTGCCCTCGATCTCGTAGAGCGGGGTGGCGCGGACGTCCGACAGGTGGACGTAGAAGACGCCGGGCCGTGAGCCATCGACCGAACCGGAGTTGTAGTGAGCGGCGCCGCCCGGCTCCTCGCGGTAGGGCTCGACCCGTTTGACGACAAGTGGCGAGCGCGGCAGCCGGCCGAACTGCTCGGGCAGGCGGGCCTTCATGGCGGCCAGGTAGCCGTCGGCCAGTTTCAGGTAGCGGGCCCGTCCGGCGTCGTCGGGCGTGACGTAGAAGCGGTCGTCGGTCTTCAGATAGGCGAAGAAGTCCTCGAGCGGGCCGGCGAAACCGATCCTGGCCTTCAGCGTCTCCATCTCGGCGCGGATGCGCTTGACCTCGGCCAGGCCCAGCTCGTGGATCTGGTCGGCGGTCATGTCGGTGGTCGTCTGCAGCCGCAGCATGGCGTTGTAGTAGGCCGCGCCGTCCGGCAGGGCCCCGGCGCCCCTGGGGTCGGCCGCGGACTGTTCGCGGTCGGTTGTGAGCCAGGCGGCGAGGCGGTCGTAGGCCGGCTTCATCGAGCCGGTCATGGCGTCGGCGACGGCCTTGGTCAGCTGGGCCGCCTGGGCAGCGCCGATGACGCCCCTGGTCTGCAGGGCCGCGAACTTCGCCTTGGCGTCAGCGAACAGGGCGCTGTCGGGGCCGGCGTCGAACGGCGCGCCAGTGGTCACGCGGCGGACGTCCAGATTCGCCTGGTCGTAGGAGAAGCGCGGCATGCGCACGCCCTTGGCGGCGGCGCGCCTGGCCTGGTCCAGTTGGACGTCCAACACCCCGCCGATGGCGGCGACGCGGGCGATGTAGGCCTCGGCGTCGGACGAGGTGTCGACCGGATGCATGTTGATCATGAAGTTCGGCAGGCCGGTGTGGGCCCCGCCGCGGGCGAAGGTGTAGTTGTGGTCGCGCCAGCGCCAGTAGTCCTCGGCGCGGTCGAGCTCGAGCAGCCACATGTCGTAGGAGGTGCGGGCGTCCTCGCCGAGTTTGGCCGGGTCGAACCTGCGCTTCATCGCCTTGACGTTGGCGCGGCGCCAGTCGAGGCGCTTCTTCTGGGCGGCCTCGGACCGGTCGGTCAGCCGGTCGTATTGCTGCTTGCGGCCCAGCTGCGACAGCTGTTCGGGATCCATTGCCAGCTCCTCCTCGAAGGCCCTGTCGAGGAAGGCGGTCAGATCGGCGTCGAGTTTCCCCGCCTGCCGGGCCAGGACGGCCGTGGGAAGCAGGGCGGTGGCGATGACGCCCAATCCGAAGTCGCGCCGGGAAAGTCGCATGGAAATCCTCTATCGAGCCAACCGAGAGCAGTCCCGAGCCTAGGCGGTTTCGGGTCTCGACCAAACAGGTCCTGAAATTGATCCAGCGCAAGGCCGGTCTATGGCGCCGGGCGTCTAGGCAGGTCGCCGAAGCGGCTCCCACGCTTCGGGCTCAGACCCTCAAGGCGATCCCATGCTCAAGTCCCGTTTCCTCGTCACCGCGGCCGCCGGCCTGCTCCTGATGGCCGCCGGCCAGGCCGCCGCCGCCGACCTCACGATCAAGATGCTCAACAAGGGCGCCGACGGTCTGATGGTGTTCGAGCCGGCCGTGGTGAAGGCCAAGCCGGGCGACACCCTGCATTTCGTGCCGACGTCGCCGAGCCACAACGCCGAAATGGTGGCCGGCATGGTTCCGGGCGGCGTGCCCCTGGCCAAGGGCGTCATGAACAAGGAACTGGTCGTCAAGGTCACCAAGCCCGGCGTCTATGTCTTCAAGTGCAACCCGCACTACGCCATGGGCATGGTCGCGGTGATCCAGGTCGGCGCCGCGAGCAACAAGGCGGCGGTCGTCGCGGCCACGGCTGCCGCGCCGCCGCAGGCCAGGCGTCGCCTGACCGGCTATCTGGCGCGGGTGAACTGACGGCGCCTGCTGACGCCATCTCGTAGGGACGGTGGGACTCGAACCCACACGCCTTGCGGCTGCGGCTTTTAAGGCCGCTGCGTCTACCATTCCGCCACGTCCCCGCCCGGCCCTGTCTAGAGAACCGGTGGGGGATGGCAAGCCGCCTACTGCTTGCCGATCGGCGGCGGCTTCACCGCGCCCTGGCCATAGAGGGTAGTGTCCATGGTTCGCTGGACGCCTTCAGCCAGCGCGTCAACCGCCGGGCTGCTGTCCCTTGAAATCTTCGGCAGTGCCGGCGCTTCGGTTGCCCGGATCGGTCAGCCTGTCGGCGTCGTCCTTCAGACGCTGGCGCTGGGCGACGGTCATGCAGACCTTTTGCGGGCGGTTGGAGCCGACCACATGCTCGCGCGTGCAGACGATCCGGTTGGGATCATCCATCGCCTTCTTCTTGGGGGCGGCCGGGTCGGCCAGCGGCGCGCCGGCGCCAGCCTGGGCGAAGACGGGGGACGCGACCAGCAGAAGGCCGGCGGCAAGGAACGCGATGCGCATGAAACTACTCTCGAGGGATGCCTGCAATGTTGGCGTCCAAAGTGCCGGTTACTCAGGGCGGGTGTCAAGAAACGTAATGTTGCCGATGCCCTCCGCCGCAAGGGCTGCCTCAAGATCGCGCCGCGCCGCCTCGACCTGCGCAAGATCGCGGCCGCGGATGACCAACTGGCTGCCGTAGCCGGCCGGCGAGAAGAAAGGATAGCTGCCCAGCGACAGATGCGGATGGGCCTTGGCGACGGCTTCCAGAGGGGCGGCCATGGCCCCCTCCCCCGTGCCTTCGACCCGCAGGGTCTGGGAAATCACCACCGCACCGACGCGCAGGCGCGGACCGACATCCTCCAGCATGCCGCGCATGATGGCCGGCACCCCGGCCAGGACGAAGACATTGCCGATCTGGAAGCCGGGCGGGCCCTGGACCGGATTCTTCACCAGCGAGCCGCCCTCGGGCACCCGAGCCATGCGGCGACGGGCCGCGTTCAGCTCGCCGCCCCAGCGGGCGGTCATCATCTCGAGGATCTCGGGGTGTTCGTAGAGGGCGACGCCGAAGGCCTTGGCCACGCAGTCGGCGGTGATGTCGTCGTGGGTCGGGCCGATGCCGCCGGTGGTGATCAGGTAGTCGTAGCGCCCGCGCAGGTGATTGATCGCGGTGACGATCTCTTCCTCGATGTCGCCGACGACCCGCGCCTCGGCCAGATCGACGCCGTACTGGGCGATATAGCGGGCGATGGCGTTGAGGTTGGTATCCTGGGTTCGACCCGACAGAATCTCGTCACCGATGATGAGGACCGCCGCCGTCACCCGTTCCTGGCTCGCCATCGAGGCCGTCCTTCCCTACATCGTCAGCCAAGTGATCTAGAGCGCGCATGGACCTGCCTCAACCCTTAAGCCGCGGCCAACTGGTCAGCCGCTACAAACGCTTCTTCGCCGACGTCATTCTGGACGACGGCCGCGGCGTGACGGCGCATGTGCCCAACCCCGGGGCGATGCTGGGGTTGAAGGACGCCGGCATGGGCGTCTGGCTGTCATTTTCGGATGATCCGAAGCGCAAGTTGCCCTGGACCCTGCAGCTGGTCGAGGCCGACGGCGGACTGGTCGGGGTCAACACCATGACCCCCAACCGGCTGGTGGCCGAGGCGCTGACCAAAGGGACGATCCCGGAACTGGCCGGCTACAGCGCGCGGCCTGAGGTGAAGTACGGCGAGGCCAGCCGCATCGACTTCCTGCTGACCGATCCGGAACGGCCGTCCTGCTGGCTGGAGGTCAAGAACTGCCACTACCGGCGCGAGGGAACGCTGGCTGAGTTTCCCGATTGCGTGGCGGCGCGGAGCGCCAAACACCTGCGCGAGCTTGAGGCCATGGTGGCGCGGGGCGACCGGGCCGTGGTTCTGTTCGTGGTGCAACGCACCGACTGCGAGGCCTTCAGCGCCTGCCACGACCTCGACCCGGTGTTCGCCAATGCGCTGGACCGTGCGGCCGACGCCGGGGTCGAGGTGCTGGTCTACGCCTGCGCCATGGGGACGGAGCGCATCGCGATCGACCGCCGGATCCCCTGGCGGCGCTAGGCGCGAGCGGCGTCGGCGGCGGCGAAGTGGGCCATCTGGTCGGCGTGGGCCTTGCGGAAGGCCGGGCGGGCCGTGGCGCGATCGACATAGGCCTTGCAGGCGGGATAGGCGGCCAGGCCGCCCAGCCGATCGACCAGCCGCAGCACGTCGGCCATCATGATGTCGGCGATGGAAAAGCTGTTCGCAAGCCACTCCCGCGCTGCCAGCACCGGCTCCATGCGCTGCAGCCGCAGGGTGTTGAAATTGTCCAGGAAGTCCCATGCCGGGTTCGGCTGGTTGCGGCCCATCATGGTAAGCAGGGTCCAGGGTTGCGTCGCCGCCTCGACCGAGGCGAGCGCCGCGAACAGCCATTCCCTGGCCGCGTTGCGCCCCTTCGGATCGGCCGGCATCAGCACCGCGCTGAGCTCGCCCAGATGCAGCAGGCAAGCGCCGCTTTCGAAGATCGACAGCTCGCCGTCGGTCAGCCATGGGGTCTGGCCAAACGGCTGGTGGGCGAAATGCTCCGCGCCGCGGTCCTGGAACGGGGTGCTCTCGACCCGGTAGGGCAACCCGGCCTCCTCGAGCGCCCAGCGCAGCCGGATGTCGCGGACATGGCCGCGCGGCATCTCCGGGACCCAGTCGTAGGTGGTGATCACCAGATCGCCCATCACACATCTCCAAGAAAGGCTGAGAGTTCATCCAGGAAGCCGGCCCAGCCCCGCGCATGGCTGACGCGCAGCGGCTCGCTCGGCAGCTGTTCGTGGGTCAGGGTGAGTTCGGTCCCGCCGTCGACCGGCTTGAGCAGAAACGTCACCAGAGAGTCCGGCTCGCCGGCCAGTTCCCAGGTGAAGACCAGCTTCTGGCCTGGAACGATTTCGCGATAGGCCCCGGTGGGATTGCCCTCCTGGCCGTTCAGCATCTGGAAGACGACGCTGTAGCGGCCGCCGGGACGCAGGTCGGATTCGGCGCTGAGGGTCGGTCCGGCGTCCGGGCCCCACCACTGCGCCATCTGGGCGGGAACGGTGATTGCCGCCCAGACCCGGGCGGGCGAGGCCTTGATGCGGCGGACAAACGTCACGCTGGGCAGGGTCATGGCTCCTCCCGTTCGACAAAGGCCGCCAGCCGGTCGAGGCTGGCGCTCCAGAAGCGCTCGTACCGGGCCAGCCAGGCCATCGCCTCGCGCATCGGCTCCGCCGCCAGCTGGACGGCGACCTTTCTCCCCGTCTTGGAGCGGGTGATGAGGCCGGCGTCGGACAACACATCCAGGTGCTTGGTCAGGCCGGGCAGCTTCAACGACAGCGGCCGCGCCAGCTCACTGACCGAGACACCGGGCTCGTTGGTCAGCCGCTCCAGCACATAGCGCCGGGTCGGGTCGGCGAGCGCCGCGAAGGTGCGGTCCATATCGGCGGCTTTATACTTCACCATGTAGCGAAGTGTTCAGAGTTTTGATCGCGAAGTCAACCGCCGTCCGCTAGTCTCCCTCCGACAGAGCCGCCCCGGGGGGAGAATGGCCAGTTACCGCGAACGCCTGACAGCCGACCTGGACCGCTGGATCGCCGCCGGCCTGGCCCCGGCAGAGAACCGCCAGGCCATGCTGGACATGACCGCCGAGCCACGACGGCTGGATGCGGCGACCACCCTGGCGCTGGTCGGGGTGGTGTTCATCGGGGCGGCGGTGATCGCCTTCGTGGCCGCCAACTGGGACGGCATCCCGCGCATCGGCCGGTTCGCCATCCTCTTGGTCGCCTTCCTGGCGGCGGCGGGCGGCGGCGCCTGGACCGGCGCCAGGGGCCGGCCCAACGCCTCCAATGGCCTGCTGACCCTGGCGGCGGCGCTGTTCGCCGCCTCCATCGGCCTGACCGGGCAGATCTTCGATATCGCCGGCGATCCCAAGACCGCCCTGCTTGGAGCGGCGGCCGGGGCCGGACTTCTGGCGCTGGTCGGACGATCCAGCGGCGCGCTGATCGCCGCTCTGCTGTTCGTCGGCATGGCGGATTTCGAGTCTCCGGAGACCTTCTGGCTGATGCCGGCCTCCGTCGTCGGGGTCGCGACAGCCTGGCTGTGGCGATCGGTTCCGGCCGCCCATGCCGCGGGCCTGGCCTTCGCCATCGGCGTGTGGCTGACCGCCGACCGGTTGACGCCCGATCAGGTCAACCACGCGGTCGTCGGCGTTTCGGCCAGCCTGGCGCTTGCCGTCGCCGCCTTCCTCGCCGGCGGCAGACGCCAGGGCGGGCGACAGGAGGCGACGATCTTTTACGGTTGGTGGGTATGGGCGGCGCTTGCCGCCTTTGCCGGCGTCGCCGTCTGGAACGCCGGCGATACGGTGAAGGTCGTACACCGCGGTGTCTGGCTGCTGATCAGCGGCGCGGTGCTGGCGCTCGGCCGCCACGAACGCCACGCCCTGGTTACCGCAGCCGGCGTGGTGTCGCTCATGGCGGCGGTGGCGGCGGTGCTCTTCGATCTGGGACTGGACCTGATCTACGCGGCCATGGTCTTCGGGGCCGCGGCGGTGCTGGTGCTGGGAGCCGGCTGGCTGCTGCGGCGGAGGGGCGCGTCATGAGCCGCCTCCGCGCCTGGCTGACTGTCGGTGCGGCGGTCTTGCTGGCCGGCGCCCTGGTCTGGCTGATCCATGGCGAGCACCAGGCCCGGGCCGAGGGGACAGAGGTCCGGCTGGCCCTCGAGGGCGTCGATCCACGCAGCCTGCTCAGTGGCCACTATGTGCAGCTGCAAATCCGGCAATCGGTCAGGGGGCGAACCTGCGAGGCGATCCCGCAGCCGGCCGGCTATGGCAGGAACCGCTGGGTCGCGCTGCGTCCCTCGCCGGGAGAAACAGTCATCGTCGGTGAAACGGTCAGTCGGGACGCGGCCCTCAAACTGGCCCCGGTCGCCGTGCGGGGCGATATCGGCTGCTGGGTGAGCGACCGCGATCAGTCGACGCTCTCGCTGGATATCGGCCTCGACCGCTTTCACGCCTCGCAGAAGGAGGCCCAGGCCATAGAGGCGGCCTTGCGCCTCAGCGCGGCGGCAGAGCCGACTGCCTTCGCCCTGGTCTCGGTGGGGCGCGACGGCCGAGCCCGGCTCCTCGGGCTCGAAGTCGGGGGCCGGCGCATCATGCTGGACTGGTTCGGGCCTTCGGCCTGAGGGTTCACCTCCGCTCCCGGCTGTGCTATCGCCCGCCCCGGTCGGCAGTTCACCAAGGCGTCGCTGTCCCATCCGGGAAGCTAAACCTGCCCCTTCGCTTTTCTTCGTCACCCGCTTGTCCCGTGCCGAAGTCGTAAGTCAGCGACCACGACCGATCCCCCGCGGATCGCCTCGGCACGACGAGGATAAGTGATGAGAGACCCCCTGCCCTTTTCGGCGCCCGACATTTCGGCGCTTGCCAGGACCCTGAGCCGCGAGATCAGCGCGCTCGATACCCCACCCGGCCATGTCCAGATGCTCAATATCCTGGCCCGCGCCGCCGGTCACCGGAACTACCAGGCGCTGAAGGCCCAGCATGACGCCGGCCAGCGGCTCGCCACGCCGGCGGCGGCCGATCCGGTCGACAACCGCATGGTCGAGCGCACGGCGCGCTACTTCAACGCCGACGGCAAGCTGGCCAGCTGGCCATCGAAAGTCAGCCAGCAGCGCCTGTGCCTTTGGGTGATGTGGTCGCGGCTGCCGACCGAGACGCCGCTCAACGAGCGGCAGATCAGCGAGCGGTTGAAGGCCGAGCACCTGTTCGGTGACCCGGCCATCCTGCGGCGCGACATGGTCGGCATCGACCTGCTCAGCCGCACGGACGACGGCGCCGTCTACCTGCGCAAGGAACGCCGCCCACCGCCCGAAGCCCTGGCGCTGATCCGCTGGACCAGCGCCAGAGCCGGCTAGCGCGTCGGAATCGGCATGATCTGCATCACCTCGACGCCTTCGCCAGGGAAGATGGAGAAGTGTGGGTGGTCAATGAACAGCCTTGCCGCCTCTTCATGGCTGTCGGCGGTGAAGATGGTGAAGCCGGTCATCAGGTTGCTGATGTCCTGGACCCCGGCCCTGGAGGTCTTCTTGGTTTTGCCGAGCGGACCGCCGGCGACCACAAGGCGGTCGGCGTTGTCCTCCATCCACTTGCCCCAGGCGTCCATGCCCCGGCCGATCTCGGCGGGGTCCATGTCGCCGGGCCCGCCCATCGGTTTGTCGGGCGAGGCGGTGTAGACGGCGAGGAACTGAGCCATGGTGTTCTCCTTGGTTGTCTGATCAGGCGGGGGCGTGTTCGCGGAAGGGCTGCAGCTGGGCCTCCATGGCCCGCTTGAAGGCCGGCCGTTCGGTGCAGCGGTCGAGGTAGACCTCGAGGTTCGGGTATTTGGACAGCAGTTCGGTGCGATCGACCTCGCGCAGGACGGTGGCCATGATCAGGTCGCCGGCCGTGAACCGGCCCTCCAGGTAGTCCTTGTCGCCAAGCGCGTCGCTGAGCTGCTGCAGCCGCTGCTTGAGGTCGGCGATCACCTGCGGCCGACGCTCGTGGGTCCAGGCCTCGCCCTTGTGGAACAGGTCGATCGAACCGAGCTGGACGGTGTGGATCTCGATGGAGTTCAGCGCCGCCAGCACCCAGGTGATGACCCTCGCCCGGCCGGCGTCGTCTCGCGGGCTGAGGGCCTCGTACTTCCCGGCCAGGAAGATGACGATGGCGCCGGACTCGAACATCTCGACATCGCCGTCGCGATAGGCCGGCACCTGGGCGAAGGGCTGCCAGTCGCTGTAGGCGGCGCCCTTGTTCATGACGTCGATGAGGTCGGCCTCGTAGGGCACGCCGGCCTCTTCCAGCGCCCAGCGGACCCGCAGGTCGCGGACGAAGCCCTGAGCGAAATCGGGCACCCATTTGAAGGCGCTTACCTGGATGGTCATGGGGAACTCCTCTTCAAGTTACTCACATAGGGGGGCAGCCGGCGCGGCCAGGGCGTTCAGGCCCCGGCGCAGCTCGGCTGGCTGATCGGTATCGAGGCCGGCTTCGAGGGCGGCGTGCACGGCCGTCCAGATCGGCAGGGCGGCGGCCAGGCGGCCGTGGCCGGCGGGAGTGAGGGCGATGCGGCGGGCGCGCTGGTCGGCGGGGTCGGCCTGGGTGAGCGTCAGCCCCTCGCGCTCAAGCACCTTGAGCGCGGCGGTCAGGGTGGTACGGTCGGCGCCGAGCAGGCGCGCCACATCGCCCATCGTCGCGGGGCTCGGACGGTTCAGCGCATTGAGCAGTGAAAACTGGCTGTTGGTCAGGCCGACCGGGCGCAGGGCGTCGTCAAACCGCCGGGCCAGGGCCCGGGCCGCGCGCTGGGCGTGCAGGCAAAGGCAGCTGTCCCGGATGTGGTGGGTGGCGGCGTAGGAGATGGCGTCGGTCACGCATCTATTTATGTTGATATCAACTCTTTGGTCAACACCGTCTGACCTGTTCTGACGATTTCGTGCGCGGCCCACTCTTGCTCCAATTTGAAGTTATTGAGGAAATGAGTTGAAACAGAACGGCTGGAGGGCACCGCGAATCGTCGGCGCTCAAGGTCCAGAACCTGGGTTTTCGGGAGGCGTCCGAGTTGATCGAACTGCTGTCATCGGCGCTGGCCGTCGCCCTCTTGCTGAGCCTCGTCGGCGGCCAGGACCAACCGGTGCCGACCGTGGCTCCGCCTGTCGCCACCACGCCGATGCCGGCGCCCTATGTCTCGACATCAACACCGGCCCAGACCCTGTCGTCGGCCCTGGAGGCCGTGCGCCGCAAGGATCTGAACGGGGCCCGCTCGCTGCAGGCCATGCTGAGCGACCCGGTCGCCCGCCGCATCGTCGACTGGGCCATCGTCGATGTCCTGGGCAAGGACCTTGGCGAGGCCGAGCTGTCGCGCGCCGTCAACGACTTCGCCGGCTGGCCCCGGCCCGAGGGGCGCCTCGCCGCCTTGCAGGACGCCCAGACTGCCGCGCTGCCGCCGGGCCCGGTGCCCTACAGCGCCGTCGCCGGCGCCACGTCCGGCGGGGGCGGCTTCACCGCCATGCGCCGGCGGATGAACGATGCCCTGCGGACCCGCGACGCGGCCGCCGCCTATCGCGAGATCAGCAACCACAGCCTGCGCCCCGGCAGCGTGGACTTCGCCGAGGCCGAGTCCTATGCCGGCTGGCTGGCGCTTAACAAGCTTCGCGACCCGCGCCTGGCCGACATGCATTTCCTGCGGCTGGAGCAGAACGTCAGAAGTCCGGTCAGCAAGGCGCGCGCCGCCTACTGGCGCGGCCGGGCCGCCGAGGCGATGGGTGACGCCCGCCGGGCCCGGGCATTCTATGAACAGGGCGCCGAGCACACCACCACCTTCTATGGCCAGCTGTCGGCCGAGAAGGCCGGCCGCACCACCTTGGTGCTCACCCCGGATCCGCAGCCGACCGCCGGCGACCTGGCCGACTTCGAGACCGGCGAGCTGGTGCGGGCCCTGCGCCTGCTGTCGGCGGCCGGTGAGCGCAATCTGGTGCGGGTGTTCGGCCTCTACATGGGCGAGACCGTTGAGACGCCGGTCGAGCTGGCCATGCTGGTCGACACCCTGCGGGGCATCGGCGAACAGGAAGTCTCTCTGATCGCCTATCGCCGCGGCGCGCAGCGCGGCCTGATCCTGCATGAGCGCGGCTATCCGCTGCTCAGCCCGCCGCCGGTCTATGGCGGCGCCGAGGACGCCTTCGTCCTGGCCATCGTTCGCCAGGAGAGCCAGTTCGACCCCCGCGTCCGCAGCCACGCCGACGCCCGCGGCATGATGCAGCTGCTGCCCAGCACCGCCCGCGCCACCGCCAAACGGGTCGGCGTCGACTGGCAGCCAGAGCGGCTATGGGAGCCGAACTACAACATGCAGCTGGGCTCGGGGTACCTGGGCCAGATGGTCTCCAACCTCGGCGGCAGCTATGCGATGGCGGCGGCGGGCTACAACGCCGGACCGGGCCGGCCGGTGGCCTGGGTGCAGTTCTGCGGCGACCCGCGCGACCCGAACGGCGATCCGCTCGACTTCCTCGAGTGCATTCCCTTCGCCGAGACCCGCAACTACGTGATGAACGTGCTGTCCAACGTTCAGGTCTACCGCGCACGACTGAACCACGGCCAGGCGCCGCTGACCCTGTCCAGCGACCTGCGCCGCGGCGTCATGCCCTCGCCCGACCTGCCGAGCGGACCCCAGCCCTATCTGCCCGACGGTCCGCAGCCGTACGCGACCGATCCAACCGCCAGTCGTTGACCCCATGTCCGACGGCTGGAACGAGTCGGCGGACGCCTGGGTCGCAAGCCAGGGCCAGGGCGGCGACTGGAGTCGCGAGTATGTGCTCGACGCCCCCATGCTGGCCCGGGTGCGCGCAACCGTGCCGGCCAACGCCCTGGATGTCGGCTGCGGCGAGGGCCGGTTCTGCCGGATGCTGCGAGACACGGGCGTGGCCGCCATTGGCGTCGACCCGACCGCCGCCCTGCTGGATACCGCGCGGCGGCTGGATCCGACGGGCGACTACCGGTCCGGCCGCGCCGAGGGGCTGGATTTCGCGGAGGCCAGCTTCGACCTTGTCGTCAGCTATCTGACCCTGATCGACATCCCGGACGTCCGCGCCGCCATCGCCGAGATGTCGCGGGTTCTGCGGCCCGGCGGGCGGCTGCTGATCGCCAACCTCAACAGCTTCACCTCGGCGGGCATGACCCTCGGATGGAGCGACCTCACGGACGGGCGGCGGGCTTACGCCTTCGATGATTATCTGGACGAGAAGGCCGAGGAGGTCGCCTGGCAGGGCATCCGCATCCTCAACTGGCACAGGCCGCTGTCGACCTACATGACCCTGTGCCTGGAGCAGGGCCTGATCCTCACCCATTTCGATGAGCCACCGGCCCACGGCGGCGATCCACAGAAGATCGCTCGCCATCGCCGCGCGCCCTGGTTCGTGCTCATGGAATGGGCCAAACCGCCCGCTTGAGGCCCCGCGCATTGAACTTCCGTGCTATGATTGCGACATAGGGCTCTCAACGCTCGCCTGACCTGTCGCCTGCCGGCGGCCCCGAACCGGACTGCCATGACCTATTCCGTCGACGAAGACATCGAATTCGAGACCCGCACGGGTGAGATCAAGATCCACGGGGCCGAGGGCTTCGAGGGCATGCGCAAGGCCGGCCTGCTGGCCGCCCAGTGCCTGGACATGCTGATCCCGCACGTCGTGCCGGGCGTGCTGACCTCTCACCTCGACGACCTGGCCCGCGAGTTCATCCTCGAGCGCGGCGCCCTGCCCGCCTGCCTGTTCTACAAGGGCTACGGCCACACCGTCTGCATCTCGCGCAACCATGTGGTCTGCCACGGCATCCCCGGCGACTGGGCCCTGCGCGAGGGCGACGTCGTCAACATCGACGTCACCGTCATCGTCGACGGCTGGCACGGCGATACCAGCCGCATGTACGGCGTCGGCAAGGTCTCGGCCCGGGCCCGCCGCCTGGTCGATATCACCTATGAGGGCCTGCGCCTGGGCCTCGACGCCATCAAGCCGGGCGCCACGCTCGGCGACGTCGGCCATGCCATCCAGAAGTACGTCGAGGGTCAACGCTGCTCGGTCGTCCGCGACTTCTGCGGCCATGGCCTCGGCCGCGTCTTCCACGACAGCCCCAATGTCCTGCACTTCGGCCGCCCCGGCACGGGGCCGGTGCTGAAGCCCGGCATGTTCTTCACCGTCGAGCCGATGGTGAACCTCGGCAAGCCGCAGGTGAAGGTGCTGAGCGACGGCTGGACGGCGGTGACCCGCGACAAGTCCCTGTCGGCCCAGTGCGAGCACAGCTGCGGCGTCAAGGACGACGGCACGATCGAGATCTTCACCGCCTCGCCGACCGACCAGTTCAAGCCGGAAATCCTCGCCGACTGATCGTCAGTCCGGCGAGAAGAGGTAGTATTCCTCAAGCCGTCCATCGTCGGCGCGGAACATGATCAGGATCAACGTCCGGTCCGCCCAGCCGATCTCATGGATGCTGCCGTCGAACCCGGCCCAGGGCCCGTGCGTCACCAGGTCGAATCGCGCGGGTGGACCCAGGGCCGTCAGGCTCGACGTCAGGTCGGCGCGCCTTTCGGCCGTGAAGTAGCTCAGCCCGTCAGGGGTAAAGCGCGCCTCCTCCAAACGCCCCGCCGCCAGATCATCGAAGATTCGCCGCGCCAGCCCGGTGGTCTCTGCATGCACCGGCCTAGTCCGCGGAGGAGCGGCGGCAGTTGGTGTGACCGGCGCGGGCGGCGGGCCGAGAAGCATCGCCTGCAGTCCCTCGGCGACCTCGTGGGAGGCCCCGCCGTAGTCGGCGTTGACCAGAACGACGATGGCCAGGCCGTCGTCGGGATAAACCCGGTTCTGGGCGACAAACCCGATCGCCGCGCCGTCGTGCGAAATCACCCGGTGGCCATTGGCGTCGCCAACATAGACCCCTAGTCCGTAGCCTGAGCCCGAGCCGTCCGTGAGCCTGGCCTCGGCCTGTTGGGCGGCGTATCCGGCCGGCGACAGCAGCCGCCTCCGCAACATGCCCAGGTCCCAGCGCGCCAGGTCCTCGGCCGTCATCGACAGCCCGCCGGCGCCGAAGGTCCAGCCCTGCGGCACAACCTCCGCCCGCCGGTTCGGCCCCAGGAGCACGCGGGTATAGCCCGCCGCATCGCCATCCTCCGGCCGGGGCGGTCCAAAGCGGGCCGAGGTCATCCCCAGCGGGCGGAACAGTCGCTCCTCCAGCAAGGCGCTCAGCGGCCGGCCCTCGACCACCTCCACAATCCGGCCGGCCAGGACGTAGTTGGTATTGCTGTACTGCCATTGCGCCCCGGGCTCGAAGACGAGCGGGGCGCGGCCCCAACGGTCGACGATGGCCTGCGGCGCAGTGTCCTGACGCATCGACGGTGGCAGGAAATCCACGCGCCAGTAGTTCACGTAGCCGCTGATCTGCGACAGGAGCTGGCGCACCGTAATCCGGCCGCCGGCCGTCACCCCGGGCAGGTACCGGCCCACCGGATCGTCGAGTCCGACCCGGCCCTCGTCGACCAGTTTCAGCAACAGGGTGGCCGTAAACTGCTTGGAGACCGAGCCTATATCGTACCGGGCCTTCGCATCCGCCGCCCGCGCCGGCTCCAGCGCGGCCTGGCCATAGGCCTTGACGAAGGCCAGGTCTCCGCCGCGCACGACAGCGACCGAGACGGACGGAACCTTTGATCTGGCGAGCGCAGCCTCCACCAGGGTGTCGACCCGCCTTTGTTCGTCGGCCGTGAACGGCTGGGCCAAAGCCATCACCGGCCAGCCCAGCACAAGCAACAGAATGAGGAGCACGACACGCATGCGGCCATGGGGCGTGCCGGCTCCGCCGCTGTCAATCATGTTGAGGCTTGCCAAGCTGGAACAATTACGGAACATTGTTTCCCATGCGCCACGCCGCCAGCCTGGAAGACATCGCCACCACCCCCCTGCTGTGGGCTGATTTCGCGTCGGCTCCCGCGGTCGAGACTGAAGCCAACCCGAACGCGGGTCACCGCGACCGCCTGCGCGAGCGGGCCCGTAAGGGGGGCTTAAGCGCGCTTCCCGACTACGAGCTGCTCGAGCTGTTCCTGTTTCGGTCGGTCCCGCAAGGCGACGTCAAGCCCCGCGCCAAGGCGCTGCTGACCCGCTTCGGCAGCCTGGCGGCGGTGCTGGCCGCCTCGGTCGAGGACCTTTGCACGGTGAAGGGCATCGGGCCGGCGGTCGCCCTGGACCTGTCGGCGCTGCACGAGGTGACGCTTCGGGCCCACCGTGAGCCGATCGTCAAGCGGACGGTGATCTCGTCCTGGACCGCCCTGCTGGCCTACGTGAAGCTGGCGCTCGCCCATGAACCGCGGGAGCAGTTCCGGGTGCTGTTCCTCGACAAGAAGAACCAGCTGATCGCCGACGAGGTGCAGAACCACGGCACCGTCGACCATGCCCCGGTCTATCCGCGCGAGGTCATGCGCCGGGCGCTGGAACTGTCGGCCAGCAACGTCATCCTGGTCCACAACCACCCCAGCGGCGACCCCACTCCCAGCCACGCCGACATCGACATGACCCGCCAGATCGTCGAGGCCGGCCGCACCCTTCGGATCGGCGTGCACGATCACCTGGTGGTCGGGCGGGAAGGCGTCGCCAGCTTCCGGTCTCTGGGTTTGATGTAGCCGCCCGCGCTCTCGCCGTGGCAGGGTTGCTGCTGGACCCTGGAGCCATCGCCATGATCGCCGGCCTGTTCACCGCCTTCCTTCTGCTCGCCCAGCCGGCCGCCGACGCCCCCGCGCCGCCGTGCGACGCCAACCTGCAGGTCTGTCCGGTCATCGATCCGGCCACCGGCCTGCCCAGGGTCTGGCCGGTCGATATCCAGGGGTTCCAGGACGACGTCGAAACCTGCGTCCATTTCGCCGGCGAGGAGCCCTACGACGCCGCCCGTCGACGCCAGATCGAGGCGGCGATCCGGCGCCATTGCGACGGCTCGGCCAGGGCCCTGCCGCGCCTCCTCAAACGCTATGAGAAGGCGCCGGACGCCCTGGCCCGCATCCGGGCCATCCAGGCCTTCCGCGAGGCGTCGCTGTAGCGTCGCCTATTTGGCCGGGTTGATCAGGTACTTCTCGCCCGTCGCCTTGCGGCTGTAGGCCTTCAGGGTGTCGGGGTTCAGGGCCTCGGCCAGGGACAGTTCGGCCGTGTAGTGGCTGGCGAAGGTGGTCTTCAGCTCGGCGGCGACGCGGGCCCGCAGGCGGGCCATGACCTCAGGACCGGCCTTCTGCAGGAAGTAGGTCAGCAGGTAGCCGCCCATGCCCCAGGACAGGCCGACGTTGCGAGGAATCTCGGTCGGGCGCAGGTCCAGGCCGCCGTAGACGTAGACCTGCTTGTGGGTGGCGCTGCCATAGCGGCTGTAGGTGGTCGCCGTGCGGTTCAGCGCCACCTCCATCGCCGCCAGGATGTCGCCGGCCAGCGGGCCGCCGCCGATGGCGTCGAAGCCGATGGTGGCGCCGGTCTCGGCCAGGGCGTCGACGAGGTCGGCCTTGAAGGTGGGTGTGGTGCTGTCGAGGACGTACTTGGCGCCCAGGTCTTTCAGGATCTTCACCTGCGCAGGACTGCGGACGATGTTGACCAGGGGGATGCCGTCGGCCTGACAGATCTTGACCAGCATCTGGCCGAGGTTGGAGGCGGCCGCGGTGTGGACCAGCGCCTTGTGGCCCTCCATTCGCATGGTCTCGGGGAAGGACAGCGCCGTCAGCGGGTTGACGAAGCAGGAGGCGCCGTCGGCCGCCGTCGCGTCGTCGGGCAACGGCAGGCAGGCGGCGGCCGGGGCGATCTTGTGGGTGGCGTACATCGAGCCGCCGAGCGCCGCGACCCTCTTGCCGATCAGGCCTTCGGCCCCTGCCCCGGCCGCGATCACCGTGCCGGCGCCCTCGTTGCCGACCGCCATCGACTCGTCCAGGCGGGCGGCGACCATCGGCATCCGTTCCGGCGGTATGCTGGCGGTCAGGGTCGGGCGGTCGGCGGTTCCGCCGGCCACCAGGGTGGACAGATCGGCCGGGCCGGTCAGCAGGCCGAGGTCCGACGGGTTGATGGGCGAACCCTCGACGCGGATGACAACCTGTCCGGCCGCCGGTTCGGGGACCGTGACCTCTTCCAGCGACAGCTCCAGCTTGCCGTCCGAGGTGATCTTCGAGCGCAGTTCCAGACCGGTGGTCATCGTCGTTTCTCCCGTTGTGTTCTTGTGAGTCAGGCGTCGGCCAGCCAGGCCAGGTACTCGGGCGTTTGCAACAGGGCCTCTGCGTAGGCCTGAGCCCGGCCGTCGTCACCGCAGATTTTCAGATCGAGACCATAGCTTTCGAATCGCGTCGCGACCGGCGTGAAGAAGGCGTCCGCGATCGACCAGCCGCCCAGCAGGAACGGCCCGCCCGAACGATCGAGCAGGCCCATCCACAGTTCGACGATGCGGCGGACATCCTTCTCGACCTCGGGCGACATCGGTTGCGTGGTCCGCAGCCCCAGCTCCATCGGGCATTCCCGGCGCAGGGCCCCAAAGCCGCTGTGCATCTCGCTGGCGGCGGCGCGGGCCAGGGCGCGATCGACGGGATCCGCCGGCCACAGTCCGGGGAACCGCTCGGCCAGATATTCGCAGATGGCCAGCGAATCGACGATGACCACACCGGCGTCCTTCAAGGCCGGGACCAGGCCGGACGGCGAATGCCGGCGAATCTCGGCGGTCGAGGTTTCGACCTCGCGCAGCTGGATCAGGGTCTCGGTGAACGGCGCGCCGGTAGCTTTAAGCACCAGCCAGGGCCGCATCGACCAGGTCGACCAGCGCTTGGTTCCGATGACCAGTTCCATGTCGGCTCCCTGCAGGTTGGAACGAACGGTATTGGCGCCGCCCCCTATCCGGGCTCTAGTGCGCCCAACAGTTTAGAACAAGCGTTTGAGGAAATCGCCATGACCGACGCCGCAGTTCCGGCGCCGCCCGAGTCGAAGCTGGCCGATCGCGCCGACGACGGTCCAGGCATCGAGCCTCTCAGCAAAGGGTTCCGGCGCTACGCGCTGTGGACCCTGATGATCATCTACACGCTGAACTTCCTGGATCGGCAGATCGTCAACATCCTGGCCGAGCCGATCAAGAAGGACCTGCACCTCGCCGACTGGCAGCTGGGCATGATGACCGGCCTCGCCTTCGCGCTGTTCTACACCGTCCTTGGCATTCCGATCGCCCGCAAGGCGGAGAAGTCCAATCGCCCGATGATCATCGGCGGCGCCCTGGCGGTGTGGAGCGGCTTCACCATGCTCTGCGGCTTTGCGCAGAACTTCTGGCATCTGGTGCTCGCCCGGATCGGCGTCGGCGTCGGCGAAGCCGGCTGCACCCCGCCGGCCCACTCCCTGATCACCGACTATGTTCCTCGGGAAAAGCGCGCCTCGGCCATCGCCTTCTACTCGATCGGCACCCCGCTCGGCAGCCTGATCGGCATGGCCATGGGCGGTCTGATCGCCGACGCCTACGGCTGGCGCGCCGCCTTCCTGGTGGCCGGCGCGCCGGGCATCTTCTTTGCCCTGCTGACCTTCTTCACCCTGCCCGAGCCCCGCAAGAAGCTGACCGCCATCATGGCCGCCAAGGCCACGGCCAGCGTGCCGCTGCGCGAGGCGATGCTCGTGCTGTTTTCGAAGAAGACCTTCTGGCTGATCGCCTTCGCCGCCGCGATCAAGGCCTTCATCGGCTATGGCCACGCCCCGTTCACGGCCAGCTTCTTCTTCCGCAGCCATGCGGGTCACATCGCCGACCTCTCGGCCTGGATCACCAGCGTCACCGGCTTCTCCATTGGCCCGATCGGCACCGTCGGCGTCGCCCTCAGCGTGGTCAGCGGGACGGCGGGCGTGCTGGGCGTCTGGCTCGGCGGAGTCATCGCCGACAAGCTGGGGGCCAGGGACCTGCGGGCCTATGTGATCGTCCCGGCCATCGCCTCGCTGATCACCATCCCGATCTACATCACCGCCGTCTCGGTCCCCAACGCCACGGTCGCTCTGATCCTGCTGGCCCTGCCGGCCATCATCGGCTCCCTCTGGTACGGCCCGGTCTACGCCACCGCCCAGAGCATCGTGCAGCCGCAGATGCGGGCGACCTGCGCGGCGGTCCTGCTGTTCATCATCAACCTCGTCGGGCTGGGCCTCGGGCCGCTGTTCGTCGGCATCCTCAGCGATCTGTGGGCCGGCGGCATCCTGCAGCAATCGGGCCTGACCGCCGCCGACTGCGGCAAGGCCATGCTGGAGGCCAACAAGGCGGCCTGCGGCGTGGCTCAGGCCGAGGGCCTGCGTTGGGCGCTCATCGTTTCGATGGGCTTCAACGTGATCGCCTTCGCCCTCTTCTGGATGGCCCGCAAGACCATCCGCGAAGAGATGGTCAGCTAGCCCATCCCAAACGGTCCCGTCAGTGGACCGACCAACACTGTGTTCGAGAAGAAGGGTTTCACACGATGACGGATGCGGCGGCCAAGCCGGTCTATTCGAACGGCTACAAGGCCACGGTGCTGAGCATGCTGGTGGCGGCCTACACCTTCAACTTCATCGACCGGACGATCATCTCGACCATCGGTCAGGCCATCAAGGTCGACCTGTCGCTGACCGACACCCAGCTGGGCCTGCTGGGCGGGCTCTATTTCGCCCTGCTCTACACCCTGCTCGGCATCCCGATCGCCCGCCTGGCCGAGCGCAAGAACCGGGTGACCATCATCACCGTCGGCCTGGTCATCTGGTCGGGCTTCACCGCCCTCTGCGGCCTGGCCCAGAACTTCACCCAGCTGGCCCTGCTCCGCTTCGGCGTCGGCATCGGCGAGGCGGCCTGCTCGCCCCCGGCCCACAGCCTGATCAGCGACTATTTCGAACCCAAGAAGCGGGCCACCGCCCTGTCGATCTACAGCTTCGGCATCCCGCTCGGCACCATGTTCGGCGCCGTGGCCGGCGGCTGGCTGGCCCAGGAGTTCAGCTGGCGCATCGCCTTCATCATCGTCGGCGTCCCCGGCCTGCTGCTCGCCGTCCTCTTCAAGCTGCTGGTCAAGGAGCCGCCGCGCGGCCACTCCGACATCCCGGTCGCGCCGATCAGCGAGGAAGGCGTTGTCGCCCCGCCGGTCTATGTGAAGCCGCCCTTCTCCTTCGGTGACGAGTTCCGCGAGCTGTGGACCGTGACCAAGGTGCTGTTCACCAAATGGCCGGTGGTCAACATGGTGCTCGGCGTCACCATCGCCTCCTTCGGCTCCTACGGCGCCGGCGCCTTTGTGCCCCCCTATTTCGTGCGCCAGTTCGGCCTGGACCTGGCCACCGTCGGCCTGATCGTCGGCCTGGTCGGCGGCTTCTCGGCCGGCGTCGGCACCCTGGTCGGCGGCTTCCTGTCCGACTGGGCCGGCAAGCGCAGCGCCAAATGGTACGCTCTCACCCCAGCCTTCGGCCTGCTGATCGCCACGCCGATCTACATCTGGGCCTACATGGAGAACAACTGGCAGACCGCCGCCCTGATCCTCCTGATCCCCGGCATCTTCCACTACACCTACCTCGGCCCGACCTTCGGCGTGGTGCAGAACTCGGTGCCCACCTACCGCCGGGCGACGGCGACGGCGCTGCTGTTCTTCTTCCTCAACCTGATCGCGCTCGGCGGCGGGCCCGTCTTCACCGGCTGGCTGATCGACCATCTGGCGCAGTTCAACTTCAACGCCCCCGGTCACCACGGCGTGCTCGAATCGCTGTTCGGTTCGTTCGGCGGCGGCGAGGCCGGTTCCAGCTTTGTGGCCAGCTGTCCGGGCGGCGTGCCGCCCAAGGGCGCCACCGCCGAAGCAGCCAAGCTTTGCCTGGACACCAGCGCCCAATCGACGCGCCAGGGGATCGTCATCTCGATCTGCTTCTACGCCTGGGCCTCGATCCACTACTTCCTGGCCGCCATCGGCCTTGTGAAGCACATGAAGGCCTCCGCCACCTAAGCGGTGACTTGACTCCGGACATGGGCGGGGCGACACGGCCCGCCCATGATCCCTCGCTACTCCCGTCCCGAGGCGGCGGCCATCTGGTCGCCGCAGACCCGCTATCGCATCTGGTTCGAGATCGAGGCGCACGCCGCTGACGCCATGGCCGAGCTCGGCGTCATCCCCAAGGAGGCCGCCAAGGCCATCTGGGCCGGCGGCAAGGACAAGGTCTGGGACGCCGACCGCATCGACGAGATCGAGCGCACCACCAAGCACGACGTCATCGCCTTCCTGACCCATGTGGCCGAGGTCGTCGGCCCCGAGGCCCGCTTCCTGCACCAGGGCATGACCAGCAGCGACGTCCTCGACACCTGCCTGTCGGTGCAGATGGTCCAGGCCACCGACCTCCTGCTTGAGGACGTCGACCTGGTGCTGGCCGCCCTCAAGCGGCGGGCGCTTGAACACAAGCTCACCCCTTGCACCGGCCGCAGCCACGGCATCCACGCCGAGCCGACTACCTTCGGCCTCAAGCTGGCCGGTCACTACGCCGAGTTCGTGCGGGCCAAGGAGCGCCTCGCCATGGCCCGCTTCGAGATCGCCACCTGCGCCATCTCCGGCGCCGTCGGCACCTTCGCCAACGTCGACCCGCGCGTTGAGGAACACGTGGCCGAAAAGATGGGCCTGGCCGTCGAGCCGGTCTCGACCCAGGTCATCCCCCGCGACCGCCACGCCGCCTGGTTCGCCGCCCTGGCCGTCGTCGCCAGCAGCATCGAACGCCTCGCCGTCGAGATCCGCCACCTGCAGCGCACCGAGGTGCTGGAAGCCGAAGAGCCCTTCGATCCGGGCCAGAAGGGCAGCTCGGCCATGCCCCACAAGCGCAATCCGATCCTGACCGAGAACCTCACGGGCCTGGCCCGCCTGGTCCGCTCGGCCGTGGTCCCGGCGCTGGAAAACGTCGCCCTCTGGCACGAGCGCGACATCAGCCACTCCTCGGTCGAGCGCGGCATCGCCCCCGACGCCTCCATCCACCTCGACTTCGCCCTGCGCCGCCTGGCCAGCGTCGTCGAGCGGCTGGTCATCTACCCCGAGAACATGCTGAAGAACCTCGACCGCCTCGGCGGCCTGGTCCACAGCCAGCGGGTCATGCTGGCCCTGACCCAGAAGGACGTCTCCCGCGAGGAGGCCTATGCGGCGGTACAGTCCAACGCCATGAAGGTCTGGCGCGGCGAGGGCCGGTTCATCGACTTCCTGAAGGCCGATCCCTTCGTCTCGGCCAACATGTCGGACGCCGAGCTCGAGGCCCTGTTCGACAACGGCTACCACTTCAAGCACGTCGACACGATCTTCACCCGCGTCTTCGGGGTCCAGGGCTGAGCCAGTCCCCAGACAGCCCCTCCGCAGCGAGAAAGGCCGGCTTCCCGCCGGTCTTCGCCCCGGACGCCCGCCTGCTGATTCTCGGCAGCCTGCCCGGCGACGCCTCGATTGCCCGCAGCCGCTATTACGGCCATCCCCAGAACGGCTTCTGGCGCCTCGTCGGCGAGGTCATCGGCGTCGATGTGGTCTCGCTGGACTACGAGCCGCGTCTGGAGGCCCTCAAGGCCCACCACATCGCCCTGTGGGACGTCATCGCCAACGCCCACCGCCCCGGCAGCCTCGACGCCGCCATCCGCCAGGAGCGGACCAACGACCTCGTCGGCCTGATCGCCTCGCTCCCCGAGCTAAAAGCCATCGCCTTCAACGGCGGCACGGCGACCAAGCTCGGCCTCAAGGCCGTGGCCGCCGCCAGCCCGGACATCGAGCGAATCGCCCTGCCCTCCTCCAGCTCGGCCCACGCCTCACTGCCCTTCGAACACAAGACAGCCGCCTGGCTTGCGCTCCGGCGGCCGCTCGGGCTCGCTCAGCAGGACTAGAGGCCGCCGACAAGCGGTCCGCTGCCGTCCTGCTTCCCCCCCCTCTCCTGTCATCCTCCGGGCCCGCGAAGCGGGAGCCGGGGGACCCAACTGTCCCCGTGAAGATTGCCAGGAGTCAATCCAGAGCCCCGCTGGGTCCCCCGGTCCGCTGCGCGGCCGGAGGATGACAGGAATGGGGATATCAAACGCAAAACGGCCGCCTCAGCTTGCGCTCAGGCGGCCGCTCGGGCGCGTCGCGAACGACGAAGCCTAGCCGTTCTTGATCTGCTCGCGGGCCTGGGCCAGCAGCTCGTCCATCTTCATGCGCACGTCGCCCTCGGTGGTGTCGAGGCCAGACCCCTTCAGGTCGCCCGCCACCTTGCGCAGCACGTCCTCGTCGCCCGGCAGCTCGAAGTCGGACTTGATGACGGCGCGGACGTACTCTTCCGGCGACTCCAGGCCCATCAGGCCGGCGGCCCATTCACCCAGCATCCGGTTGCGCCGGGCGGTGGCTTTGAATTCCTGTTCGGCGTCGAGGGCGAACTTGCGCTCGAAGCCCTTTTCGCGATCGTCGAAGGTGGTCATAGAAATCCCGAAACCTGTTTTGCGGCGCGGTCCATACCGCGCGCCGTCGCCGCCCGCAATCACAACCGGAGCAACCATGGTCAACGACGACACCGCTATCGGAGACGTGATCGACGGCATGTACGCCATGATCAGCGGCCCGGCCGGCCCCCGAGACTGGGCCAGGCAGGCGCAGCTCTTCCATCCCGACGCCCGCCAGATGCGCACCGGGGTCGGCGAAGACGGCAAGCCCTGGATCGCCATCATGGGCCTCGAGCAGTACCGCCGCGACACCCAGCCCTTCTTCGACACCGGCCCCTTTTTCGAGGTCGAGCTGGCCCGCCGGGTCCAGGTGTTCGGCAACATGGCCCACGTCTGGAGCCATTACGAGGCCAGGCGCGATCCGCTCGACCTCGTCCCGGAACGGCGCGGCGTCAATTCCATCCAGCTGTTCAAGGGCGAGGACGGCGCCTGGAAGATCATCTCGATGATCTGGGACAACGAGCGCCCCGGCCTTTCATTGCCGACGCTTTGAGAGTATTCACGCGCCTGACCATCCATCCTCGCGATGCGAGTCGGATTCTCGCGCGCTGGCCCACCGCCCGCGCGCGATTTTCGTTCCGCCGCGCCGCATATCACCCCACCGGGGGAGACCCATGACCACCCGCCGCAAGAAGATCTACGAAGGCAAGGCCAAGATCCTGTACGAAGGGCCCGAGCCGGGCACCCTGATCCAGTACTTCAAGGACGACGCCACCGCCTTCAACGCCCAGAAAAAGGCGGTGCTGGAGGGCAAGGGGGTCATCAACAACCGCATCAGCGAGTTCGTGATGACCAAGCTGGCCGCCATCGGCGTCCACAACCACTTCATCCGCCGGCTGAACCACCGCGAACAGCTGATCAAGGAAGTCGAGATCATCCCGCTGGAAGTGATCTGCCGCAACATCGCCGCCGGCAGCCTGTCCAAGCGCCTGGGCCTCGAGGAGGGCACCCCCCTGCCCCGCTCGATCATCGAGTTCTGCTACAAGAACGACGAACTGGGCGATCCCCTGGTGGCCGAAGAGCACATCACGGCGTTCAACTGGGCCACCACCCAGGACATCGACGACATCATGGCCTCGACCCTGCGCATCAACGACTTCCTGACCGGGATGTTCGGCGCCGTCGGCATCACCCTGGTCGATTTCAAGATCGAGTTCGGCCGTGTCTGGGAAGGCGACTTCTCGCGCATCATCCTGGCCGACGAGATCAGCCCCGACAGCTGCCGGCTGTGGGATTCGACGACCAACGAAAAGCTCGACAAGGACCGTTTCCGCCGCGATCTGGGCGACGTCATCGAGAGCTACACCGAGGTCGCCCGTCGCCTCGGGATCATGAAAGACATGCCGACTGTCATCCAGGGGGGACTGCACTAGTGAAGGCCACCGTCCACGTTTTCCTCAAGCCCGGCGTCCTCGACGTGCAGGGCAAGGCGATCGAGAACGCCCTCCACGGGCTGGGCTGGGCGGACGTGAACCACGTCCGCGTCGGCCGGGTCCTCGAGTTCGAGGTCGGCGGCGACAAGGCTTCGGCCGAAGCCGAGGTCAAGGCCATGTGCGACAAGCTGCTGGCCAACACGGTTATCGAAAGCTACCGGGTCGAGATCGGGTGACACCGGGCTTGTCTGCGTTCGGAACGGTCTGAGCCCAGGCTTCGTCAGCCAGGGCCGATCAACATTCAAGCTCCGATTTCGTCCACCCCCGGTCTGTCATCCCGGACGGCCCGCAGGGACGATCCGGGACCCAGGGGCGGCCGTGCTCAGGGTCGGCGGCGGCACGGGTGGACCCCGCACCCCCTGGGTCCCGGCTCTCCGCTTCGCTACGGCCGGGATGACGATGAGGGAAAGCGCGGTCCGGGTCACATCGGGACCGGTCAATATCTCCCAAAAGGCGCACTCGCGACGCGGAACAGACTCTGCTAAAGGCCCCGCCCATGAAAGCCGCCGTCATCGTCTTCCCGGGGTCCAACTGCGATCGCGACTGCAAGGTCGCCGTCGAGCGCTCGACCGGCGCCTCCGTCGATATGGTCTGGCACGGCGACACGGCGCTCCCCGACAAGGTCGATCTGATCGTCCTGCCCGGCGGTTTCTCCTACGGCGACTACCTGCGCTGCGGGGCCATGGCCTCGCTGTCGCCGATCATGACCGAGGTGAAGGCGGCCGTGGAACGCGGCGTCGCCACCGTCGGCATCTGCAACGGTTTCCAGGTGCTGTGCGAGGCCGGCCTGCTGCCGGGCGCGCTGCTCCGCAACGCCGGTCTGAAATACGTCTGCAAGCCGGTCGCCCTCGACATCGTCAACGGCCAGACCCGCTTCACCGCCGCCTACCAGGGGCGCCGCGAGGCGGTGATGACGGTCGGCAACGGCGAGGGCAACTACTTCGCCGACGAGGCCACCCTCGACCGGCTGGAGGGCGAGGGCCAGGTTGTCTTCCGCTATCGTGACAACCCCAACGGCTCGGCCCGCGACATCGCCGGCATCATCAACCCGGCCGGCAACGTCATCGGCCTGATGCCCCACCCCGACCGCGCCTTCGAAGCCGAACTGGGCTCGGCCGACGGGGCCCTGCTGTTCCAGAGCGCCCTGGCCAGCGCCTAGCGCCTACCCAAAAGCTGTCATCCTCCGGGCCCGCGCAGCGGGAACCGGGGGACCCATATGTGGACGACCCCCACCCTGCAAGTCGTCGCGGATTGATCTGATCGTAGTCGCTTGCGCCCATATGTCCGGTCTGGCGGCCTTGGATATTGGCCGTCGCCAAGATGGTTTGCGCGGGATGGGTTCCGATCAAGGCAGCGGTCTGTGACGCCGTTGGGTCCCGCGGAGTGTCCCATCCATTTGATCGATCGATCACACCATCTGCCTCTTGCAAGGAACGGGTTGAGCCTGCCGGCTAGGCAGGTTGTTGGGAAGGCGCGGCGAGGCGGCGAGACGGATCGTAGTCCTGTCCGCTGACCATGAGGCGCCAGGCGATGCGGGCGGTCTTGTTGGCGAGGGCGACGGCGACCTGCTTGGTCGGCTTTGTGGCCAATAGCCGATTGAGCCATGGCCACGGCTGTCCTCGACCCGCTTTGGCGTTCTGGATCACCGCCATGGCCCCGCAGACCAGGACGGCTCGAAGCGCCTCGTCGCCGGCCCGGGTGATGCCGCCAAGGCGGGTCTTGCCGGCAGTGGAATGGTCCTTGGGCGTGAGGCCCAGCCAGGCGGCGAAGTCGCGCGCTGAGCGGAAGGCCTTGGGGTCCGGGGTCTTGGCGGCGAGCATGACCGCGCCGACGATCCCGACGCTGGGGATCCTGGCCAGCCGGCGGCTGGTCTGATCGGCCCGATGATGCGCCGCCATCCGGGCGTCGATCTCGACGATCTGCGCCTGCAGGGCGAGGAGCTGGCGGCCAAGACCCGCGAACAGGTCCCGGGCCAGGTCGGGCAAAGCCTGGTCGGCGGCGACGCGCTCCAGCAGCGGCTCGATCTTGTCAAGCCCGGTCGGAGCGATCAGCCCGAACTCGGCGGCATGGCCGCGAATGGCGTTGGTCAGCTGGGTGCGGCTTCGCACCAGTCGGTCCCGCGTCGCCAGCAGCATCAGCACCGCCTGCTCCTGAACGGTCTTGACCGGCACCGGCCTCATCGTCGGCCGGCTCATCGCTTCGCAGCCGGCCTCGGCGTCGCGACCGTCGTTCTTGCCTCGCTTCAGATAGGCCTTCACATACTGGGCCGGCAGCAGCATCACCTGATGGCCAAGCCCCGCCAGCTCCCGCGCCCAGTGGTGTGAACCTCCACAGGCTTCCAGTCCGATCACCGTCGGCGCCAGCCTGGTGAAGAACGGGATCATCTCCCGCCGCCGAAGTTGCCGGCGAATGACGACCTTCTCGCCTGCGTCCACACCGTGCAGCTGAAACAGCTGCTTGGACGTATCGATGAATATGCGCGTAGGATGCTCCACGGACGGCCCTCCTTGAGATGAGTTCAGACAACCCATCTTGGCACACCGATGCCGCCGGGGGTCGTCCACCCCATCAAGCCGGGGCTGAAAGACTCCTGGCGGTTTTCACGCGGACGGATGGGTCCCCCGGTCCGCTTCGCGGCCGGAGGATGACAGCGCAGGGAATGCACCCCTCCAAAACGCCCGCCCGCCGGGCGTTTGAGCAATATGTCTAGACATATTCATCTGGAAATTGGGGCCCACAAGCCGATCTGAGCGCCCCGCGACGCCCGCGTGGGCATGACGTCTCACCGGAGCATCAACATTCCCCGCCTCGGCGCCTACGCCCTGTCAACGCCGGCGCCTACATTCCCCGCGCCCACCTCACCCGAAATGTCACGCAAGATCAGCGACTTCCGTCAAACGGCCCTCTTCCCAGGCCCGCGCCGTGGTACAATCGTTGACAGCTTCGATAAGCCTAGGGCCGCCTCTTCTTCGGCTTGTACGCGGCCTCCTCCGCCGCCCGCAGTTTGGCGATCCGCCCGATCAGCTCGACCGGCACGGGCTCGTCGAGCGGGAACTTGATCGTCCCCTTGCTGATCTCCAGGCCCGCCAGTTCGGCGGCCAGCGTCTTCTTCACCGCATCCCCGACCGGATAGATCGAAAAATGCCGCTTCCAGCCCGCGTAATAGATCACCGCCCGCCCGCCGATCTTGAAGGTCGGAATATCGTAGGAGATCACCTCCTCCGCCTCGGGGATGGCCGCGACGATCGCCGCCCGCACGGTTTCGAGGATTTCCCGCTGCCGCGCGGGCACGACGGCGAGGTATTCCTCCACCGTATTGATCTGAAACTTCGCCATAAACCCACCTGAGCGCGAATTAACTTGGCCGTCTGGCGGCTTGGCCGCACCTTCGCCGACGAAACGGGGGAAGACCATGGATTTCAGTCAGGTCAACTGGCTCTACGTAGCGGGCGGCGTCTCGGGCGTGATCCTGATCGCCTGGCTGATCGCCCTGTTCCGGGGACGGACGGGCTTCATCGGCGCGGTGGTCGGCTTCGCCCACCTGTTCGCCGCCTGCCTAAACAGCGCCGCCCCGGTCCGCAGCCTGGTTGATCCGGAGTACGTCGGCTACGGCTTCGGACTCCTGAACGGCGACAAGGGCCTGACCGTCTCGGCCATGGCCGCCGCCGTCTTCGTCACCGCCCTGGTCGGGGCCTTCAGCGCCCTGCGCGGCTCGCGCGAAGCCACCCTGCTGACCGCTGTGACCAGCGCCCTGTTCCTCGCCGTGCTCGGTTGGCCCTGGCTGCAGGACATCCTGCAGGGCAAGCACATGGCCCTGCAGCTGGGCGAATATTACACCCTGTCGGGACCGGCCTGGGCCGCCATCCAGTTCGGCCTGATGGTCCTGCCGTTCGCCATCGGAGTGATCTGGTCGCTGATGCGCATGCGCACCGCCCCGACCGCCGCCACTCAGTAGCACGGGGACGGTTCACAGCGGGGGCGCAGCACTCTAGAAGGCCCAGTCCATGAGCGCCTCTCCTCCCGCCAAGCCCATGGTCGAAATCGCCGCCGAATTCGGGCTCAAGCCCGACGAGTACGCGGTCATCCTCAAGCGTCTGAATCGCGAGCCCAATCTCGTCGAACTGGGCGTCTTCTCGGTGATGTGGTCGGAGCACTGCAGCTACAAGTCCAGCCGAAAACACCTGGGTAAATTCCCCACCACGGGCCCGCGCGTCATCTGCGGCCCGGGTGAAAACGCCGGCGTCGTCGATATCGGCGACGGCCAGGCCTGCATCTTCAAGATGGAGAGCCACAACCACCCCAGCTACATCGAGCCCTACCAGGGCGCGGCGACCGGCGTCGGTGGCATCATGCGCGACGTCTTCACCATGGGCGCCCGGCCCATCGCCCTGCTCAACGCCCTGCGCTTCGGCGACCCCAGCCATCCGAAGACCAAGCGTCTGGTCGAGGGCGTGGTGGCCGGCATCGCCGGCTACGGCAATTGTGTCGGCGTCCCCACCGTCGCCGGCGAGACCAACTTCCACCGCGGCTACGATGGCAACATCCTGGTCAACGCCATGTGCGTGGGCCTGGCCGACGCCGACAAGATCTTCTATTCGGCCGCCCCGGCCGCCGGCCTGCCGGTCGTCTACTTCGGCTCCAAAACCGGCCGCGACGGCATCCACGGCGCCACCATGGCCAGCGCCGAGTTCGACGAGGACAGCGACGAGAAGCGCCCGACGGTGCAGGTCGGCGACCCCTTCGCCGAAAAGCTGCTGATCGAGGCCACCCTCGAGCTGATGGCCACCGGCGCCGTCGCCGCCATCCAGGACATGGGCGCCGCCGGCCTGACCTCTTCCTCGGTCGAGATGGCCGGCAAGGGCAGCGTCGGCATCGAGCTCGACCTCGACATGGTGCCGCAGCGCGAAGAGGGCATGACCGCCTACGAGATGATGCTGTCGGAGAGCCAGGAGCGGATGCTGGCCATCCTCAAGCCCGGCCGTGAACGCGACGGCCACGCCATCTTCGAAAAGTGGGGCCTCGACGCCGCCATCATCGGCGTCACCACCGACACCGGCCACATCGTGCTGAAGCACAAGGGCGAGGTCGTCTGCGACCTGCCGCTCAGCCCGCTGTCCGACGACGCCCCGCTGTACGACCGCCCCTGGACCGAGCCGGTCAAACACCCCCACATCGATCCCAAGACGGTGCCTGCCCCCGCCGACTGGGAAGCCGCCGTCCTCACCCTGATGAGCTGCCCGGACGTCGCCTCCAAGCGCTGGCTGTGGGAGCAGTACGACCGCCACGTCATGGCCGACACCCTGGAAGACAGCGCCACCGGCGCCGACGCCGGCATCGTCCGCGTCCACGGCACCCGCAAGGCCCTGGCCGTGACCAGCGACTGCACCCCCCGCTATGTGCTGAACGACCCCTACGAGGGCGGCAAACAGGCGGTCGCCGAAGCCTGGCGCAACCTGACCGCCGTCGGCGCCGATCCGATCGCCATCACCGACAACCTCAACTTCGGCAATCCCGAACGCCCCGAGATCATGGGCCAGATCGTCAAGGCCATCGAGGGCATGGCCGAGGCCTGCCGCGCCCTCGACTTCCCGGTCGTGAGCGGCAACGTCAGCCTCTACAACGAGACCAACGGCAAGGGCATCCCGCCGACCCCGACCGTCGGCGCCGTCGGCCTGCTGGTCGACTACGCCAACCGCGCCGACTTCTCCTCGATGAAGGACGGCGACGCCCTGGTGGTCATCGGCGTCAACCATGGGGAACTGGGCGCCAGCCTCTACCTGCGAGAACTGCTGAACCGCGAGGACGGCGCCCCGCCGCCGGTCGACCTCGACCTCGAACGCCGCACCGGCGACTTCGTCCGCGCCCAGATCGTCGCCCGCACGGTGACTGTGGTGCACGACCTCTCCGACGGCGGCCTCGCCATCGGCGCCGCCGAGATGGCCCTGGCCAGCGGCGTCGGAGTCACCCTCGACGCCTCCAGCCCGACCAACGCCCACCCCTTCCTGTTCGGCGAGGACCAGGCCCGCTACCTGGTCGCCGTCGCCGACCCGGCCCCGCTGCTGGCCGCCGCCGCGTCCGCCGGCCTGCACGCCTCCGTCGTCGGCCAGGCCGGCGGGAACGCCTTTGCCTCGAAGGGGCTTTTCTCCATCGCGTTGGACAAGCTGCGAGTCACCCACGAGGGCTGGCTGCCGTCCTTCATGGGAACCGCCGCATGAAACCCTTCCTCGCCCTCGCCGCCACCGCCCTGCTCGCCACCGCCTGCGCCACCGACAGCGGCGCCGAGCCGCCGCCGGCCCCGGGCCCGGGCGGCGAAGGCTGCGATGTCTCCATCTCCTTCGGCAGCTACGCCATGGGCATCGACGGCGAGGCCTACGCCCGCGTCGAAACCTGGCTGGCCGGCCACAAGGACCTGGTCGCCGACGTGAAGGTCACCCCCTGGGGCCGCGAGGGCGAACGCACCGTCTGCGTCACCGCAACTTCGCCGGCCGCCATCAAGCCCGTGTTCAGCGGCGTGGTGAAGCAGCTGCCGACCATCGGCAAGAAGGCCCCGATCACGGCGCTCAGCAAGACGGGCGGCCACTTCCATACCAAGGGCGGGCCAGGCTAGGCTCGACAGCCGCTAAACGGTCGGACGCTGTGCCGATATTCGATCTGGGGGGATCATCACATGAAATCTTCGACCCGGCTTTGGACCGCCGTCGTGGCGATCGCGCTCGGTCCTGTCAGCGCGACGGCGGCGGACCTGAATCCAAGGCCGGGTTGTGACGTCAGCGTCGTCTTCAAGGCTCGGAAGGGCAGCATCGACACCAGCTCCTACGAGCGGCTGCAACACTGGCTTCAACGGACAGATGAGATCTCGTCGTTCCAGGACGTCCAGACATCCGGCAAGGGCCGCAAGCTCTGCATGACCGTTCTGTCGCGCGAGGAAATCCGCCCCGTCTACAGGGCAGTCACCCTGATGGTGGATCGGTCTTTCGGCGGCGGCGCGCCGGTGAAAGTCGAGAACCGATTTGGCGGGCTCTATGAGCGCAAGCCGTACCGTTCCTGGGGCCCCTCCAGCCAGTTGCCTCGCAACAACGGGATCTCGGAGCGTCCCCCGCTGGGCAACCGGAACTGACAAGGGGGGCTGGCGAAGCCCGCCTTCCCCTTGTCAGAAACTGAGGATCAGGCCAGCGCCATCTCGCGCTCGTCGTCCCTGGCCTTGGTCCCGAGCCGCGTCATCAGCGCCTCGTACTGGCCCCACAGCGCCGCCGGCATGCGGTCGCCGAAGCGTTCGTAGAAGGCCGGGATCAGCGAGGCTTCCTCGCGCCAGACATCGGCGTCGACGCTGAGCAGGAGATGGAGCTTCTCGTCCGACAGGTCCAGACCCGAGACATCGAGCGAACCCTTGGCCGGCAGGCGGCCGATGGCGGTGTCGACGGCGTCGGCCTCGCCTTCCAGGCGGTCGAAGATCCACTTCAGGACGCGGCTGTTCTCGCCATAACCCGGCCAGACGAACTTGCCGCCGTCCTTGCGGAACCAGTTGACGAAGTAGATGCCCGGCAGCTTGGCCGGATCGGCGCCTGCCCCGACGCTCAGCCAATGGCTGAAATAGTCGCCCATGTTGTAGCCGCAGAAGGGCAGCATGGCGAAGGGATCGCGGCGCAGCTCGCCGACCTTGTTCTCGGCGGCGGCGGTGCCTTCGGAGGCGGTGTTGGAGGCCAGGAAGACGCCGTGCTCCCAGTCGAAGGCTTCCGTCACCAGCGGCACGGCGCTGGCGCGGCGGCCGCCGAACAGGATGGCGCTGATCGGCACGCCGGCCGGGTCGGCCCACTCGTCGGCGATGACCGGGCATTGGTCGGCGGCGACGGTGAAGCGGGCGTTGGGGTGGGCGGCCGGGGTGGCGCTGTCCGGCGTCCAGGGCTTGCCCTGCCAGTCGGTCAGGTGCGGCGGGGCCTCGTCGGTCAGGCCTTCCCACCAGACATCGCCGTCCGGGGTCAGGGCCACGTTGGTGAACACGCAGTCGCGGTTCAGGGCGTCGATGGCGTTCTTGTTGGTGCCGATGCCGGTGCCCGGCGCCACGCCGAAGAAGCCGGCTTCCGGGTTGATGGCGCGCAGCTGGCCGTCGGGGCCAAAGCGCATCCAGCAGATGTCGTCCCCAACCGTCTCGGCCTTCCAGCCGGGAATGGTCGGCTGCAGCATGGCGAGGTTGGTCTTGCCGCAGGCGCTCGGGAAGGCGGCCGCCACAAACTTCGAGACGCCCTTGGGGCTGGTCAGCTTGAGGATCAGCATATGCTCGGCCAGCCAGCCCTCATCGCGGGCCATCACAGAGGCGATGCGCAGGGCGTAGCACTTCTTGCCGAGCAGGGCGTTGCCGCCGTAGCCCGAGCCGTAGGACCAGATCTCGCGGCTCTCGGGGAAGTGGACGATCCACTTTTCCTCGTTGCAGGGCCACGGCACATCCTTCTCGCCCTCGGCGAGCGGCGCGCCGAGCGTGTGGACGGCCGGCACGAAGAAGCCGTTGGCGCCCATCATGTCCAGCGCCTGCTTGCCCATGCGGGTCATCACCCGCATCGAGATGGCGACGTAGGCGCTGTCGGTGATCTCAACGCCCAGGGCGCTGATCGGCGAGCCGATCGGACCCATGCAGAAGGGAACCACATACATCGTGCGGCCGGCCATGCAGCCGTCGAACAGGCCGTTCAGACGCTCGCGCATCTCGCCAGGTTCGGACCAGTTGTTGGTCGGGCCGGCGTCGATCTCGTTTTTCGAGCAGATGAAGGTGCGGCTTTCCACCCGGGCGACGTCGCGCGGATCGGAGGCGGCGTAGAAGCTGCCCGGACGCTTTTCGGGATTCAGACGCTTCATGGTGCCCGACTCGACCAGCCGGTCGGTGAGCAGGGTGAACTCCTCGTCCGATCCGTCGCACCAGTGAACCGCCGCCGGCTTGGTCAGGGCGGCGATCTCGCGCACCCAGGCGATCAGCTTGGCATGGTTGGTGGGAGCCTGGTCGAGACCGGGAATCGAGACTTCGCCGTCCATCACCGGCGTCCTCCATCTTGTTACTTTAGGCGCGCCGGAACCCTCTGATGTGGCCCCTGTCCGCGCCCTTGCGCCGGGACTGCCTAGCCCGCCAGGGGCCTGTGGGGCAAGGCGAAAGGGGCAAATGTGATGAAACGGCGACGGGTGACCCAAGGGGACGGGGGCGATCCGACGGCCTGTCGCCAATCATGTCCGGCGCCGCTAGGCTGGCGAAAAAGCGGGGGAAGCGGATGCGTTGGATTGTCAGGGGCCTGATCGGCCTTGTTGTTCTGGTGATTCTGGCGGCTGGAGCGCTGCTGCTCCTCGACCTGCCCCATCAGCCGGCCAAGGCCGACAGGGCCGCCCTGATCGCCCGAGCCGACCGCTACGATGTCCAGATCCGCCGCGACGACTGGGGCGTGCCGCACATCCTCGGCAAGACCAACGCCGACGCCGCCTTCGGCCTGGCCTTCGCCCACGCCGAGGACGACTTCGCCACCATCCAGGAGGTCACCCTGGCCACGCGCGGCAAGCTGGCCGCGCAGAACGGCCTGAAGGCGGCGCCGACCGACTACATCGTCGGTCTGCTGGGCGTCTGGAAGGCGGTCGAGGCCGGCTACGCGCGCGACCTGCCGCCCGACGTTCGCGCCGTGCTGGAGGGCTACGCCGACGGCATCAACCTCTACGGCGCCCAGCATCCCGAGCAGGTCGCGCCCGGCATGCTCCCCGTCACTGGCAAGGACATCGCCGCCGGCTTCGTCTTCAAGACCCCCTTCTTCTACGGCCTCGACGCCGAACTGAAGCGCCTCAACGACCTGCCCGCCGACCCGATGCCCAAGGGCAGCAACGGCGTCGCCGTCGCCCCGTCCCGCTCGGCCGACGGCGCCACCCGCCTGCTGGTCAACAGCCACCAGCCCTTCACCGGCGCGGTCGCCTGGTACGAAGCCGTGGTCGAGAGTGGTGAAGGCTGGCACGTGGCCGGCGGCTTCTTCCCCGGCTCGCCCTTCATGCTGCACGGCCACAACGCCGACCTCGGCTGGGCCAACACCGTCAACAAGCCGGACCTGATCGACACCTACCGCCTGGTCATCAACCCGAAGAACAAGAGCCAGTACCGCCTCGACGGCGCCTGGAAGGACTTCGAGCGCTCCGAAGCGAAGATGCGGGTGAAGCTGTGGGGCCCCTTGCACGTCACCGTGAAGAAGCCCGTCCTGCGCTCGGTCCACGGCCCGGTCATGGAGACCAAGGCCGGCCTCTTCGCCCTGCGCTTCGCCGGCATGGACGAGGTCCGCCAGCCCCTGCAGTACTGGCGCCTGAACAAGGCCCGCACCGCCGAACAGTGGCGCGCCGCCATGGCCCTGCAGGCCCTGCCCAGCATCAACTACATCTACGCCGACCGCACCGGCACGGTGGCCTATGTCTACAACGGCCTGTTCCCCAACCGGCCGGACGTCGCGGGCATCGACTGGCAGGGCGAGCTGCCCGGCGACCGCTCCGACCTTATCTGGCGGGGCTATTTGCCCTTCGACCGCGTCCCGCAACTGTGGTCGCCCAAGGGCGGCCTGGTCTTCAACGCCAACAACACTCCGTTCCGCGCCACCCCCGACGGCGACGGCCTCGACCCGCGCAGTTTCGCTCCGTCGATGGGCATCCAGACCGACATGACCAACCGCTCCTGGCGCGAGCTGGAAACCTTCGGGGCCGATACGTCGATCACGCCGGAGGAATTCCACACCTACAAGTTCGACGTCGCCTACAGCCCCCGCTCCCGGGTCGCCGCCATCGTCCGGGAGGCGCTGGCGCTGAAGCCCGGCGACGACGCCGAGCTGAAAGCCGCCCAGGCCCTGCTGCGCGGCTGGGATTTCCGCGCCGACCGGCAGAGCCGCGCCGCCGCCCTGGCCATCGGCACGGCCTGGGCCGTCGAGGTCGGCCCCAAGGATGGCGGTCCCCGCCCTGCCCTGCCGGCCGCCCTCCGGCAGACGGCAGCCAACCTGAAACAGCACTTCGGCCGCATCGATCCCGAGTGGGGCGAGGTCAACCGCCTGATCCGCGGCGACATCGACCTGCCGGTCGACGGCGGCCCCGACACCCTGCGGGCCATCTATGGCGAACCGGGCAAGGACGGCCGGCTGACCGCCGTGGCCGGCGACACCTTCATCATGATCGTCGAGTGGGACAAGACCGGCAGACTCTCCAGCCGGAGCGTCCACCAGTTCGGCTCGGCCACCCTCGACAAGCGCTCCAAACACTATGCCGACCAGGCCCCGCTGTTCGCGGCGCACAGGTTCAAGCCGGTATGGTTCACGGAGGATCAGCTCAGGGGTCACATCGCCGAAACCTACCGGCCCGGAAAACGCAAAAGCTGACGCCAAGTCACCATTGCGACCCGATGCAACCTGCGTAGGCTGACGTTCGCGTAAGGGCGGCGTCAGACCGGCTTCGACGTGGGAGAGACCAGATGGACCATGAGATCGTCATCGTCGGCGGCGGCATCGGCGGCTCGGCCCTGGCGGCGGTGCTGGCGGCGCGCGGCATGGATGTGCTGCTGCTCGAACAGAGCGAGGTGTTTGAGGACCGGGTGCGCGGCGAATGGATCGCCCCCTGGGGCGTCGCCGAGACCCAGCGGCTGGGCCTCTACGATGTGCTGATGGCGGCCGGCGGTCACCACCTGACCCGCCACATCACCTACGACGAAAGCCGCACACCGCAGGAGGCCGAGGCCAAGACCCTGCCGCTCGGCATGTTCCTGCCGGACGTGCCCGGCCCCCTCTGCATCGGCAATCCCCACCACTGCCAGACCCTGTTCGACGAGGCGGTCCGCCGGGGCGCCAGGGGCCTCCGCGGGGCGCGGGTCACCGAGGTGAAGCCGGGCGCCAACCCGACGGTCACCTACGTCCACGATGACGTCGAGAAGACCATCTCCTGCCGCCTGATCGTCGGCGCCGACGGCCGCACCAGCCAGGTCCGCGAGAAATCCGGCGTCGCCCTGCACCAGGACAGGCCGCACCACTGGTTCGCCGGCCTGTTGGTCGAGAACGCCCACGCCTGGCCCGACGACCTGCAGGCCATCGGCACCGAGGGCGACTTCGCCTTCCTCGCCTTTCCGCAAGGCCAGGGCCGCATCCGCCTCTACGGCAGCTATCACCTGGACCAGAAGCGCCGCTTCGCCGGCCCGGACGGCCCGCGCGCCTTCCTCGACGCCTTCCGCATGCAGTGCAGCCCACTGAACGAGGCGATCGCCCAGGCGATCCCGGCCGGGCCCCTGCTCAGCTACTTCAACAACGACAGCTGGACCGACACCCCCTACGCCGAGGGTGTCGTCCTGGTCGGCGACGCCGCCGGCTGGAACGACCCGATCATTGGCCTCGGCCTCTCGATCACCTACCGCGACGTCCGCATCGTCAGCAATATCCTGGCCACCGACGACTGGAACTTCGCGCCCTATGCCGAGGAGCGGGCCGAACGCCTGCGCCGCCTGCGGGTGGCGGCCAAGATCACCTCCGCCCTCGACGCCGAGTTCGGCGACGACGCCAAGGCGCGCCGCCGCCACCACTTCGAGCGCACCTCGGAAGATCCGATGCTGGGCGCCCACGGCTTCGCGGTCATGGCCGGGCCCGAGACCCTGCCCGCCGAGATCTTCACCGAGGCGCACGTCGCCCGCGTGCTGGAGACCCCCTGATGGATATCGAGGATTTCAACGCCCGCTGGCTGGCCGCCTGGACGGCCAAGGACGTCACCGCCCTGCTCGGCTTCTACGCCGAGGACTGCCTCTACAAGGACAACAACACTGCCGCCGGCATCACCGGCCACGCGGCGTTGAAGGGGTATCTGGAAGGCCTGTTCGCCGCGACCCCGCCGATGACCTACACGCCCGAGACGGTCTGGGCCATCGACGGCGGCTTCTGCGGTCGGTGGTACTGCGACATCGCCACGCCGGACGGCGTGACAAAGATGCGCGGCTTCGACCTGGTGATCCTTGAGGGTGATCTGATCATCGAGAACGAAGTCTACGTGCACATGCTGCTGTAGCACCGCCCTTCTCCCGCTTGTCGGGAGAAGGTGGCCCCCGAAGGGGGTCGGATGAGGGCAGCACCGGCTGTGGATGAGCGTCCCAGCGCCAACCTTCCAGGGCTGGCGCTGCCCTCATCCGACCGCTTCGCGGCCACCTTCTCCCGACGAGCGGGAGAAGGAACGGTGGTGAATCACCCGCCCCGCTTCATCGTCTCTCGAGCGATGACCAACTGCTGGACCTGGCTGGTCCCCTCATAGATCCGGAAAATCCGCACGTCGCGGTACAGGCGCTCGATGCCGTAGTCGGCCACATAGCCGGCCCCGCCGAAGATCTGCACCGCCCGGTCCGCCACCCGGCCGACCATCTCGGAGGCGTAGTACTTCGCCGCCGCCGCCTCGAGCACGATGTTGGCGCCGCCGTCGCGCTTGCGGGCGCTTTCCAGCACCAGGGCGCGGGCCGCCATGCATTCGGTCTTGCTGTCGGCGATCATGGCCTGGACCAGCTGGAAGTTGCTCAGCGCCTGGCCGAACTGCTTGCGCTCGCCAGCGTAGGCCACGCAGTCGGCGATCAGCCGTTCCGCCACCCCCACGCACAGCGCCCCGATGTGCAGCCGCCCCTTGTCGAGCACCTGCATCGCCACCTTGAAGCCCTCGCCCTCGGCGCCCAGGCGGTTCTCCACCGGCACCCGGACGTTGTCGAAGGTGATGTCGTGGATCTGCGCCCCGTGCTGGCCCATCTTCTTCTCGGGCGGACCAACGGTGATGCCCGGCAGGTCGGACGGCACCAGGAAGGCCGAAACCCCGCCGCCGCCCTTCACGTCCGGATTGCTACGGGCCATCACCGTGAACAGCCCGGCCTTGGCGGCGTTGGTGATGTAGCGCTTGGAGCCGTTCAGCACATAGGCGTCGCCGTCGAGGAGGGCCCGGGTCTGGACCGCGGCGCTGTCGGAGCCGGCTTCCGGCTCGGTCAGGGCGAAGCTGGTCACCGTCGTGCCGGCGGCGATACCGGGCAGCCATTTGGCCTTCTGCTCATCGTTGCCGAACATCACCAGCCCCTGGCTGCCGATGCCGACGTTGGTGCCGAATTCCGAGCGGAAGGCCGGGCTGGTGCGGCCCATCTCGAAGATCACCAGGCACTCGTCTTCCATCGACAGATCGAGGCCGCCGTATTCCTCGGGGATCGACAGGCCGAAGAGGCCCAGGTCGCGCATCTCGCCGATGATCGGCTCGGGCACCGCATTGGCTTCCGCCACCTGCGCCTCCAGCGGCCGCAGCCGCTCGCTGACGAACCGGCGGACGGTATCGACCAGCTGGTCGCGGGTTTCAGCATCGAGCGCCATGGCGAGGTCCCCAAACGTTTGTTCGGGGATCGATACGGCACGCGGCGCGACAGGGGAAGACTTCCCTTAAGTCCCCTTCGCCTTCGCCCCGGCGTCAAGCACGTCCGGCCGCTTCGGCGTCATGTCGAACAGGTTCCAGTCGTCCGGATTGAAGGGTTTCGCCGTCGGCTTCGGGTTCGGATAGCCGTGCAGGTCGTCCTGGCTGTCGATGATCGCCCCGCGCCCTTCGGCCGTGTCGCTGATCAGCTGCACGTCATTGGCGTCGCGGTCCCAGGGCCGGGCCCCGGCGCTGATCAGCACCGACTGCTGCACCGCCGACGCCGGCATGGCTTTCAGCCCCTCCGGCCACAGCATCGGCTTGCCCTTCTGGATGATCTTCGCCGGGCTGGTCGTATAGCGCCCGAACATCGCCAGCGGCCGTCCATAGCGATCCACGGCGATGTTGTCCTTGCCGTAGTACTCCAGATCGCCGTAGCCGCCGATCTCCAGGAAGGCGATGTGCTCGGCCGTGTCCATGCCGCCGCGCAGCACATTGCCCACCGCCACCAGCTGCCCCACCTGCCAGGGATGGTCGCCCCATTCCTCGGCCATCAGGTTGTAGTGGATGGCCCGCTGGCCCGGATTGTAGATCAGGTTGTTGACCACCACCCCGCGCACCCCGCCCTTGAACAGCGGATTGCGCTCGAAATTGTGGGCGTAGAGGTTCCCGACGATCAGGATGCCGGTGATGTTGTCGTGGATCAGGCTGCCCTTGGAATGCTCGATCTTGGCATGGGTCGAGTAACGCAGGCTCTCGGCGATGATGTTGTTCGAGAAGGTGATGTTGCGCGAGGTGCCGGCCCGCCAGTCGTCCGGCGTCTCGCCCACGAACCTGGGGCCCGAGGCCGACAGGTTCTCGTCCGTGCCCCAGGTCAGGCTGCAGTGGTCGATGATGATGTTGTAGCTGATCCCCTGGGTGGAGATGCTGTCGAAGTCCTTGCCGCTCTTCTTCGGAAAGCCGGCGTCGCCCGGCCGCACGCGGATGTGCTGCACGACCACGTCGTGGGTGGCCAGGTCGATGCCGCCGCGGATCAGGGTCACACCCGGCGACGGCGCCGTCTGCCCGGCAATCGTCAGGAAAGGCTCGCGAATCGTCAGGGTCTTGCCGCCCATGTCGATCACCCCGCCGACCTCGAAGACGACAATGCGCGGCCCCTTGGCCTCGACCGCCGCCTTGAAGGATCCCGGCCCGTCGCCATTTAGGTTCGTCACCCGGATGATCTCGCCGCCACGGCCGCCCGGCGTCTTCGCCGCCCAGCCCAGTGCGCCCGGAAAGGCCAGCGGCGGCGACGCCGACTCAGGCGTCTGCGCCGTGACGCCGCCGAGCGGCGCGAAACAGACCGCCAAACCCAAAACTATGACCACAAGCCGTTGTTTAAACACCGCTTTCACTCCCCATGGCGTCACCGCGTCGGCCTTTTCGCCGCCTGCCGATTGAAAATGACACCGGTTTCCTCTAGAGACAATCCCGACCCCGACAATGGGGCGCCGGCAAAGGCCGGGAAAGCTCTGGGGGAGGACCATCGGCTTGAAGCGATCGGCGGCCAGCACCGTGACCGGCGACAACAGCGCCGAGATCGCGCGCGCCTTCACCACCGCCCGGCGCGACGCCAGGCCCCTGCCCGGCTTCCCCGGCGCCATCCCCGCCGACCTCGCCGGCTCCTACGCCATCCAGGACCAGGCGCTCGATCAATGGGGCGAGGCCCCGGTCGGCTGGAAGGTCGGCCGCATCGCCCCGGACCTGCAAGGCAGGCTCGGCGAAGCCCGCGTCGCCGGCCCGGTGTTCGCCCGCAATCGCTGGCTCTCTATCCCCGGCCAGGTGCTCGACGTGCCGGTCTTCGTCGGCGGGTTCGCCGCCGTCGAGGGCGAGTTCGTCTATCGCCTGGGGGCCGACGCCCCGGCCGGCAAGACCGCCTGGACCGCCGCCGAGGCGCTGGACCTGGCCGATGGCCTGTTCGTCGGCGTCGAGATCGCCGGCAGCCCGCTGGCCACCATCAACGCGCTGGGCCCCCTCGTCGTGGCCAGCGACTTCGGCAACAACTGGGGCCTGATCCTCGGCCCGGCCATCGACGGCTGGCGCAGCCGCCCTTTCGACAGCCTGACCTGCCGCACGTCCATCGATGGCGCCCTGGTCGGAACCGGCTCGGCCGCCGACCTTCCGGACGGCCCGGCCGAGGCCTTCGCCTGGCTGCTCGGCCATTGCGCCGCGCGCGGCCGGCCGCTGAAAGCCGGTGACCTGGTCACCACTGGCGCCGTCACCGGCGTGCATGACATCGTCGCGGGTCAGACCGCGCGCATCGATTTTGGGGCTTTCGGCGAAATCCTGTGCCGGGCGAAACCGGCGGGGCCGATCGGGGAAGAGGAAACCACGCATGAGCAGCGCGACCGAGGCTGACGGGCCATCGCCTTCCATCAAGGTGGGCAACTACCGCTGGCTGATCTGTACGCTGCTGTTCGCGGCGATGGTCATCAACTACGTCGATCGCCAGATGCTGGGGGTGCTCAAGCCCACCCTGTCGGCCGAGTTCGGCTGGACCGAGACGCAGTACGCCGACATCATCTTCTGGTTCCAGGCCGCCTATGCCGTCTCCTACCTGCTGTTCGGTCGCTTCATCGACCGCATCGGCGCCCGCTGGGGCTTCGGCGTCGCCTTCCTGATCTGGCAGATCGGCCATATCGCCCACGCCGGCGTCAGCTCGCTCAGCCACATGATCGCCGCCCGCGTCCTGCTCGGCGTCGGTGAGGGCGGCGGCTTTCCGGGCGGCATCAAGGCCGTGGCCGAGTGGTTTCCCAAGAAGGAGCGCGCCTTCGCCACCGGCCTGTTCAACGCCGGCACCAACATCGGCGCCATCGTCACCCCGCTGGTGGTGCCGGCCCTGGTGCTGGCCTGGGGCTGGCAGGCGGCCTTCGTCGTCACCGGCCTCGCCGGCCTGCTGTGGCTGCCGATCTGGCTGATCGTCTATCGCCGTCCGCGCGAGCAGAAGGCCCTCACGCCCGCCGAACTGGCCTGGATCGAACAGGACGCCCCGGACCCGGTCGAGAAGGTCGGCTGGCTGAAGCTGCTGACCATCAAGGAAACCTGGGCCTATGCGCTCGGCAAGTTCCTGATCGATCCGATCTGGTGGATGTTCCTCTTCTGGCTGCCGGACTTCCTGTCCAAGAAGCACGGCCTCGACCTCAAGACCTTCGGCATCCCGCTGGTCTGCATCTACCTGCTCAGCGACGTCGGCAGCGTCGGCGGCGGCTGGATGAGTTCGGCGATGATGAAGCGCGGCATGAGCCTCAACGCCGCCCGCAAGACGGCCATGCTGATCTGCGCCCTGCTGGCGGTGCCGGTCTGCCTCGGCGCCGTGGTCGACAACCTGTGGATGGCGGTGCTGATCATCGGCGTGGCGACGGCGGCCCACCAGGGCTTCTCGGCCAACCTCTACACCCTGCCCTCGGACGTCTTCCCGCGCTCGGCGGTGGGCTCGGTGGTCGGCATCGGCGGCATGGTCGGGGCCTTCGGCGGCATGGCCATGGCCAAGTACGCCGGCTGGGTGCTCGACAAGATCGGAAGCTACACGCCCATCTTCGTGGTCGCCGCCAGCGCCTACCTGCTGGCCCTCGGCGTCGTCCACCTGCTGACCCCGAAGATGGAGCCAGTGAAGCTCTAGCCCTCCCTCCCCGAATGGGGAGGGCAGACGCGCGGTTACGCGCGTCGGGTGGGGAAGTCGGTCACTGACTTCACCGAGCAAGCACTGAGAAGCCCAACCGGCCGGCAGCGGTGGCCCACTTCCCCACCCGGCGCGCAACGCGCGCCTGCCCTCCCCAATTCGGGGAGGGAGGAACAGCGCCCAGTCCCTTCACGCCGCCAGCCGCCACGCCAGCGCCAGGTCCTCGACCAGCGCCGCGAACCCCTCCGCCTTGGCCTTCGCATCCGGCACGCGCAGCAGGAAGGACGGGTGATAGGTCACCACCCCCTGGGCCTGGTCATCCAGCTGGATGGCCCGCCCCCGGCTCGCCGCGATCGGCATAGCCTTGCCGAACACCGCCTGCGCCGCTGTCGCCCCCAGGGCCACGATCACCTTTGGCCGGATCAGCCGCCGCTCACTGTCCAGCCACCAGCGACAGGCGACGATCTCCGGCGCCGCCGGCGTCTTGTGGATCCGCCGCTTGCCGCGCAGCTCGTGCTTGAAGTGCTTCACCGCATTGGTGACGTAAGCCGCCTCGCGCGGCACCCCCGCCTTCTCCAGAGCCTGGTTGAACACCTGCCCGGCCGGCCCGACGAAGGGCCGACCGGCCAGGTCCTCCTGATCCCCCGGCTGCTCGCCGACGACCATCAGCCGGGCCCGCGCCGCCCCCTCGCCCGGCACGCCCTGGGTGGCGTCCTTCCAGAGGTCGCAGCGGCGGCAGCCATCGACGCCGGCCACCAGTTCTTCGAGCGAGGTCGGCTGGCCCTCACCGAACGGCGCATCGCGGGCGGCGGCGCGGGCGGCCTTGATGGCGTGGCGGGAGGGCTCGGTCGGCGCGGCGGCGACCATGGCGGCGGTCCTTTCCCCGGCGCTGGCGATCAGCTCCGGAATGAGCCGCGCCTCCGGAAGGTTGCGCCAATAGCGCTTGGGCATCTCGGCTTGCATGGCCTTCACCTTCAGCCGGGCCGGGTTGAAGATCGCGGCGTAGTAGGTGCGCCAATACTCCTCCAGCACGTCGTCGGCCGGGGCCTGGTCGCGTGAAACACCGGGCGAAAAGGCCAGCGCCTCCCCGTCCCAATGGCAACAGAGGTCAGGCGTCAGGATCGAGAACAGCATCCCCGTGAACCGCCGCACGAAGAAGCCCGACGTCCGCTCGACGACGTAGTGCGCCGGCTCGAACCAGGCGGCATAGGCCTCCGGTTCGGTCCCCTCGATCCGACGGAAGCGCACGAAGGCCTTCATCTTGTGGCTGGCGCGGGAGACGTTCTTGGCCATTTCGCGGGCCCGGGCGACGTCCGCGTCGGTGATGTCGAGCATCAGGTTCTGCTCTGCCTCCAGCCGCCAGAGCAGCCGATACAGCAGGTCGAACCGATCCCCGCCGCGGTGGCAGATGACATCCTGCGCCAGCTCGACGAAGGCCCGCGGCGTGCGGAAGGCCGGGGCCGCGTCCGAGGCCTCCTCGACCCCGCCCGGCTCGGCGAAGAGATCGCCTTCGCCCGCCACCGTCCAGGCGACGCGCGTCGGCTCCACCCCGCCCAGCCGCAAGGCCCGCGCCGCGAGCCGCCAGCCCTCGAAGTCGGTGGGTCCCGCCAGCCGAACCTGCCTCACAGCAGCCTCGGCTGTTCCGGCGCCACCTGGGCCCGAAGGTCCAGCCGGTCGGTCAGCGAGCCGGGCGTCCAGTCCTCCGTGACGATGAACGGCTTCACCTTCTCGACGCCCCGCGCCAGCCGCTTCACATCCTCCAGCCGCAACCGCTTCTGGCGCCGCAGCGCGATCATCCGGTCAACCGTCTTCACCCCCAGCCCCGGCGTGCGCAGCAGCGTCTCGCGGTCGGCCCTGTTCACATCGACCGGAAAATCCTCGCGATGGGCCAGGGCCCAGGCCAGCTTCGGATCGATGGCCAGGTCCAGATTGCCCTCGTCCCCGACAATCTCCTGCCGCTCGAAGCCGTAGAACCGCATCAGCCAGTCGGCCTGGTACAGCCGGTGTTCGCGCATCAGCGGCGGCCGCTCCAGCGGCAGGTTGCGCGACGCATCAGGGATCGGGCTGAAGGCCGAGTAGTAGACCCGCCGCAGGCCGTAGCCGCCGTACAGCCGCGCGCTGCGGTTCAGGATCTCACCATCGCTGCAGGCGTCCGCCCCGATGATCAGCTGCGTCGATTGCCCGGCCGGGGCGAAGCGCGGCGGCTTCGTCTTGCGCCCCTTTTCCTTGCCCTCGTCGATGGCCAGCTTCACCCCGCCCATCGCCTTCTTGATCACCCGCACGTCCTTCTGCGGGGCCAAATGGCTCAGGCTGGCGTCGCTCGGCAGCTCGATGTTGATCGACACCCGGTCCGCATAGAGCCCCGCCTCCAGCACCAGGGCCGGCGAAGCCTCGGGGATCAGCTTGAGATGGATATAGCCCCGGAAATCGTGGTCGAGCCGCAGCGCCCTGGCCACCCGCACCATCTCTTCCAGCGTGTAGTCGCCGCTCTTGATGATCCCCGACGAGAGGAACAGCCCCTCGATATAGTTGCGCTTGTAGAAGCCCAGCGTCAGGTCGACGACCTCCTGTACCGTGAACCGGGCCCGGGCCACGTTCGAACTCACCCGGTTGATGCAGTAGGCGCAGTCGTAGATGCAGAAGTTGGTCAGCAGGATCTTGAGCAGGCTGATGCACCGCCCGTCCGGCGCATAGGCGTGACAGATGCCCATGCCCTCGGTCGACCCCACCCCCTTGCCGCCCACGGAGTCGCGCTTGTTCGACCCCGACGAGGCGCAGGAGGCGTCGTATTTCGCGGCGTCGGAGAGGATGGAGAGTTTACGCTTGCGATCGAGCACGGCCATGACCGCACTCTAGTGTTCCCATTTTGTTCTAACAATGGCCGCGTCACAAAAGGTGTTTGGAACCAAAGGCTTCCCGCATGGCTTTCGCCACCGTGGCACGCCTCATGATCCAGCACGAAACCCGCTACCACTACGAAAAACCGGTAGCCTTCGGCCCCCAGCGCCTGATGCTGCGGCCGCGCGACAGCCATGGGCTGAAGGTCGAGAAGGCCTCGATCGCCGTCGGCCCGCCCGGCGCCCTTCGCTGGACCTACGACGCCTACAGCAACTGCGTCTGCTGGTTCACCCCCGCCGGCGAGTCCACCGAACTGGTCATCATCAGCCAACTGGTCATCGAGCGGTTCCCCGCCCCCCTGCTGCCGTTCCAGCCCGACAACCCCCACACCGCCATGCCGATCGTCTACAGCCGCGACGACCGCGCGGCGCTGGCCCCCTACATGATCCCCGAAAGCGACGACGACGTCCTCGTCAACGCCTGGCTCAAGGACCAGATGGACAAGCCCGACGAGCCGGTCCTGGAATTCCTGCTGCGCATCAACCGCACCATCGACGGCTTCGGCTACAAGGCCCGCTACGAGGAAGGCGTCCAGACCCCGGCCGAGACCCTGCGCGGCCAGTCCGGCACCTGCCGCGACTTCGCCTGGCTGATGGTCGAGGTGCTGCGCCGGGCGGGCTACGCGGCGCGTTTCGTCACCGGCTACCTGCATAGCCCCCGCGCCACCTTGCGCGGGGCCGGCGCCACCCATGCCTGGTGCGAGGTCTTCCTGCCCGATCTCGGCTGGACCGAATTCGACCCGACCAATGGCCTGGCCGAATCCCCCGATCTCATTCCTGTCGCCGTCAGCCGCACCCCGCGCGAGGCCGCGCCGGTCAGCGGCACCCTGATCGGCGATCCGGGCAAGAGCACCCTCACTGTCAATGTCACCGTTTCGGCCGCCGACGACCTGGCGACGGCCGCCTGAAGGGCCCGAAAGAGGCCTTCATCGCAGGGAGTAGCGCGTCATGACCTCCAATTTCCAGCATCAGGAACCGTCCTGGCGGGACGCCTTCTGCAAGTCGGTCCCCGAGCCGCAGCACGGCCAGAAAGCCGACAAGGACGCCGCCAGGAAGGCCGACAAGCCCGTCCCCAAGCGCCGCCCGGCCCATTGACCGCCCAAACTGCGTGTAACCTCGAAGACCCGCGATACGAAAAGTGATCGCGGCGGGCTCGCCTGCCCCGCGACTGGGCTTGCTTGCGCTCCGGGGCAGGTTAACCTTCCTTAATCGGGGACGTGCTCGGGGGAGCAGATGCGGCCAATTGCCGGGATAGCCTTGACGAGCCTGGCCGCCGTGTCGATCGCGGCCCTGTCGGCCGTTTCGGTCACCGGCGCCGGCTCCGACGGCCTCACCGACACCGGGATGATGAAGGATGCCGACGTCGCCGGCGTCTTCTCCGGCACGGCCCGTGCGCCCGAGGATCCGGACGCGCCGATCCGCACCGCCCGCTTCGACGACACGCCCGTCGCTCCCGTCGAACTGGCCGGCGGCCCCGCCAAGCCGATCATCCACCCGGCCCAGGTCGTCGAGATGGCCAGCGCCGACGCCCGGCCCGCTCCCAATGCCGAGGCCGTCATGCTGGCCCGCTTTGTCCCCAAGAGCGATCCGCCGCCCACCGGCTATGCCGAGCCGCGCGTCGCCGCCTACGCCAGGCCCGCCGTGCGCCAGGCCATGGCGCCCTCGTCCACCCCCATGGGCCTGCTCAACCCCATGCGCCGGGTCAGTTTCAGCCTGACCAACGAGAGTCCCCTCAACCCGGGCTCCGGCCTGTCCTTCGGCGGCCGCGACAGCCGCCAGAATCCCGCCGCCCAACAGATCGCCCCGCGCGGCCGGCAGTTCGACGCCAAGCGCCTGGGCCTGCAGGTCGATGTCTCCCCGGCCCGAACCAAGAAGGGCCGCTGGTTCGCCTTCGCCGCCACCTCCGGCGACGCGCTTGGCTTCAACTTCGGCGACAAGGGCCGCAAGCAGCAGCGCTGGTCGATCGAGAAACTGGCCGAGTACGGCAAGGTCCAGCTCGGCATCGGCTGGCGCAAGGGCCCGATGCAGATCTCCGCCGCCGCCACCCAGCGCGAAATCGGCGCCTACGGCTACAGCCGCGACGACACCGTCTTCGGCCTCTCCTTCACCGTCAGCGGCGGCAAACGCCTCCCCGCCCCGAAGGCCCGCCGCGGGATCCCGCGCGGCGATTAGCACCGGGTGACTGTCCTCCGGCGCGGCCGGATGACTGTCACCGTTCGGCGCCGTTGATCAATTGCCGCACCCGACCATGCTTTCCCTTCTCCCTAAGGGAGAAGGAGGGGCCCGCCGCGAAGCGGTGGGAGGAAGAGGGTTTAGGGACAGTAGGGGTTTCGCGCCAACTCGGCAGCCACCGTAAACCCTCTCCTTCCCACGCGCCTTCGCCGCGCGTGCCCCTTCCTCGCCCTCGCGGGAGAGGAGCTGACCAGCCGCATGACGCCAGACAGGCGCGTTCTTGAGACAATCCGATTGACGGCTTGATGATTGCCGCGACGGGGCTACTAACACCCCGTGTCCGACCTCCCCCCCGCTCAGGACGTCCCCCTCCCCGCCAAACCCGCCGCGCCGCCGCCGGGCTCGACCGGTTCGCGTCTCGCCTCGCTCGCCGTGGCCAGCGCCCTGTTCATGGAGTTCATCGACTCCACCTCCCTCTCGACCGCCCTGCCGACCCTGGCCAGGGCCTTCGACGCTGACCCCGTCCATCTCAAGCTGGCCCTGACCAGCTACATCCTGGCCCTGGCGGTGTTCGTGCCGGTCAGCGGCTGGGCGGCCGAGAAGTTCGGGGCGCGGCGGGTGTTCCTGGTGGCCATGACCGTCTTCCTGGCCGGCTCCGTGCTCAACGGCTTCGCGACCTCGCTGCCGCAGCTGGTCTTCTTCCGCATCATCCAGGGCATGGGCGGGGCCTTGATGACGCCGGTGGCCCGGCTGATCGTCGTCGGCTCGACGCCGAAGGAAAAGCTGCTCACCGCCATGGGCTGGTTCACCATGCCGGCGCTCGTCGGCCCCCTGATCGGCCCGCCCCTGGCCGGCTTCGTGCTGTCGGTCGCCGACTGGCCGTGGATCTTCTGGCTCAACGTGCCGGTCGGCCTCCTCGGCATGATCGCCGTCATGCGCTTCGTGCCCCATATCCGCACCCCCGACCCCGGCCGCTTCGACTGGAGCGGTTTTGCCCTGTCGGCGGCGGCGATCACCGGCGTCGTGGCCGTGGCGGAGACGGCCGGCGTCGGCCTGATCCCCTGGCCCCTGCAGATCGCCCTGGTCATCACCGCCCTCGCCTGCGGCTGGAGCTACCTGCGCCTGGCGGCGACCAAGGCCCGCCCGATCCTCGACCTCGGACTGCTGCGCTACCAGACCTTCCGGGCCAGCATCCTCGGCGGGACCTTCGTCCGGCTGGGCGTCGGAGCCGGACCCTTCCTGATGCCCCTGCTGCTGCAGGTGGCGCTCGGCTGGACGCCGCTGCAGGCCGGCTCGGTCACCCTGGCCGGCGGCCTGGGCGTGCTCGGCGCCCGCCCCTTCGCCGCCTTCGTACTCAGGCGCGTCGGCTTTCGGGTGATGCTGACCAGCTTCGTGGTCATCGCCGCCCTCCTGACCGCCGCCCCCGGCTTCTTCACCAGCGCCACCCCGGCCGCCCTCATCATGCTGCTGCTGTTCCTCGCCGGCTTCTCGCGGGCCAGCCAGTTCATCTCGGCCAACACCATCGCCTTCGCGGAAATCCCCACCGAAAAGGTCCCGGCGGCCTCCACGCTGCAGGCGGTCAGCCAGCAGATCGGCCTGGCGCTCGGCATCAGCTTCGGCGGCCTGATGCTGCATCTCGCTCGCGGGTTGGGCGGCCACGACGCCCTGACCCCGGCCAGCTTCACCCTGCCCTACCTGGCCATCGGGGCTGTGACCCTGCTGGCCGTGCCGGTCTATCTTGCCCTCGATCCGCGGGCCGGCGCCAATATCAGCGGCCACCGCCGACGGGAGGACGCATGACGCTGGCGCTGGAAGTCCGCGACGTCCGCCGCGCCTACGGCGCCGTGCAGGCCCTGCGCGGCGTCACCCTGACGCTTGAGCCTGGCGCCATCACCTGCCTGCTGGGCCCCAGCGGCTGCGGCAAGAGCACCCTGCTGCGCCTGATCGCCGGGCTCGAACCGGTCGATGGCGGCGAGATCCTCAAGGCCGGCGCCCTGGTCTCCGGCCCCGGCGTCCATGTCCCGGCCGAAAGGCGCGGCATCGGCTTGGTCTTCCAGGACTACGCCCTGTTTCCCCACCTCAGCGGCTTTGGCAACGCCGAGTTCGGCCTGCAGGCCCTGCCCCCCGCCCGGCGCAAGCAACAGGCCGCGGACGCCCTGGCCCGCGCCCACATCGGACAGCGCGGCGACGCCTTCCCCGGCCAGCTCTCCGGCGGCGAGCGCCAGCGCGTCGCCCTGGCCCGCGCCATCGCTCCGGCTCCCTCGGTCCTGCTGCTCGACGAGCCCTTCTCCGGCCTCGACGGCATGCTCCGCGCCCAGGTCCGCGACGCCGCTCTCGAAACCCTGCGCCAGAGCGGCGCCGCCGTGCTGATCGTCACCCACGACGCCGAGGAGGCCATGCGCATGGGCGACCAGCTGGCCCTCATGCAGGCGGGCGCCATCCTGCAGTCGGGCACCCCCGAGGACTGCTACCTGCGCCCGACCAGCCTCGACGCCGCCCGCCTGCTCGGCCCGGCCAACGCCCTGCCGGCCCGCATCGAAAACGGCATGGCCGTCACCGCCTGGGGCGCCTTCCCCGCCGGCCATGGCGGCGACACCGTCATCGCCCGCCCGGAAGCCTTCGTGCTGTCGGAGAAAGGCGTCCAGGCCGAAGTGCTCGAACGCCACTACGCCGGCGCCCGCTGCGACCTCAAGCTGCGCGCGGGCGACAGCGCCATCAACGCCCGCGTCCCCAGCCTGAACGCCCCCAGGGTCGGCGACCGCATCCACGTCCGCCTCGACCCGGCGCTCTGCACGATCGTCAACGCCGGCGAGGTTTGACACCCCCAAAAACATCCAATTTGTTCAATGGCTTACGAATATGTCTAGACATATTCATCGGAAAAATCGGCCTGACGCCGCCATTTTCGAGCCGGGCAACGGCCGCGTAGGCGCAACGCCTCACCAGTACGTCAACATTCCCCGCCCCGGCGCCAACGCCCTGTCAACGCCGGCGCCTACATTCACCGCGCCCATGACAACCACAATGTCACGTCAGATCAGACACTTACGCAAAAACACCCTCTTCCCTCGGCGGCCGCGTGGTATAGTCGTTGACCGCTTCGATAGGCGACCGCTAGCGCCGCGCCCCGGCGGCGATCCGCTCCCGCGCCATCTCGTTGGCCACGGCATGGGTCGGCCGCCCTTCGGCCACGGCGCGGTCCAGCACCTGCGCCAGGGTCAGCGCCAGGGTGTCGAGCTTCGTATCGACCCAGGCCTGGTCGAAGGCGCTATCGGACTCAAGGCCGCGGATCTCCGCCGCCACGTTGATGATGCCGCCGCCATTGATGACGTAGTCGGGGGCGTAGAGCATGCCCTTCTCGAACAGGGCCTGACCGACTTCCGGCGAGGCCAGCTGGTTGTTCGCCCCGCCCGCCACGACCCGGCCCTTCAGCCGGCCAAGCGTGTCGAAGCTGACCGCCCCGCCCAGGGCGCAGGGCGCGAACACCTCGGCCTCGACGTCAAAGATGGCGTCGGGCGCCACAACCCGCGCGCCGGTGCGGGCGGCGACGGCGTCCAGGGCCGGCTGGTTGACGTCGGTGATGATCAGTCTGGCCCCGGCCGCGTGCAGCTTGTCGGCCAGGTAGGCGCCGACATGGCCGACCCCCTGGATGGCGACGGTGACACCGTTCAGGTCCCGGCCATAAGCCCGCTCGACGCAGAGCCGAACGCCCCGGAACACGCCCTCGGCGGTCACCGGGCTGGGGTCCCCCGAGGCGGCCTTGTGGCCTTCCAGGCCGGCGACGTAGCGGGTCTCCTTGCGGGCCTCCTCGAGGTCGGCCGGCGAGACGCCGACGTCCTCGGCCGTCCAGTAACGGCCCCCGACGCGCTCGACGGCGCGGCCGAAGGCCTGGAACAGCTGCGGAGTCTTGTCCTTGCGCGCATCGCCGATGATCACCGACTTGCCGCCGCCCAGGTCCAACCCGGCCATGGCGTTCTTGAAGCTCATCGCCCGCGACAGCTTCAGGGCGTCTTCCAGCGCCGCTTCCGCGCTCTCGTACGGCCACATGCGGCAGCCGCCGGCGGCCGGGCCCAGGGTGGTCGAATGCACCGCGATGATGGTCTTCAGACCCGAGGCCGGATCGGAGAAGGCGTGGACGCCTTCATGGCCTTCAAAGGACGGAGAATCGAACAGGGTCATGCCAAGAACTTCGCGTTTGGGGGAAGAGCGATGCGCGAGAGGCGATCTACGCCGCACAAGCCTTCCTCACAACCCTTCAAACGCGGGAAGGCTTCGCTCTGGGCGGGGGAATGCGCGGCGCGCCCGAAGGCAGCGGCGCCTCGGGGGTCAGCATGAAGCTGGCGGCGTCGTCGATGACCGTCTGGCGCTGATGATCGCGGATCAGCAGGTGATAGCCCTTGGCGTAGAAGGCGGTCCTGTCGCCGGCTTTGAGCCTCGCCGCCGCCTGCCGCGACGGGGCCTCCGGGATTACCTGGTCGTTGGCCCCGTAGAGGTAGGCGACCGGAACCTTGACCGCCCCGATCTCCGCCCAGGCCGCTTCCATCAGGTCCACCAGGCCGCTGATCGTGTCGGGCCGGGCGCCCCAGATCATCAGCCGGTCGCGGCCCATGGCCAGCATCTCCTCGCGATTGTCCGAGGGATGGATGGTGTTGGTCAGCCAGCCGGGCGGCTCCACCGGCCGGTCCGGGGTGATCCGGGCGGTGATCCACAGCACGGTCTTGTAGGGCAGCGGCTGGCTGGACCAGCCCCACACCGCCGGGGCCAGCAGCAGCAGCCGGTCCGCCACCGGCGGCCGGTCCGAGGCGAAGGCGCAGATGGCCACCGCCCCGCCCATGCTCTCCCCCGCCACCACCACGGGCACGCCCGGATGCCGGGCCTTAACCAGGTCCACGAACACCCGCAGGTCCTCGCTCATCAACTCACGCCCGGCCCAGATGCCCCGCCCGACCGAGCGGCCGAAACCGCGCTGGTCGAAGGCATAGGTGGCGATGCCCCGCGCCGCCCAGTCGGGCGCGGCCATGTGAAAGGCGTTGGCGTAGTCGTTCATGCCGTGCAGACCGACCAGCACCACCTTCGGCTCGCCCTGCGTCGGCCAGCGGCTCGTCCCCAGCCGCGCCCCGTCGAAACTGACGAACCACTCGCCGTCGAAGCCAGGTCCGGCAAACTCCGCCGTCGGCGTCAGCGGCGACTGCAGGGCCATCGGCGCGCAGGCGCTCAAGGCCGAGGCGGCGACGGCGCTGAGCAGGAACAGGCGGCGGTTCATTCCGCCAGAATGTCAGCGACCCGATGGCGAAGATAGGGCGTCACCTCATCCTCGAACCACGGGTTGCGCTTCAGCCAGGCCGTGTTGCGCCAGCTGGGATGCGGCATGGGCAGATAGTGGGGCAGATACTCGGTCCAGGCCGCCACGGTCTCGGTCATGTTGCGTTTGGCGCGGTCGCCCAGCGCCCAGACCTGCGCATAGCCGCCGACCAGCAGGGTTAGCTCCATCTTCGGCAGCGCCGCCATCAGCCGGGGCCGCCAAAGCTGGGCACAGCGCGGCGGCGGCGGGAAGTCGCCGCCCTTGGGATTGGTCCCCGGAAAGCAGAAGGCCATGGCCGCCACGCCGATCTCCGGCCGGCCATAGAAGGTCGCCCGGTCGATGCCCATCCAGGACCGCAGCCGCTCGCCCGACGGATCGTCGAACGGCAGCCCGCTCTCATGCACCCGCCGCCCGGGCGCCTGACCGCAGATCAGCAGGCGCGTCCGGCCCGAGACCCGGGTCACCGGTCTCGGCTCATGCGGCAGTTCACCGGCGCAGGCGCGGCAGGCGGCGATATCGGCAAGAACGGCGTCGAGGCTCATCCCTGCCGAACGCGGCTAGCGGCCAAACATCTTCGATTCGCGCGCCACCATGGCCGCGAACGACGGCCGCGCCAGCATCGCCTCCGACCAGGCCATGGTCCTGGGCCAGCGCGACAGGTCGAACTGCAGGTGGCGCAGGTTGGCGAACGGGCTGGCCACGGCGATGTCGGCCAGGCTCAGCTTGCCGCCGACCAGGAACTCGCCCGGCTCGGGCGCGAGGCTCTCCAGATAGTCGAGCACCGGCTCCAGCGCCTTCTCGCCCTTCTTCGCCGCCTCCTCGTCGCCCTGCATCTTCAGCAGGGGCGCGACGACGCGGTTGAAGAACATCGGCCCCGCCGCCGCGACCATGATGGTGTCGGCGAACTCGTCGAACCAGATGACCATGGCCCGTTCCCTGGCCTCGGCCGGGATCAGGGCCGGTTCAGGCTTGGTGGCCTCGAAATAGTGGATGATGGCGCTGGAGTCGCAGACCGTGAAATCCCCGTCCCGCAGGGCCGGGATCTTGCGGAAGGGGCTGACCGCGTCGAACTCCGGGTCCGGCTGGCCGAACCGCGTCGGCTTGCTCTCGACCTCGATGCCCTTCTCGGCCGCGGCCGCCAGGGTCTTGCGCACGAACGGCGACAGTGTCCCGCCATAGACGATCATGATTCAGTCCTCCCCGTTATCAGCGCCGCCGCTTGGAATGACGTCGCCTTCCATTGGCAGTCTAAGCCGATACACACCTTTGAAGGTATCGGGATCGGCCGGCTTGTTGTGCCGCAGGATCACCACCTGACCGGCCCGCGCCATGCCGACGGCCGTCGAACGCACTTGGCCCAGCGCCCGCTGCCAGCGCTCGGGCAGGATGATCTTGGCGACATTGGCCGGGTCGATGCTCTTGCCGGCCGGCAGGTCGGCGAGCTGGGAGAGGATGGCGTCTTCGATGGGCGAGGTCATGGGGAGGCAATACACCGCCCGGCCCGCAAGCCAAACCCGGTCGATCCAAGCGGGCGATGTCAATTATTCCCTTTGAAGTTGTACGCCCCGCCCACATACTTCCGGTTCAACACCAAAGGGGGCGATGATGAGCCAGTTCGAACAGACCCGTCGGATCTTCATGGCGACGACGGCCGCCGCCGCCGCCGCCGGGACCACGGCCTTCGCCGCCGCGCCGGCCAGGACCGCGCCGAAATATACCCGCTACAATCTCAACAGCCCCAAGGGCCAGGAGATGCTGAAGAGCTACGCCAAGGGCGTGGCCGCCATGCTGGCCCTGCCGGCCGACCATCCGCAGAACTGGTTCCGCAACGCCTTCGTCCACCTGATGGACTGCCCGCACGGCAACTGGTGGTTCTACGTCTGGCATCGCGGCTTCATCGGCTACTTCGAGGAGACCATCCGCAACCTCAGCGGCAACCCGGAGTTCGCCCTGCCCTACTGGGACTGGACCGAGACCCCGAAAATCCCCGCCGGCCTGTTCGACGGCCCGCTGACCCCGACCGACGCCGCCTTCGCGCCGACGACCGGCAACCTCAACATCTTCACCAGCAAGATGAAGCCGGCGATGAAGGCTTACTGGGACAAACTCAGTTCGGCCCAGCGCTCACAGCTGATCAAGCGCGGCTACAAGACCTTCGACCTGATGTGGAACGACGTCACCGGCTACAGTCCCTCGGCCGACGCCGGCATCTCCGGCAACATGGCCTACGCCATCACCTGCGGCTCTCGCTACCTGTCGCCGGACAACCCGAACTTCGACGCCAAGACCCTCGACGCCGTCTCGCCCAGGAAGATCGCCGCCGGCCTGTCGCCGCTCGACTACTACAACGAGGACAACACCAAGAGCTTCACCAGCTCCAAGACCCCGTCGCACAACACCGCCCCCAGCGGCGCGACCAAGTTTTCGGTGCTGGAGGGCTTCCCGCACAACAAGGTCCACAACTGCATCGGCGGCGTCGGCGCGGTCGATCCGGGGCCCTACGGGTCGATGACCAACTTCCTGTCGCCGGTCGATCCGATCTTCTTCATGCACCACGCCAACATGGACCGGCTGTGGGACGTCTGGACCCGCAAGCAGGAGAAACTGGGCCTGCCCATCCTGCCGACCGGCCCCGACCTGCGCACCCTGTCGGAGGAGCCTTTCCTGTTCTTCGTCAACGGCCAGGGCGAATATGTCGGCTACTCCAAGGCCGGCGCCTATCTCAGCACCGCCGCCTTCGACTACGGCTACGAGCCGGCCCGCGACGATGGCCTGCTGCTGACCGCCAGGCCGAAGCTCAAGGGCCGCAAGGCCGCCGCCCCCTATGCGGTCATGGCCCAGCCCGACGGCCCCGGGGCCACGGCGGCCATCCCGCGCGGCGTCATCGACGACCACCTGGCCGACCGCCTGCCCGCCCCGCTGATCGCCCAGGTGACCATCGCCCGGCCCGGCGGCTATTCGACGACCCGGGAGTTCGACGTGCTGATCAATGCCCCGCCTGGTGTCACCCATGTCGAGGCCGACAGCCCATACTACGCCGGCACGGTCTCCTTCGTCGGCCCGATCATGGCCATGCACGGTGATCATGGCGATCACGGCGGCATGGAGATGTCGGCCGACACCACCTTCGCCGTGCCGCTGCCGCAACGGCCGCAGGCCTTCAACCTTCTCGGCGCGACAGCGCCGGTAGCCGTCAACATCCGGGTCATCCCGGCCCACGACCGCGACGCCGCCGCGCCGATCCTCAAGGCGGTGTCGGTCCACAGCTACTAGGACATCAGCTTCGGGGGCTTGATGCCCCCGGAGCCGCCGTCTAACTCCCTGCGGCAAAGCAAGGGGACAGATGATGGCGGACGGCACTGAGACGGGTTCGAGCGGACCGCGCCTGATCACCGAGGGCGAGTGGGCCGGGTGGAAATCCTGGAGCAGTGATCCGTTCGAGAACCAGTCCGGCCCCTTCTACTTCAAGGAAGAGGCCGACGGTTCTGTCCGTTGCGGTTTCCGGGCCGAGCAGAACCATATGAACGGCGGCGGTTTCATGCATGGCGGCTGCATGCTGACCTTCGCCGACTTCTGCTTGTTCGCCATCGCCCACCGCGAGCTGGAGGGCGGCCATTCGGTCACCGTCAGCCTGGGCGGCGAGTTCCTCGGCCCCGCCCATGTCGGCGACCTGATCGAATGCAACGGCGAGGTGACCAAGGCCGGCAAGTCGATGGTCTTCGTGCGCGGCCTGATCCGCACCGGCGACAGCCCGATGATGAGCTTCTCAGGCGTCGTCAAACGCGTCGCCCGCCGCCTGTAGTTTCGCTCATTGCGGCATGACAAAAGCTTCATGCTGTATGACGTAGCGTTAAGTTGAATTCCGACCGGCGGTCTCCCACCTACAGGCTCAAGGACACGGGAGATTTCGCCATGAGGAAACTGTTCCTCATATTCTGTTCGTCGGTGGTGCTGACCACCGCTCTAGCCGTCGCGGGCCTCAGCAGCGCCCACGACGACGGCCTCTACACGACGCTGTCGCGCACCGTCTGACGGCGTGACAGCACCGGGGTCGATCACTTGACCCCCGCGGCCGCCGCCGGCCGGGCCATCATGGAATCGTACCAGCGCCGCGCCGCCTCCATCTCCTCGGGGATGGCGAACTTGGCCATGCGTGAGAAGTCGATCGCCGTGGCGGCGACGATGTCGGCCATGCTGATGCGGTCGCCGGCGATGAATTCGCTGTCCTTCAGCTGGCGGTTGAAGACCTTGATGGCCCGCGTGCCGCCCGCCAGGTTGCTGGCGGCAATCTCCGGCACCTGGGTTTCCAGCGCCGCCAGGGCCGGGTGGCTGTGGCGCACCGCCAGCATCAGGGGCGTGGCCAGCATCATCTCGACCCGCCGCAGCCACATCTCGAACACGGCCGCCTCGCGGGGATCGCAGCCGAACATGTTGGGCTCGGGATAGAGGCTCTCCAGATAGCGGCAGATGGCCACCGACTCGGTGATCGTCGTGTCGTCGTCGATCTCCAGGGCCGGCACATTGGGCAGACCGGCCTTGGCGAGGAAGCTCTCGGTCCTGTGCTCGCCCTTGAAGACATCGAGGTTGACCACCTCGACGCCCGCCGGATTGCCCTTCTCGGCCAGGAACCAGCGCACACGGCGCGGATTGGGCGCGCGGAAGCTGTCGTAGAGTTTCATGGCGTTCTTCCCGTTGGTCTTATGGTTTCGGCGCGTCGACCGGCACCTTGGGTTGTTCGACAGTCGGCGCCGAGGCCGCGGCCGGGGCTGCGTCCGGCGCGATGCCGAACAGCTCGCGCGGCATGGCGCCGACCACGGCGGCGGTCATGCAGGTGGCCAGGAAGCCGCCCAGCAGCGCCTTCCAGACCATGCCGATCACCTCGGCGCGCCGCTCGGGCATCAGCACGCCCAACCCGGACACCGTGATCCCCACCGACCCGACATTGGCGAAGCCGCACAGGGCATAGGTCATGATCATCCGGGTCCGCTCGCTCATCTCGCCGGCCGGGATGGCGCCCAGCTGGATGAAGCCGATGAACTCGGTCAGCATCAGCTTGACCCCCAGCAGATAGCCGGCCTTGCCCGCCTCGTTCCAGTCGATGCCCAACGACCAGGCCAGCGGCGCGAACAGGATGCCGAGGATCCGCTCGACACTGACCTTCTCACCGCCGACGGCGGGCAGCAGGCCGAGGATCTCGTTGCCGATGGCCACCAGGGCCACGAAGACGATCAGGATGGCGCTGATGTTCAGCACCACCATCAGACCGTCCGCCACGCCCTTGGAAATGGCGTCGATGGAACTCTCGTAGCGCAGCAGCGAGGTGTAATCGACATTGACCCCGCCCTCGCCCTTCTTCTCGGGCACGATGATCCGGGCCAGCAGAACCCCGGCCGGCGCCGAAACCACCGAGGCGACGAGCACGTGGGCGGCCGCATTCGGCAGGGTCGCCTTCAGTACCAGGGCATAGGCCACCATGGTCGAGCCGGCCACCGTGGCCAGGCCGACGACCATCATCATGAACAGTTCGGAGCGCGTCAGCTTGTCGAGGTAAGCCCTGATGATGATGGGCGTTTCGACCATGCCGACGAAGATGTTGGCGGCTGTCGCCGTCGCCGAGGCGCCGCCCATGCCCATGGTCTTCTCGAACAGGAAGCCGAAGCCCTTGATGATCCACTTGAGGATCTTCCAGTGCCAGAGCAGCGCCGACAGGGCCGAGATCACCAGGATCAGCGGCAGCACCTGGAAGGCGAAGACGAAGGCCGCGCCGGGGTTGTCGATCGGATAGGGCGAGGGGCCGCCGCCCAGGTAGCCGAACACGAACTGCGTTCCCTTGGCGGTGCCCGCCGCCAGCCCGTCGACCGCGCCGCTGATGCCCAGCACCACCCCCTGCAGGGCCGGCACGCCGAACAGCAGGAAGATCAGCCCGACCTGCACGGCCAGCGCGCCGATGGCCAGGCGCCATGGAAAGCCCTTGCGGTTCTCGGACACCACCCAGCAGATCAGCAGGGTCGCCGCCAGCCCGATCAGGCTCTGGGCGTTCTCCAGACGAAACATGGTCCACTCCTGCGCGCCCCGACTCCCCGCCGGTTCCACGCGCCCCAAAGGCCGATTGACTACGAATGGACGCCCCGGCGCAAGGAAAGAGGCGGCCCCGCCCCCTACTCAATCGGTGCAGTTGCGCCGGGGCCCCGTTGTGCCACTCTGATCAGCGTTCAGGGGCGCGAACAGACGCACCGGACGGGGACGAAAGCTCAGGGGCGAGACCATGACCGAACTGACACGCCGCGGCCTGCTGGCCGCCACCGCCGGCGCCGGCGCGCTGACCGCCGCCGGCTGCGCGACCGACACAGCCGTCACCGTTCCGGCCAACGCCGCTCCCTGGACCCCCGACGCCACCGAATGGGCGAGCCGCATCCGCAAGGGCGAGCTGACCGCCGGCGAGTTGATGGAAGCCACCGTCCGCAAGGCCGAAGCCCTGCAGCCCAAGCTGAACTTCATCGTCAACTCCGACTTCGACCGCGCCCTCGACCAGGCGAAGAAGGGCGGCCAGACCGGACCGTTCGCCGGCGTCCCCTTTCTGGTCAAGGATCTCGACGACTATGTCGGCATGCCCACCCGGTCGGGCTCCCGCTGGACGCTAGGCCACCCGCCGGCCAGGACCCAGGATGTCTATATCGACTCGTTCCAACGGGCCGGCCTGGTCTTCTTCGGCAAGTCGGCGACGCCGGAGTACGGCTTCCTGCCGACCACCGAGCCGATCGGCTACAACCCCACCCGCAATCCCTGGAACCCGGACCGCAGCAGCGGCGGCTCCTCCGGGGGCGCGGCCGTGGCGGTGGCCAGCGGCGTCATCCCCATGGCCCACGCCAGCGACGGCGGCGGCTCGATCCGCATCCCCTCCAGCAACTGCGGTCTGTTCGGGCTGAAGCCCTCACGCGGCCGGCTGATCGATCCCAACCCGGGCAAGAGCGCCGTCGATATCAGCGTCAACCACGCGGTCACCCGCACGGTCCGCGACTCGGCCGCCCTGTTCGCCGCCACCGAACGCCAGGACGGCCCCCTGCCCCCGATCGGTATGGTCACCACGCCGCTGCGCCGCAAGCTGAAGGTCGGCCTGCTGATGACCAGCGGCAGCGGCAAGGCGCCGGGCCCCGCGGTGGCCGCCGCCATCCAAAGCACCGGCCGCCTGCTGGAAGGCCTCAGCCACCATGTCGAGCCGACCGACTGGCCGATGGACAGCGTCCAGTTCGGCCAGGACTTCCTGACCCTCTGGTCCTCCGGCGCGGCGATGCTGGTCGAGGCGGTCGGCAAGGCGATCGGCCGCGCTCCCGACGCCACCCTGCTTGAGCCTTTCTCCCTGGGCATGGCCCAGCTGATCGCCACCCTGCCGCCCGGCGCGCTGCAAGCGGCCATCGGCCGGCTGGAGGCTGACGTGCGCAGCTACGACAGCTGGTTCGACAGATACGACGTCATCCTGTCGCCGGTCCTGGCCACGCCCGCCGTGGAGCTCGGCTATGTGTCCGGCGACGTTCCGTTCGAGGAACTGTCCCGCCGCCTCACCGACTACGTCGGCTACACCCCGCTGCAGAACGTCGCCGGCGCCCCCTCGATGAGCGTGCCCCTCGACTGGACCGAGGATGGCCTGCCGGTCGGCAGCCAGATCTGCGCCCGCGTCGGCCAGGAGAAGCTGTTGTTCGAACTGGCCTATCAGCTGGAGGCGGCCCAACCCTGGGCCGGCCGCAAGCCGCCGATCAGCGCCTGAAATGGAAGAGGGGCCGTCCCCCCGGACCGGCCCCTCGACGCGCGTTCCCCCCGCGCCGCCGGACATTGACCTGACCCGATCCGGGTTACTAGGGGGTCATGCCCCGAAATGAGGAGATGGCGCGCTTTTCTGTATCGGCCGTTCGATTTTCCGCCGGCGAGAGGCTCAACAGGCCGGTTGGCGCCGGTCGTGGATGTCCCGCAGCATCGCCTCGATGACGGCGAAATCCATCTTCCTGGGGTTCATGTAGCGGACGCAGCCCTTGCCGCAGCTGATCCCCGGCACGGCCAGCTCGGCCGCGAACTTCTGGATGGCCGCCTGTCCGGCGTAGAAGGCGACGTGCTGTTTCTGACTGTTGAACGCCACGCCGACGTCGGGCGCACCGACCGGACCATAGGCCGGCATGCCGTAGCTCATCTTCTCTTCCCAGCCCGGCAGGGCCTTCAGGCAGGCTTCGCGCAGGGCCTGGATGTAGGGCAGCCGCTCGCGGCTGACCTCCAGCATGTAGGCGTCAACGGTCGGGGCGCTGGACTGGACCATGGCTCGTCTCCTCACCCGCAGATTACGGGCGAGACCTCGCGATGGTCCAGTCCCGGACCCTAGCTCATCGCCTCGAGGATCTTCTTCACCTCGGGCTTCATGATCTTGCCGTTGGCGTTGCGCGGCAGGGTCTCGTGCCAGAAGGCGATGCGGACCGGCACCTTGAAGGCCGCCAGCCGGTCGGCGACGAAGGCCCGCAGCTCCTGCTCGGTGGCGTGGCTGCCGGGCTTGAGCGTGACCACGGCCGCCGGCTCCTCGCCCAGCTGCTTGTGCGGCAGCCCGACCAGGGCGGCGTCCATCACCGCCGGATGGTCATAGAGGACGTTCTCGACCTCGATGCAGTAGATGTTCTCGCCGCCGCGGATCAGCATGTCCTTGGCCCGGTCGATGATGTAGCAGAAGCCCTCCTCGTCGAGCCGCGCCAGGTCGCCGGTCTTCACCCAGCCGTCGACGAAGGTCTGGGCCGTGGCTTCCGGCTTGTTCCAATAGCCCTTCACCACCTGCGGCCCCTTGCACCACAGCTCGCCGACCTCGCCGACCGGCAGTTCGCGGTCGCCCTCGACGCTCATGATCTTCAGGTCGGTGACGGCCACGGCCGGGCCGCAGCTGGTCGGACGGTGCTCGTAGTCCTCGGCCCCGTGCTGGGTGGCCGTGGCGCTGGTTTCGGTCATCCCCCAGCCGTTGCCGGGGGCGGATTTGGGCCAGGTTTCCTTGATCTTGCGGACCAGTTCCGGGGCGCTCGGGGCGCCGCCGTAGGAGACGCTTTCGAGGCTCGAGAGGTCGTACTTCTCGCGGGCCGGATGCTCGATCAGCTGCCAGGCGATGGTCGGCACGCCGCCAGCGGCGGTGACCTTCTCTCGCTCGATCAACTGCATGGCCAGTTCGGCGTCCCACTTGCGCATCATGACGATCTTGCCGCCGCCGAACATCACCGGGTTCAGCACCGCGAAGCATCCCGTGGCGTGGAAGAAGGGCACCGAGATCATCATCGCCTTCTGCGGCGCGTCCGGATCGGGGGCCGGCGGCTGTTCGCCCCGGCGCAGGAAGCTGCGGGCGGCGCTGCTGGCCGAGGACATGATGTTGGAGTTGATGTTGCGATGGGTGGCCAGGGCGCCCTTCGGTTTGCCGGTGGTGCCCGAGGTGTAGAAGATGGTGGCGTCGTCCTCCGGCCCCAGCTCGACGTCGCAGAGCGGGATTTCCGCAAGGTCCTTCCAGCTGTTGGGCTCGCCCAGCACCTCCTCGATCTTGCTCACATAGGGGTGCTGGTTTTCGTCGGTCATGCGGCTGACGAAGACATGCTGCAGGTCGGGACAGTTGGGCAGGTGCTCGGCCAGGCGGTCGAATCGCTCGACGTCCATGACGGCGACCTTGGTGCCCGAGTCGGTCAGGCCGTATTCCAGCTCCGCCCCGGTCCACCAGGCGTTCAGGGGCGTGACGATGGCCCCCAGGCTCATCGCCGCATAGAAGGCCACCGGCCATTCGGGCAGGTTGCGCATGACGATGGCCACGCGATCGCCCTTGGAAATTCCCTTCTCCTTCAGCGCTTCGGCGAAGGTGACGACGGCGCGGTAGAAGGCTTCGAAGCTGACTCGCTCGTTCTCATGGACGAGGAAGATCTTCTCCCCGTGAGCGCGCGCCGCCACCAGGGTGTCGCGCAGGGTGGCCGGGACGTTTTTCCAGGTCCGGGTCGGGATGCCCCGGATGACCACCTCTTCCATCTCGCACGGCGCCCCGGGCGCGGTGAGCAGGGCGTGGGCCTGCTGGATCGACATGGCGGGCCAGGTGGACGCGGCGGCGTCGGTCATCGTCTCGTTTCCTCAGGTGAATCACAGGGGGCGGCCTCGCTTCTTGGGCGGCGGGCTCACCTTGGGTGAAGCACAGGCGAGCGGCCGATGCAAACACCTGTTTGATTGCTCAGTTCACGCCCAGCCGCGCGGCGATGAAGTCGAGAAACACCCGGGCCTTTCGCGGCAGGCCGCGCCCGTGCCAGACGGCCGACAGGTCGAGGGGCGGCGCGCTCCAGCCGGGCAGCAGGCGGACCAGGCGGCCGGCTTCCAGGTCGGCCTTGACCAGAAAGCCCGGGGCCAGGGCGGCGCCGAGACCGGCGCGCGCCAGATCGGCGAGGACATCGCCGTTGGCGGTGCGGATGACTGGACTGATCTCGACCTCCGCCTTCTCCCGGCCGTTGGCCAGCGGCCAGCGGGTCGGAAAGGCCGACGATGTCAGGCTGATCGTCGGACAGGCCGCCAGATCAGCCGGCGAGGCCACCGCGCCGTGCGCCGTCTCGAGGCCCGGCGCCGCCACGACGATACGGGGATAGCGGCCCAGCCAACGCGCCGTCAGCCGGCTGTCCTCCAGGGCGCCCAGCCGCAGGGCCAGGTCGACACCCTCGGCGATCAGATCCACCCGGTCGTCACGGGCCATCAGGTCCAGCCGCATTCGCGGAAAGGCGGCCAGGAAATCGCCCGCCACCGGCGCCAGCTCCGCCCGGGTGAAGGCCACCGAGGCAGAGACCCGCAACAGGCCCACTGGCTCGCGCTCGGCGCCGCGCACCGCCGCCTCCATCGCCTCGGACTCGGCGACCATGGTCCGGGCATGTTCGAGCACCCTTTGCCCGGCCTCGGTCAGCGCCAGGCTGCGGGTGGTGCGGTTCATCAGCCGACCGCCAAGCTCGCTCTCCAGGGTCGCCACCGCGCGGCTGGCCACCGACTGGCCGACCCCGGCCTCGGCGGCGGCGCGGCTGAAGCTGCCGGTTTCGGCAACCCTCAGGAACAGGCGCAGGGCGGTGAGGCGGTCCATAATTCATGCTGTCACGGCATAGATCATATGCGCAAGCGCCGGATTATCACGCGCCAGCGATGAGCCTATCCCTTGGCTATGGCCGATTTCACACTCCACAGCCGCGCGACCGCCCCCTTCGCCTCCAAGCCCTTCCTGGAGCAGGCGCAGAAGGCCGTCGGCTACGTCCCCGCCCTCGCCGCCCAGATGGCCGAAAGCCCCCAGCTGCTCGAGGGCTACTTCGCCCTCTCCGCCATCTTCGCCAAGTCGAGCTTCACGCCCGCCGAACAGCAGTTGGTCCTTCTCGCCGTTTCGGTCGAGCATGACAGCCACTACTGCACCCCGGCCCACGCCCACCGGGCCCGCGCCGCCGCCCTGCCGGAGGCCGACATCCGGTCGATCCGCGACCGTCGCTCCCTGCCCGACCCGCGCCTCGAAGCCCTGCGCGCCTTCACGGTCCGCATGGTCCGCGAGCGCGGCTTCCTCTCCGACGCCGAGATCGCCGCCTTCACCGCCGCCGGCTTCACCCGCGCCCAGGCGCTGGATGTCGTCCTCGCCGTCGGCCTCAAGACCCTGAGCAACTACGTCAACCACCTGGCCGAAACACCGTTGGACCCCCCGTTCGCCAACGACGCCCAGGTCGCCTGAAAGGAACCACGATGAAACGCCTCGCCCCCCCTATCGTTGTTGGGGCCCTCACCGCCCTCGCCCTGGCAGGTCCGCTGATGACCCCCACCCTCGCCGCCGCCGCCAAGCCGGCCGTCTACACACCGGCCCTCAACAACGTGGCAGTCGGCGGCTACGACACCGTCGCCTATTTTACCCAGGGAAAACCCGTCGTCGGAACCGACGCCTTTAAAACCGACTGGAACGGCGCGACCTGGAAGTTCAGCTCGGCCGCCAACCTGGCGAAATTCAAGGCCAATCCGAAGGCCTATGCCCCGCAGTTCGGCGGCTACTGCGCCTGGGCCGTGGCCCAGAACTACACGGCCAAGGGCGATCCCCGGAACTGGAAGATCGTCGGCGGCAAGCTGTACCTGAACTACAACGACGACATTCAGGCCAAGTGGTCCAAGGACATCCCCGGCTTCATCGCCAAGGGCAACGCCAACTGGCCGAAGGTGCTGGGACAATGAAGAAGGTCTGGAAATACCTGCCCGACGCCATGGCCGTCTTCATGGCCGTCATCTTCCTGGACAGCCTGCGCTACAAGTTCACTGACCATCCCAAGACCCAGGAGATCTTCGGTCGGCTCGACGGCTGGGCCGGCGTCATCGGCGCGCCGGGCCTGTTTGGCCACACGGGCCTGTTCAGCCAGTATGTCATCGGCAGCATCGAACTGCTGGCGTCCGGCCTGCTGATCCTCGGCCTGCACCCGCGCTTCAAGCACCTGCAGGCCGGCGGCGCGCTGGCCGGACTGCCGGTGATGATGGGGGCGGTCAGCTTCCACCTGTTCACGCCGCTGGGCATTGATCCCAACAACGACGGCGGCGGTCTGTTCGCCGCCGCCTGCACCAACCTGGCCTTCGCCGCCGTCCTGCTGCTCGGCTTCCGGCGGGCCAGCCTGGTGGAGCTGATCCGCCGGGTCACCGAGGTCGTGAAGCCTAGCTGACGCCTTCCAGCCGCTTCAGCGCCGCGCCCAGCTTGGCCTTTGCCGCTTCGGCGTCGGCCAGCTTGGTGCGGTTTTCCTCGATCACCTCTTCCTTGGCCTTGGCCAGGAAGTCGGGATTGCCCAGCTTGCGGTTGACCCGTTCGATGTCGGCATCAAGGCCGGCGATCTCCTTGGTCAGGCGGGCCTTTTCGGCGGCCAGATCGATGAAGTCGGCGACCGCCAGCGAACCGGTGGCCTCGCCGATCACGAACGGCACCGAGCCGGCCGGCGCCTCGCCCAGGTCGGCGCTCTGCAGGCGACCCAGGCTGAGGATCAGGTCGCGGTGGCGGTCCAGGCGGGCCGCCGCCTCATCGCCGGCCCCGGCCAGGGTCAGCGGCACGCGGGCGCCGGGCGGAACGTTCATCTCGGCGCGCAGCGAACGCACCTCGCTGACCAGCGCGACGACCCAACCGATCTCGGCCTCGGCCGTCGCATCGATGTAGTCGGCCGGGTAGTCAGGCCATGGCTCGGTCATCAGGAAGCCGGCGCGGGCCGGGCCTTCCTCGGCCGTCTTCTCCCACAGCTCTTCGGTGATGAAGGGCATGACCGGGTGCAGCAGCAGCAGGCACTGGTCGAGGACCCAGGCGGTGGTCGCCTGGATCTCGGCCTTGGCCGCCTCATCCGCGCCGTTGAGGATCGGCTTGGCCAGCTCCAGGTACCAGTCGCAGAAGACGTTCCAGATGAAGCGGTAGAGGGCGTTCGCGACCTCGTCATAGGCGCAGGCCTCCAGCGCCGCGGTGACTTCCGCCGCCGTCTTCGCCGTCTCGCCTCGGATCCACTTGGCAAGCGTCTGTTCGGCCGCGCCGGGGTCGAAACCCTCGACGCGGACGCAGCCGTTCATCTGCGCAAAGCGGGTGGCGTTCCACAGCTTGGTGCCGAAATTGCGATAGCCTTCAATGCGTTGCTCGGAGAGCTTGATGTCCCGCGCCTGGCCCGACATGGCGGTCAGGGTGAAGCGGACCGCATCGCAGCCGTACTGGTCGATGAGGACCAGCGGATCCATGACGTTGCCCTTGGACTTGCTCATCTTGGCGCCGGTCTGGTCGCGGACCAGGGCGTTGATGACCACCCGCTGGAACGGGACCTCGCCCGTGAAGTGCAGGCCCATCATCATCATCCGGGCGACCCAGAAGAAGATGATGTCGAAGCCGGTGACCAGGGTGTGGGTGGGATAGAAGCGCTCGAGGTCCGAGGTCTTCTCCGGCCAGCCCAGCGTCGAGAAGGGCCACAGGCCGGACGAGAACCAGGTGTCGAGGACATCTTCGTCCTGGCTCAGCGCTGTTGGCTGACCATAGTGCGCGTCCGCCCTGGCCTGGGCCGCCTCCTCTGTCTCCTCAACGAAGATTTGGCCATCCGGCCCGTACCAGGCGGGGATGCGATGCCCCCACCACAGCTGGCGCGAAATGCACCAGGGCTGGATGTTCCGCATCCACTCGAAGTAGGTCTTCTCCCAGTTCTTCGGCGAGAAGACGGTCTTGCCGTCCTCGACGGCCTTGATCGCCGGCTTGGCCAGCGTCTCGGCGTCAACGTACCACTGGTCCGTCAGCCAGGGCTCGATCACGACGCCGGACCGGTCGCCGTGGGGAACCTGGTGGCGGGTCTTTTCGATGCCGCGCAGCAGTTCGAGCGCCTCGAATTGCTCAATGATCATTTTGCGGGCGGCGAAACGGTCGTGACCTCGGAATTCCTCCGGGGCGTTCTCGTTGATCTTGCCGTAGGCGTCGAGGATGTTGATCGCCTCAAGCCCGTGCCGTTTGCCGACCTGGAAGTCGTTGAAATCGTGCGCCGGCGTGATCTTGACCGCCCCACTGCCCTTCTCTGGATCGGCGTACTCATCGGCGACGATCGGGATCAGGCGGCCGACGATCGGCAGCCGGACCATCTTGCCGACCAGACCCTTGTAGCGCTCGTCGTCCGGGTGAACCGCGACAGCGGTGTCGCCCAGCATGGTCTCCGGCCGCGTCGTGGCGACGACGATCTCGCCCGAGCCATCCTCCAGCGGATAGGCGAAATGCCAGTAGGCGCCGTCGACCTCCTTCTGCTCGACCTCGAGGTCGGAGATGGCGGTCTGGAAGTGGGGGTCCCAGTTGACCAGGCGCTTGTCGCGATAGATCAGCCCCTCTTTGTGCAGCTGGACGAAGACCTTGCGGACGGCGGCGGACAGGCCCTCGTCGAGGGTGAAGCGCTCACGCGACCAGTCGCAGCTGGCGCCCAGGCGGCGCAGCTGGTTGACGATCGTGCCGCCACTTTCCGCCTTCCATTCCCAGACCTTGGCGATGAAGGCGTCGCGGCCCATGTCGCGGCGGCCCATGTTGCCGGCCTCGGCCAGCTGGCGCTCGACGACCATCTGGGTGGCGATGCCGGCATGGTCGGTCCCGGGCAGCCAAAGAGCCGCCTTGCCGCGCATGCGCTGGAAGCGGATCAGCACGTCCTGCAGGGTGTTGTTCAGCGCATGGCCGATGTGCAGGCTGCCGGTGACATTGGGCGGCGGGATGACGATGCTGAACGGCTCGGCGTTCGGGTTATCGGTCGGCGCAAAGGCGCCCGACTGTTCCCAGGCCGCGTACAGGCGCGGCTCGACGGTTTTCGGGTCGAAGGTCTTCTCAAGCATGGCGGTGTCTATCGTAGCTGTGGGCGGCGCGTTCAAGCCCTTCTCCCGCTTGTCGGCAGAAGGTGGGCCCCGAAGGGGCTCGGATGAGGGCAGCACAGGAGCCGGACGTTGAACGCAATTAAGGGCAGCCCGGATAAGCCGGTGCTGCCCTCATCCGGCCGCTACGCGGCCACCTTCTCCCGACGAGCGGGAGAAGGGAAAGTTCCTATACTCGACCGCGCTGCAGCTTCTCGACCGCCTCGGCGACCTTGGCCTCGACGATGCGCGGCAGGTTCTCGTCCAGCCATTGCTTGAGCAGCGGCTTGAGCAGCTCGCGAACGACGTCGTCGAGGCTGCGGCCCGGGGCCGGCATCGCCAGGGCGGCTTCCAGTCGACCGAAGGCCGAAGCCGTGGCGCTGGCGGCGGCGGCGCCGATCAGCTCGTCGTCCTCATGCGGCGCGCTGTAGCTGGGCGGCGGGGTGTAGGGCGCGGGTTCCGGCTCCGGGGCGCTGAACGCCGGCGCGGGCTCGGGTTCCGGCGACCAGGCCGGCTCCGGCTCGGCCGGTTCGTAGACGTCCAGGTCGCCATGGGTTTCCAGCGGGGCCGAGGCCTCGATGGCGTCGGTCAGTTCCAGGACGTCCTCGTCCTCCGGCTCGACGGGGGCCGGCGCGATAGCCGGCTCGGGAGCTGCCTGGGCCTCGGCCGGCGGCGCGTCATCTTCGGAGATGATGCGGCGGATAGAGGCCAGGATTTCCTCCATCGTCGGTTCCTGGGCGGTCTGGTCGGACATTTTGACGGGCCTGGGCTTGAGCGGAGCGAATCCGGACTGATGGCAAAGCGTAAGCTCTGCCATCACTTCCTGCAAATAGGTGCGGTGATAAGTCTTACGCGTCCGTTTAGGCCGCGCAAACTCACTTGTTCGCGGTCTTTACCGCTTCGTCCGGCGCCGGTCCGATTCTGGGCGCCAGAACGTGGTCGACGGCGGCGACCGCCGGTTCCCACGGCACCCAGCCGAAGCTGCGGTAGACCTTCTTGTACGAGGTCTTGGGATCGTACAGCGTCTGGTCCGGGGTCAGCCAGCGGGCTTCCAGCTTGCCGATCGCGGCCAGCACGAAGGCGCCGGCCAGGTATTCGTCGCGGCGGGCGTTGATCAGGGCCAGTTCGGCGTTGCGCAGCTCCTGCTGGGCGTTCAGCACGTCCAGGGTGGTGCGCAGGCCGACCTGGGCCTCCTGGCGCACGCCTTCGAAGGCGATGCGGGCGGCGCGGACCTGTTCCTCGTTGCTGGCCAGGGCGGCGCGGGCGCCGAGCAGTTGGTTCCAGGCCTGGGCGACATCCTGCTGGGCGGCGCGGCGGGCGCCTTCGATGGCGGCCGCGTCAGCATTGTTCTGCTCCTGGGCCTGACGGATCGAGGAGGAGATCTGGCCGCCGGTGAACAGCGGCACCGACAGCGACAGCTGGCCGGAGACACCGCGGCTGAAATCGTCGAAGGGGTCGTTGGTCGGCGAGCTGCCCGAGCCGTCGGCCTGGGCGCGCAGGTTGATGCTGGGCCGGGTCGCGGCCTTGGCCTGGGCGACGCGGGCGCGGCTGGCCTGTTCGGCGTAGTTGGCGGCGAGCAGGCCGGGGTTGTTCTCCTCGGCCATGCCGAAGGCATCCTCGATGCTGGCGGGCAGCAGCTCGGCCAGCGACGGCTCGGCGTCGAGGTCGCCCGGGTTCTGGCCGACGACCTGGGCGTAGTTGGCGCGGCTGATGGCCAGCTGGGCGCGGGCGTTCGACTGCTGCGCCTTGGAGGCGGCCAGACGGGCTTCGGCCTGGGCGACGTCGGTGCGGGTGATTTCACCGACCTCGAAGCGGGCGCGGGCCTCGTCCAGTTGCCGTTGCAGGACGGCGACGTTCTCATCGGCGATGCGCAGCGACTCGATGTCGCGGCGGACATCGACGTAATACTGGATCACCTGGCTCAGGATGTTCGATTCGATCGTGCGCAGGTTCTGGCGGCCGGTCTCGATGTCGGCCTGGGCGGCGCTGATCTGCGAGCGGACGCGGCCGCCGGTGTAGAGCGGCTGGTCGATGGTGATGGCGGCGCTGGTCGAGGAGCCGCGGGTGTCATCGCTGAAGCCGGTGAAGATGCTGCCCTGGGGGGTGCCGTAGCGGTCGTAGCTGATGCCGTAGTTGACGCTGGCGCTGATGTCGGGACGGTAGCCGCTGCGAGCCTGGACGACGGTTTCGTCGAGGGCGCGCAGGTTGGCCCGCTGCTCGCGCAACGTCGGGTTGGTCTGGTAGGCCAGCGCGATCGCGTCGGCCAGCGACTCGGCAAACGCCGGCGCGGCCGTGCCGGCGAGAAGTCCGGCGGTGCAGATGGCGGCCAACAGTCCGGCCTTACGGCTCTTGAACATTAGAACTATCCCCAGAGGCGACGACGCCGCCCTTATATGATCGCCTGTAAGTCTCGCCGCCAGTCGCGGCCAGTTAAGCTTTTTTCACGCACGAACGTTGCCGCAGGATTACAGCACCGCAGGGTTCTCGCCAAAGTCGCGAACCGTCGCAGGCCAGACCCTAGAAGGCGAACGCCGCCTTGGGCGCAAATCCGGGCAACAGCGGGGCCGCCGAGTCGAACACCGACCGACCACCGACACCATCCTCCGACCGTACATAGGTCATCGCGCGGCCAACGGGACCCGTCCGCTCGACGATTCCCAAACGCCCGTGCAACGCGAGCACACCGGTCCAGGCTTCCGGCACGGTCGAGACCGCGCCTTCGCTGATGATCAGGTCATAGGGCCCGCCACTGACCGCCGTCAGGTCCTCGCCATCGAGGCGGGTGACGGTGAGGCCCATGGCCTCCAGCACCGCCGCCGCATAGGGGGCGGCGATGGCCAGGGCCCGCTCGCCGGCCTTGGGGCCGAGGGTCTGCAGCAGCTTGGCGACATCGCGCGGGCGCATCAGATAGAGGCCCGGGGCGTACTCGACTTCCGTGTCGGCGTAGGCCCCGGCGGCCTTGCCGGCCGGCAACAGGGTTTCGCGGGCGACGTGGCGAATCGCGTCGGTGATGGTCAGGTCGGTGACATCGGCGGTGCGGACCTGGCTCTCGACCATGTTCTCGCGCGCGGCGGCGAAATCGGCGGCCATGGAATCCCTCGGAGAAAGCGCTGCGTTTGCTGGTGCGGCTTATAGGTCCGGCCTTAAGGGGAACGCAATGGAAGCATCGCTAATGCTTGTTCTTGGCGCTCGCCTCTGATAGCGAACCGCCTCCCCGACGCTCCGCCAGCGTCGGCGGAAGTGAGGCCCGATGGCGGAGTGGTTACGCGCCGGACTGCAAATCCGTTTACCCCGGTTCGATTCCGGGTCGGGCCTCCAAATTTTTCCCCTGAACACGTTCGCATTGTATCGGCTTGGCGCCTCCCGCCGGAGGACAGGCCAAGGCCGACGAGTCTCGTCGCCATGCGTCAGCGCTGAAAACGGCGCGGAAGCCTCTCACAAGCAATGTGAACATTGTAAGTGAGCGCTCACTTGCATTTTCAACTCCGGTATGATGTTGTGTCGGCAACGGAGGATGCCCGCATGACCTGGGTCGCCATATTCGTCCTGACCATCGCCCTCTGGCGGCTCTGGGAAGAGCAGAAGGGGCTTCGCCGGCAGGTCTCCCAACAGAACGAGCGGCTGGAGCGGCTGGAGTTCCCCGTCACGGTGACGCGCCTCGACCGCCTGAGCGAAGACCGGGCCCCGAAAGCCGCGGCGCCCGAACCGGAAGTCGCCGCCCCCACGCCGCCCCTCGCCGCCCGGCGCCCGCCGTCCTGGCGAGACCATGTGGAGCCGGAACCGCCGCCTCCCAGGCCAGCCCCTGTCCGTCCCGAACCCCCGCGTATCAACCTCGGCGAACTGCTGGCCGAACGCGGCCTGGCCTGGCTGGGCGGCGGCGCCCTGGTGCTCGGCGGGGTGTTCCTGGTCGGTTACGCGGCCCAGCAGGGCTGGTTCAATCCGGTCGTGCGGCTGATCGCGGCGGTCGGCCTGGCCGGGCTGATGCTCACCGCCTCCGAGGTCCTGCGCCGCCGGCCTGGACCGCGCCAGCAGGCGCTTGCCTCGGCGGTGCTGGCCGGGGCCGGGGCCAGCACCCTTTATGCCACCCTGTGGGCGGCCTTCGCCCTCTACCACTACATCGGCGGCGCGGTGGCCGCCGTGCTGCTGCTGGCCGTTTCAGGCCTGTTGCTGGCGCTGTCCCGGGACCGGCGTGAGCCGCTGGCCCTGATGGCCCTGCTTGGGGCCTTCATCGCCCCGCTGATCACCGATTTCGACGCCTGGGGCGACGCCGCCCTGATGCTGCACACCCTGGGCGTCGCCGCCGCCGGCCTGGTCGTCGCCCAGCGCCGTCAGTGGGAGACAACCGCCCTCGCCGCCAGCGCCGGCGCCCTGGTCCTGCACCTGGCGACCTGTTGGGCGGGCGAGCCCTGGCGCCAGGCCCTGGCTCCGCTGGCGCTGGTTGGCCTGACCCTGGCCTGGCGGCAACGGCGCACCGGCGAGTCGCGGCTCCTCACCGCCGCCATCTTGCCTGTCGCCTTCGGCCTCGCCACCTTCGGCCTGTTCGTCCTGTTCGGCGCGGTCCGCGACGCCGCCATCGTCGCCGGCGCCATCGCTAGCGCCCTTGTCCTGACCGCCATGGTCGCCATCGCGGCCCGCCGCGGCTGGACCAGCGGCTGGCTGCTGGCGCTGCCGACCGCCCTTCTGGTCGGCGGCCTCGCCCTCGACATCGGCGTGGCGCATGGGACGGTCGTGATCGTCGCCCGGATCGGCGCCTTGCTGGCGATCGTAGGCCTCGCCGCCGCCGGGCTGAGCGTCTTTCGCGAACCCCGGCTGGACGCCGCCCCGGCCCCGCTGGCCATCGGCGCCGTCCTGCTGGCCCAGTTGGCGGGCTTCGGCCTGCCCAGCCTGCCGGGCGCTGGGATGGTTCTGCTGGGCGCCCTGCCCGCCCTCGGCGCCGCCATCCTGCTCGGTCGGCGCGCGGTTCCCGACCGTCACCAGGACGCCTGGACCCTGTCGGCCGCGGCCAGCCTGCTGCTGGCCGTCTTCATCGCCGCGCCCGACTGGAACCGTCCAGCCGCCTTCGCCGCCATGGCCCTGGGGTTCGCCGTCGCCCAGCGTCGGCTTGACTGGCTGGGCCTTGGGATCGCCGCCATGGCCGCGGTCGGACTGGCCAGTTCCGCCGCCCTGGCTCCCGACTTCGTGCTCGCCGGCCTGGAGAGCGCCGGCGGGGCCGGCCGCGCCGTCGCCGCCTGCCTGTCGGGCGCCGCCCTCTGCGGCCTGGCCGCCTGGCGCCTGGTCCCCGCCCCGCCGATCAGCGCCGCGCGCCAGGTGCTGGCCGCCGCCGGGATCGGGCTTGGCCTGATCGGCGCCTTCCTGGCCCTGCGCTTCGCCGCCGCCGGCGAGAGCCCGGCCATCGGCCTGCTGATGGAATCGGCCCTGCGCACCCTGTTGCTGGCCATGGCCGGCGCCTCGGCCTTGCTGATGCTGCGCGAGGCCAGGGGCGTCATCGCCCGCTTCGGGCCGCATGTGCTGATCGGCATGGCCCTGGCCAGTTTCCTCAGCGGCCCGCTGTTCTGGCTGAACCCCTGGTGGGGCGTCGACCACCAGGCCATCGAGGCGGTCCCGCTGATCAACACTCTGTTGCTCGCCTACATGGCCCCGGCCGCGGTGCTCGGCGTCGCCGCCACCCGCCTCTACAGGCGGCCGGAACTGCTGCCAGCCCGCCTCTATGGCGCGGCGGCCGCCGTCATGGCCTTCGTCTGGGCCCTGCTGGAGCTGCGCCATCTGTTCCACGGCCCGCGGCTGTGGTCCGGCGAAACCAGCTTCGCCGAATGGACGACCATCGGCCTGCTGATCGCCGTCATGCCCCTGGTCCTGCGCCGCTTCGCTCCCGCTCCGGCCCGCAACGACGCCGGGCAGGCCGCCAGCGTCATCAGCCTCGTCGCCCTGCCGCTGGTCTTCCTGCTGGTCGGCGTGCTGCACGCGCCCTGGTGGGGCCTGGCCGGCGTCCCGTTCGGCGCGCCCTGGATCGCCTTCCCGGCCCTGCTCACCCTGACCGGCCTTGCCGTCCTCAACGCACGCGCCCTGACCGGCCGCGGCCGCGAGATGGCCCTGGTTATCGCAGCCGCCTTCGCCCTGGTGTCCGTCACCCTGGCGGCCTGCTTCGGCTTCCATCCGGCCGACCTGCGGGCCACGACCAGCATCGGTCTGGAGACCTGGACCTATTCGGCGCTCTGGGCTCTGTTCGGGGCCGGCCTGCTGGCCCTGGGCTCGGCCCGGCGGGAGCGGTCGCTACGCTGGATGGCGCTAGGCATCCTGTTCTTTACCGCAGGCAAGGTGCTGCTCTTCGACATGGCCAGCCTCGACGGCGTGATCCGCGCCGCCAGCTTCCTGGCGGTCGGAGCGCTGATGGTGGCGGCGGCGGTGCTGGCCCGTCGCCTCGGCCGGCCGAACCGGGAGGACGTCTAGAACAGGACCTTGCGGACCGTGAACGTCACGCTTCGGCCGTTGGGGTCGAGGTAGTCGCGCTGGTAGTTCAGCGGGGTCTGGCCGCTGCTGCTCTCGACGTCCTGGCGCGCGTCGAACAGGTTGCTGAACCGCAGTTCCAGCCGGGTCCCTTTCAACCAGGGCGCGGCCTTCATCAGTCCCTCGCGGGCGCTCAGTTCCGTCGAGACATCGAAGCCGACGGTGGCGAAGGGCTTGAACGTCAGGTCCGTCCCGCCGACACCGCCGTCGATCCGGCTCTCGCCGCGCCAGTTGAAGGTCAGGCCGGCGCCGTTGCCGTCCTTGAAGACCCGCATGAAGCCGTTGACCTCGTCCTGCGCGCCCCGACCACTCTTCAGCTGGTCGATGACCGGAAGACCGGGACGCACCTCGATCTCGTCCTGGATCCGGTGTCGGTAGTTGAGGTGCAGGATGACCCGGCCCTGGCCTGGCAGCATGCTGAAGCTGGCCCCGCGCATGCCGCCGCCTGGTCCGCGCGGTCCTCCGGGACCGCCCTGACCCATGACCATGACGTTGCCGCCGGGGCCGCCCGGACCAGGCGGGCCGCCACCAGGGCGTGGTCCGCCACCGGGACGCGGACCGCCACCGGGGGCGACGCCTGGACCACCAGGGTCGCCGGGCCGCCCGCGTCCGCCGGCCGGGGCGGTCGGCTTGCCGAAGGCGAAGCTGTAGAACAGGTTGAAGCGCACATCCTGCTGCTCCGTGCGGCTGAAGTTCAGCGCCCGGGCGTCGAGGGCGATCAGCTGGCCGGCGCCGTCGCGGGTGAAACGGCCCGGCAAGGCGGCCTCCAGCTCGGGCGTGATGGCCGGAAAGCTGCTGATGGCGTCATCGGTGCGGGACCACACATAGCTGAGGTTCAGGCGCAGCTCCCGGGCCGCGAACGGCTTCAGGTTGAGGCCGAACCGCGCCACCTGGCGGCTGTCGGCGACCAGGGCCGCATTGCCGCCGGTGACATAGGTCACCAGCACCGTCTGGCCGGTGGCGACATCGAACACAGGCTGGTTGGGTGTCGAGAGGATGGGATCGTTGAGCTGGCCCAGGTCGGGCGCGCCGCGTTCCTGGCTGTAGAAGGCGTTGAATCCGAGCGGCTCCCAGGGCGACCAGTTGAGGCTGGCGTTGGCGTTGAACAGGCCGCCGAAGTCGGACGCCTCGTAGTATTCCGCGCCGATGCTGCCCGACAGCTCGCCGAGCCCACCGAGCGGTCCCTCGCCGCGGTTGATCAGGCTGCCGAAGATGTCCGCCTTGCCATAGTAGCGATCACGCGACAGCGACCGGTCGATCCGCACGTTCGAGCGCAGGCTCTCGGACTCCAGCGAACGGGTGTCCCATCCCACGGTGATGACCGACTGAACCGGCCCGGCGGGCAGGTCGAACAACCGGCCCATGAGCATGAATTCCAGGGAGCCGGTGGTGTTCACCGAATGGGCCGTGTCGGCCGGCAACAGGGTCAGGCCGGAGAGGTCGCCGAACGGATTGGCCGCCAAGGCGCCGGCGTTTAGCTGGCTCTGAAAGGCGGCGGCCGAGTAGCCGCGTCCCGTGCGCGTATCGCTCTGCACCCGGTTGTAGTCGCCCGTCAGGGACCAGCGCCAGTCGCCGGCGACATAGCCGTCCAGCACGATCCCGGCCTTGGCGGTCAGGACATCGCTGGTGCGGGTCATGGCGTTCGGCGCATCGATGTAGCGGAACAGCTGAACATCGTCCCCGAACGGCGAGTAGGGATTGCCAACCGGCAGGATCAGGCCGACGGTCGGAAGGCCGAGGTAGGACAGGGTCGAGCGGTCCTGCAGCGAGGCGCTGAGCGTCGCCTGGGTCTTGCCGTTGAGATCATGCGCCACCGAGCCCTCAATCTGGACGCGCTCGACGTCCGGCGAGAGCGTGCGGAAGGCGGTGAGGTCGTCGGTGCGGGCGGTTCCGGCCAGAAAGTCCACCAGACCCGGGCTGGTGTTGCCCGCCGGAACGGCCGCCACGGTGACGGGACCGCCGGCCAGGGCCGAAAGGGCCGGATCGATCTCGGCGCCGTACGGCAGTCCGGTGATGTTACCGGTCAGGTCGTAGGGGCGGCTGCCGGGATCGCGGACGATGTCACGCTCATCCTCGAACAGGGCGTTCTGACGCTCGTATTCGATGTCCAGGTTCCAGCGGTCGCCCTTGTAGACCTGGAAATAGCTGCCGCCGATCTTGCCCTTCTCGGCCCCGCCCTGTGTCGGCCCGCCGCCTTCCAGCCGCCCCGAGGCCTGGCGGAAGACGGGTTTCAGGACGACGTTGATCACCTTCTGGTCGACCGGGTAGCCGTAGGACAGCGCCACCTGCTCGGGCAGGATTTCGGTGCGCTCGATGGCGTCGCTGGGAATGCTGCGGGTTTCCTGCCAGCCGGAGGTGCGACGGCCGTTGAGCAGCACGATCGGCTGTCCCCCGCCGCGCCCGCTGGATGAGGCGGTCAGCGACGACAGCTGCTCGACCAGCTCGCCGATGTTGTTGGCGCCGAGCGCCTTGATGTCCTCCTGACTGAGCGTGACTTCCGGGTCGACGTCGACGGTGACGCTGCCGCGCGGCCGGACCCCCTTCACCTCGACGGCGGTGACGTCGCCTTCGACCTCGTCGGGCGCCGGCGCGCCGGCCGGTTCCGGCGGGGCGGATGTCTGGAGAAGGCTGGCCGCGAGCGCGGACAGCAGGGTGGCGGCGAGCGTCATCGAGTCGAACTTCTGGGTAAACGGGAGGCGCGTCGGCCGGGCCATACCCCCACCCGCCGACATTGCAATGGCCTCACAGGCTTGCGGCCAGATTGAGGCCCGGCGTTGCGCGGCTGTAACGCGAGTCCCGGGATCGCCGTCGAAGTCAGGCCCAAAAATTCACACTTCATTAACCATAAAAGCCGAGCTTCCTCCCGTCTTCCTTGAAGACACCCCACCATCACCGACTTTGAAAAGCCCGGCCCCAAAGCCGGGCTATTTTTTTCCCGCTTCAACGACTTGCACGGGCGGCGCCTGCATCGTATACGCCGCCTCCTTCCAACGTGATCCCCGATAGCTCAGTTGGTAGAGCAGTCGGCTGTTAACCGACTTGTCGCAGGTTCGAGTCCTGCTCGGGGAGCCACGGAAGACTTTCGCGCCGCGCGGCGCGACCCTCCCGGACATTTTAGACCTGCCTTGGCGCCGTTAGCCGCCCGCCTTGCGGTACGCCTCTTCGGCCGCCTCGACGGCCGCCTCCGCCTTGGCCACCGCCGCCTCGACGCATCCCTGCCCGGCGGCGAGACGATCCCGCGCCGAGGCGACAGCGGCCTCGAGCTTCGCCAGGGTGCGTTCGCCCTCTTCGCGCGCCGCTTCGAGCGCCGCGCGGGCCCTGTCCAGCCTGGCGCGGCTTGGCGGCTTGCGCGCGGCCGGGCCCTTCACGGTCGCCTTGAGCGCGTCGGACCAGTCGGATCCGCCACCCGCCGCCGTAAACTGTCCCCCCGTCTTCGGCCGCTTGAGCGGTACGCCCGGCTGGGCGTTGGCGACCTCGACCAGGGCCTCGTCCCGGGTCAGGTCGGCCAGGCCCTGGGCGAAGAGATTCTGCTGCACCCCGAACGCTTCCAGCGCCGCCTTCTGATTCGGGGCGGCGACGATCCACTGGTTCAGGCCGTCGATCTCGGCGGTGTAGGTGCGCAGGGCCATGCCGGCCTAACGCACCGGGGAAGAGGCCGTTCAGTCGCCGCCCTGCCCCTCCAATGCCTTGCGCAGGCTGAGAGGCCGCATGTCGGTCCAGACTTCCTCGATCCAGGCCAGACACTCGGCCTTCGTGCCGCTCTTGCCGGCCTTGTTCCAGCCCAGCGGCAGCTCGCGGTCAGCCGGCCAGATCGAATACTGTTCCTCGTGATTGACCACGACCTCGTAGACCGTCGTGTCCTGGTTCTCGTCACTCATGATGGGCTCCCTGCTGCCCCTACCCTGCCGTCTCGCGCGGGATCGTCAAGGTGGCGCCGCCGGGAATACGCCTTCTAGTCGACCGCCACCGTATAGTTCAGCGCCAGCCGGCCGCCGTCCGGGTACAGGGTCTGGCCGGTGAAATAGCTGGCGTCCTCGGAGGCCAGGAAGACCGCCACCTTGCCGATCTCTTCGGGCTCGCCGAAGCGCTTCAGCGGCGTGCGCGAGAGAATCCCCCTGGCCGCGTCGGGACTGGTCATCACCCCCTTGAGGATGTCGGTGGCGATGGTCCCCGGCCCGATGGCGTTGACCCGGATGCCGTGCGGCGCGAGGCCGAGCGCCATCACCTTGGTCAGCTGGTTGATCGCCCCTTTGCTGGTCACGTAGGCCAGCTGGGCCGGGATGGCCATGATGGCGTTGATCGAGCTCATGTTGATGATCGAGCCCTTCAGCCCGGCCGCCACCATGCCTTGCGCCACGGCCTGGCCGATGACGAAGGCGGCCCGGATGTTGACCCCCATCACCCGGTCGAAGTCTTCCAGTCTGGCGGTCAGGATATCCCCCGCCGCCAGGATGCCGGCGTTGTTGACCAGCAGGTCGATCGGCCCGATGGCCTCGCCCGCCGCCTTCACCGCCGCCAGCGCGGCCTCGGCGTCGCCGACGTCGCAGGCCAGGCCGACGGCCTTGCGGCCGGTCTCGGCGGCGATGGCGGCGGCGGCGGCTTCGACGCCCGCCTGGTCGATGTCGAGCAGCACCACATCGGCGCCTTCCCGGGCGAAAGCCTCGGCGCAGGCCAGGCCGATGCCGTGCGCCGCGCCGGTGACCAGCGCCCTGCGACCCTGCAGCTTCACCTACCAGACCCCCGTGTTCGGCATCGAGGCCCAGGGCTCCTGGGGCGGCAGGTTCGGGCCTTTCTGCAGCAGTTCGATGGAGATGCCGTCCGGCGAACGCACGAAGGCCATGTGCCCGTCGCGCGGCGGCCGGTTGATGGTCACCCCGCCGTCGGCCAGCCGCTGGCAGGCGGCGTAGATGTCATCAACCGCATAGGCCAGATGGCCGAAGTTGCGGCCGCCCTGATAGTCCTCCGGGTCCCAGTTGTGGGTCAGCTCGACCATCGGCCCCTTGCGCTGCCCGGCCAGCTCGACGTCGTCCGGCGCGGCCAGGAAGACCAGGGTGAAGCGGCCGCCCTGGTTGTCGTAGCGGCTGACCTCGGCCAGGCCGAGCTTGTTGCAATAGAAGTCGAGGGCGGCGTCGAGGTCTTTCACCCGGACCATGGTGTGGAGGTACTGCATCGGGGGCTCCTGTCTTCGCCGGTTTACCTAGCGCGCGGCCGGGCGGGTGTCAGCCGGGGTCATCGAAGCGGACCCACATTATAACCCGGCGCTCCGGCGTCGAGGTGCGAGTTTTCGGCTAAGGTCCTGTTTTATCGTGCCTTCCCGGTAGGTCCCGGGTCTGCGAATGTAGGTCAGGCCGTAGGTCCGGGCGTCTCCTGCCGGCGGGGATTGTAGGGCGTCAGGAGGCGGAGGCGGCCTACGGGAACCGGAAGGGCAGCGCGCAAGGACGGCGGCGGGCCGAAAATCACATGAATATGTCTAGACATATTCAGCAAGAGATTGAAAACACTCAGGTAACAGCAGCTCTTTTGCGGTACTCCGGGCGGTCGTAGAGGCCGCCGGCCACCACCTCGCCGAGGATGTCCGCCGCCTGCGCCACCTGGGCGAAGCTGAGCGTCAGGGGCGAGAAGCCGAAGCGGGCGATGTCGGGATCGCGGAAGTCGCCGATGACGCCGCGGGCGATCAGGGCCTGGACGATGGCGTAGCCGTCGGGATGGGCGAAGCTGACGTGGCCGCCGCGCGCCGCCGCCTCGCGCGGCGTGACCAGCCGCAGCTCGGCCCCGGCCGGCCCGGCCTCGACCCGCTTAACGAACAGGTCGGTCAGCGCCGCCGCCTTGGCCCGCAACGCCTTCGGCCCGGCCCGGACGCTGAGCGCCACGCCGCATTCCAAGGCGCTGACCCCCAGCACCGGCGGGGTGCCGCAGGCGAAGCGGCCGATGCCGCTGGCCGGATCGTAGGCGTCCTGGAAGGTAAAGGGCGCCGCATGGCCCATCCAGCCCGACAGCGGCGAGATCAGCGAGCCCTGGTGGCGCCTGGCCACGAACAGGAAGGCCGGCGCCCCCGGCCCGCCGTTCAGGTACTTGTAGCCGCAGCCCACCGCCAGGTCGGCGTTGCAGCCGTTCAGGTCGACCTCCAGCACCCCGGCGCTGTGGCTGAGGTCCCAGATGACCAGGGCGCCGACCGCATGGGCGGCCGCCGTCAGCCGGGCCATGTCGCGGATGCGGGCGGTCTTGTAGTGGGCGTGGCAGAGGACGAGCACGGCGACGTCCTCGTCGAGCGCCGCCTCGATCGCCTCGGCGGGCCGCAGTTCGAGCCGCCGGCCGCCGCCCAGCGTCCGCACGGTCCCTTCGAGCATGTAGAGATCGGTCGGGAAGTCGCCCGGCTCCGACAGCACCACCTTGCGGTCCGGCCGCGCCTGCATGGCGGCGACGGCCAGCTTGAAGAGGTTGGCCGAGGTGGAGTCGGCGACGATCACCTCCCCCGCCTCCGCCCCGATCAGTCCGGCGATGGCGTCGCCGACCCGGCGCGGCGCCCCCATCCAGTCGTGGTCGTTCCAGCCGCGAATCAGGCTCTGGCCCCACTCCTGCTCGACGACCTCGCGCATGCGGAGCCGCGCGGACTTCGTCAGCGGCCCCAGCGAATTGCCGTCGAGGTAGAGGAGGCCGTCGGGGATTTCGAACTCATGGCGCAGCGCCGCCAGGGGATCGGCGGCGTCGAGGGCGGCGATTTCGGCGTCGGTCATGGCTTCAACTCACGCAACACGGCCCGCACCGGCGAGGCGTCCAGCCCGACCAGCGGCAGCGGCAGGGCGATCAACTCATAGTCCCCCGGCGGCGGCGCGGTCAGCACCAGCCCCTCGAGGATGGCCATGCCCCGCGCCGCCACCCGGCGGTGGGCGTCCATGGTCTTGGAGGTCTCCGGATCGAGCGAGGCGGTATCGACCCCGATCAGCCTGACCCCATGGTCGGCCAGCAGGTCGATAGTCGCCGGCGCGATGGCCTTGAAATCGTTGTCCCAGGCCTCAAGCGGAAACACCTCGTAGGTGCGCAGCAGCACCCGGGGCGGAACCCCGTCCAGCGCCGCCGCCACATCGTCCGGTTCGATTCGCCCGCCCGCCCCGCGCACGTCGATCAGCCGGCAGGGGCCCAGATAGATGTCGAGATCGACCGCCTCGGCGGTCACGCCGGCCGCGTCATAGTGAAACGGCGCATCGCCGTGCGTGCCGGCATGCACCGACTGGCTGAAGCGGCCGACATTGACCGGCGTCCCCGGCCCCATGCTCCAGACACCGCCGCTCTCGAACGGCGTATCCCCCGGCCAGGTCGGCATGCCGGGGCGCAGAGGCTGGGTGATGTCCCACAGGCGAGCAGTCATGCCGCCGCTTATGGGACCCGAAGACGGCGATGGGAAGGCCCCGGGGCCGGCGTCCCTCCGGCAGGGAACTTGGACGAAAGCGCCTAATCTGTCCGGAATTTCATTTCTCAAATCGGGCCCGACCCGCTATCAGAACAGTGTTCAGATTACTCTTTGGGGATAGGCGCGCGCGACGCGACAGGTCGGCTGCGCCCATAGGGCCGGTTATGCAGATCAAACAATCTCACCTTGTCGCCTTGGCGATCCTGGGCGGCGTGCTGCTGCTTTTCGTCGTCGGCGGCGTTGTCGGCGCCCTGACCAAGAAGCCCGAGGCCAAGACCGAGGCCAAGCCCCAGGCCATCATGGTCACCACCCGGCTGATCGAACCTGAACTGCGCCCCGGGGCCATCGTCCTGCGCGGCCGCACCGAAGCGGCCCGCACCGTCATCGTCCGCGCCGAGACCGCCGGCCCGGTCGCCGCCGTGCCGGCCGCCGAAGGCAGCTTCGTGCGCAAGGGCGCCATCCTCTGCCGCGTCTCGATCGACGCCCGCCAGGCCAGCCTCGACCAGGCCCGCGCCAACCTGAAGTCCCGCCAGCTGCAGAAGCAGGCCTCCGAGCGCCTCGCCGCCCAGGGCTACCGGTCGCAGACCCAGGTGCTGCAGGACCAGGCCAACCTCGATTCCGCCCAAGCCGGCGTGCGCCAGGCCGAGGTGCTGCTGGAGCAGGTCAACATCCGCGCCCCGTTCAGCGGCGTCTTCGACCGCCGCGAGGCCGAGGTCGGCACCTATCTGGCCCCCGGCGGCGCCTGCGGCACCATGCTGGAGCTGGACCCGCTGGTCATCGTCGCCGACCTGGCCGAGAGCCAGATCGGCAAGGTCCGGGTCGGCGAAACCGCCAGTGCCGTCCTGACCACCGGCGAGGTGCTGAACGGCCGCATCCGCTTCGTCGCCCGCGACGCCGATCCCCAGACCCGCACCTACCGGGTCGAGGTCATCGTCTCCAACCCCAGCAGCCGGGCCCGCTCCGGCCTCTCCGCCGACGTGCGCATCGCCACCCCGGTGTCGGCCGCCCACCGCCTGCCGTCCTCGGCCCTGGTGCTGGGCTCCGACGGCCGTCAGGGCGTCCGCCACATCGTCGGGGCCGGCCAGGTGGCCTTCACCCCCATCGAAATCCTCGAACAGGGTCCGGACGGCGTCTGGGTCAGCGGGCTCGAGGGCCCGGTCAACCTGATCATCGCCGGCCAGTCCTTCGTCAATGAAGGCCAGACCGTCCGCGTCAGGGCCGAGACCGCCGCCGCGCCGGCCCCGGCCGTCGCCGTCGCTCCCGTGAAAGCCGCCAGCCAATGATCTCCGCCCTGATCCATGCCGCCATCCGGCGGCGCAAGGTGGTGCTGGGGGTGGCGGCGGTGCTGTCCGTCTTCGGCCTGGTCACCTATCTCAACCTGCCGCGCGAATCCTCGCCCGACATCCCGGTGCCGTTCGTCAGCATCCAGGTGCCCTACCCTGGCGTCTCGCCGGAGGACGCCGAGCGGCTGCTCGTCCGTCCGCTGGAAACCGAGCTGCAGTCCATCGAGGGACTGAAGGAAATGAACGGCGTGGCGGTGCAGAACGCCGCCCTCGTCTATCTCGAGTTCGATCCGTCCTTCGATGTCGACAAGGTGCTGCAGGACGTCCGCGCCAAGGTCGACATGGCCCGCGGCCGCTTCCCGCCCGACGCCGAAGAACCGATCATCTCCGAGAACAACGTCAACGATGACCCCTTCATCGGCATCATGATGTACGGCGGCGCGCCCGAGCGGACGATGTTCCAGACGGCGCGCGAGCTGCAGGACCGTCTCGAGACCCTGCCCGGCGTGCTGCGCACGGATCTCGGCGGCGGCCGCGAGGAGGTTCTGGAAGTCACCATCGACCCGGCCCGCATGCAGGCGGCCAACGTCAGCGCCAGCGAGCTGGCCCAGGTCATCGGCCGCAACAACCAGCTGATCCCGGCCGGCAACCTGCGCACCAAAGACACCGAGTTCGCGGTCAAGATTCCCGGCGTCGTCGAGAAGCCGGAAGACATCCTGGCCCTGCCGATCAAGCGCAACGGCGACCGGCTGATCACCGTCGGCGACATCGGCGAGGTGCGCCGCACCTTCAAGGATCCCGGCCGCATCACCCGCTTCAACGGCCAGCCGACCTTCTCCATCGACGTCGTCAAGCGCTCCGGCGCCAACATCCTCGACAGCGTCAAGGAGGTCCGCAAGGCCGTCGCCGAGGAGCAGAAACGCTGGCCGGAGACGATCCAGGTCGAATACACCTTCGACGAAAGCGAGTTCATCGAACGCTCCCTGACCATCCTGGAGAGCGGGCTGATCATCGCCACCATCCTGGTCATGACCATCATCGTCGGCAGCCTGGGCGTGCGTCAGGGGCTGATGGTCGGCCTGTCGATCCCGGTCTGCTTCATGATCGGCTTCCTGCTGCTGCAGGCCTTCGGCCTGACCCTCAACCAGATGGTCATGTTCGGCCTGGTGCTGGCGGTCGGGATATTGGTCGACGGGGGCATCGTCGTCGTCGAATACGCCGACCGGAAGATGGCCGAGGGCATGCCGCGCGAGGAGGCCTTCGCGGCCGCCGGCATCCGCATGTTCTGGCCGGTGGTCAATGGCACGCTGACGACGCTGTGCGCCTTCGTGCCCTTCCTGTTCTGGAACTCCATCCCCGGCAAGTTCATGAGCTTCCTGCCCATCACCCTGATGATGGTGCTGTCGGCCTCGATCTTCGTCGCCCTGATCTTCACCCCGGCTCTGGGCTCGATCTTCGGCCGCAAGACGGGCGTCGATCTCCATCACCTGGAGGAGATCCGCAAGTCGGAGCATGGTGATCCGCGCCAGATGGACGGCTTCATGGGCTGGTACGCCCGCGTCCTCTGGTGGTCGGGCCACCACCCCTTCCGGGTCACCGGCATGGCTCTGGTGGTCATCGTCGCCATCGTCGTGGCCTTCTCGATGCAGAAGCACCGCACCGAGTTCTTCCTCGACCAGGACCCCGAGTACGCCACCGTCTACGTCAAGGCGCGCGGCAACCTGACCCCGGAATCCGCCAACGTCCTGGTCAGCCAGGTCGAGCAGCGGCTGGCCGGCCTGAAGGGCATGAACTCGATGTACGTCTCGGCCGGCAAGATGGGCAGCGGCGGCGGCCGAGGCGGCGCCCCGGCCGATTCCGTCGGTCGCATCCAGATCGACTTCGTCGACTTCGAGGAGCGCAAGGAGCTGGGCGTCCGCGGCAAGGACATCGCCGACGAGATCCGCAAGCGCGTCGCCGACCTGCCCGGCGTCCTGACCGAGGTGCGCCTGCCGCAAGGGGGTCCGCCCCAGGGCAAGGACGTGCAGGTCGAGATGCGCGGGGCCGATCCCGCCGCCCTCAACCGCGCCGCCGACCTGGTCAAGGCCAGGCTGGCGGAGGATCCCCAGCTGATCGAGCAGGAAGACAACCGCGCCTCGCCCGGCATCGAGCTGAACCTGACCATCGACCGCGCCGCCGCCGGCCGCTACGGCGTCGACGTGCTGTCGGTCGGCCAGGCCATCCAGTTCGTCACCACCGGCGTGCTGGCCGGCCGCTTCCGGCCCGACGACGCCGACGACGAGCTCGACATCCGCGTCCGCTTCACGCCGGAGAATCGCAACCTCGCGGCCTTCGAACAGCTGAAGATCACCACCCCCTTCGGCCCGGTGCCGGCCAGCTATTTCATCAAGGAGAAGCCCAGCCAGCAGGTGACCAGCATCCAGCGCCGCGACGGCCAGCGCCTTGTCCTGCTGCAGGCCAACACCATCGACAAGGTGGCGGCCAACCAGAAGATCGCCGAGCTCAAGCCCTGGCTGGAGAAGGCCCCCATCGACCCGACGGTGCGCTGGAAGTTCAGCGGCTCCGATGAGGAGGGCGCCGAGGCGGCCCAGTTCTTCGTCGTCGCCATGCTGGCCACCCTCTGCATGATGGCGGTGATCCTGCTGTGGCAGTTCAACAGCTTCTACGGGATCATCGTCACCCTCTCGGCCGTGGTGCTGTCGGTGGTCGGGGTGCTGCTCGGCGTGGTGGTCAACGTCGCCCACACCTTCGACTACATCTCGGTGATCATGCTGGGCACGGGGGTCATCGCCCTGGCCGGGGTGGTCGTCGGCCACAACATCGTGCTGGTCGATACCTTTTACCAGCTACGCCACCAGGGCTACGAGCCGGACGAGGCGGCCATGCGCTCGGCCGTCCAGCGCTTCCGGCCGGTCATGCTGACCACCGTGGTGACCGTCGTCGGCCTGCTGCCGCTGATGTTCGAACTGCACCCCAACTTCCGGGGCTTCCATTTCGAATACAAGGCGCCGGGCTCCGAATGGTGGGTCCAGCTGTCGGGCGCCGTGGTCTGGGGCCTCAGCTTCTCCACCCTGCTGACCCTGTTCCTGACCCCCGCCGCCCTGGCCGCGCCCAAGACCCTGGTCCGCCGGTTCCGCAACATCTGGCTGCTCCTGCGCGGCCGGCAACGCTGGGCGGACCGCACGCGGCAAGGGGACGCCGTGCGCATGGACGACCAACCGGACGTCGCCGAAGAGGACGGGCTGCGGCCGGCTGCGGAATGATCCCGGTCCTTCTCCCGCTTGTCGGGAGAAGGTGGCCCCCGAAGGGGGTCGGATGAGGGCTGCGCCGGCTAGAGAAGATTGGGTTCAACGCATCCCGCGCCAGAACGCGCTCTGCCGTGACAGGCCGGCGCTGCCCTCATCCGGCGGCTTCGCCGCCACCTTCTCCCGACAAGCGGGAGAAGGGCCCCTTCGGGGCTACAGCGACCGCGCCCCGAACGTGTCGCAGGCGGCCGGATCGCCGGCCTCGTAGCCGGCCCGGAACCAGCGCATTCGCTGTGCCGCCGTGCCGTGGGTGAAGGCGTCCGGAACCACGCGCCCCTGCGTCTTCTTCTGGATCGTGTCGTCGCCGACCGCCGAGGCGGCGCCCAGCCCATCGACGATGTCCTGGGCGTTAAATTTCAGCCCGCCGCCGGCCTGGGTCCCGGCCCGGGCCGCCCAGACGCCCGCATAGCAGTCGGCCTGCAGCTCCAGCCGCACCGCGCCGCTGTCGGACCCGCGCATGCCCTGGCGTTGGGCCTTCTGCATAGCCCCTTCGAGGTTCTGCACATGGTGGCCGACCTCATGGGCGATGACATAGGCGCGGGCGAACTCGCCGCTGGCCCCGAACTTGGATTCCAGCTCGTTCCAGAACGTCAGGTCCATATACACCTTGCGGTCGCTCGGGCAGTAGAACGGCCCCATCGCCGCCTGGCCGGTTCCACAGCCGGTGCCGGTCGCGCCATCGTACAGCACCATCCCGGCCGGCCGCTCGTATTGGGCTCCGGACGCCGCGAAGATCGCCGTCCACACCTCGGTGGTCGATTGCTCGACGACATCGACGAACTGCCCGGCCTCGTCCTGTGGCGTGCCGCGCTGGCCTTCCTGCACCGGCTGGCCGCCGCCGCCGGCGCCGGCGCCGCTGACCAGGTCCATGGCCTGCCGCGGGTCCATGCCGAACACGAACACCCCGATCAGCACCGCCGCAATGCCGAGAATCCCGACTCCGCCGCCGACCACGGCCCCGCCGCCCATGCCTCGCCGGTCTTCGATATTGCCGCCCCGGCGGCCGCCGCGCCATTCCATCAGGTCTTCTCCCAGCCCGTGTCAGCGCACAGTGACCTCAGGAACGCGGATGGAGCAACAGCGCTCCGAAAGCGAAGCGCCCTTCTCCCGCTTGCCGGGAGAAGGACGCGCTCAAGGCGCGCCTACCTTGAACCGCACCAGCTGCTTCGCCGGCGCGTCCCAGTCCGGATCCAGGCTCTGCGCCTTGCGGTAGTCCAGCCACGCCGCCCTGGCGTCGCCGAGCCCCTCCTGGGCCAGGGCGCGGTTGTAGTAGGCCTTGGCCGGCTCATCGACGCCGAGGGTAATCCCCCGGTCGATCTGGGCCAACGCCCCGGCATAGTCCCGGTCCGCCATCCGCAGCACACCGCGATTGACGAAGGCCTCGCCCAGGTCCGGGGCCAGGCGGATGGCGTCCTCGAAATCCCGCGCGGCCGGGCCATAGGCCTTGCCGCGCATCAGCATCACGCCGCGATTGACCAGGGTGCCGGCGCGGTCACGGATCGCCAGCCCCTCTTCGAGGGCGCGTGTGCAGGTTTCGACGGACGCCTTGTCCGCCTTGCCGCGGAAGGCCGCCTTGGAGCAGGCCGGCGCCAGGCCTTCGCCCAGCACCAGGACCGACGCGCCGGCGGAGGACGCCGCCGCCAGCGCCATCAGCACGCCCGCCACGACGGCGGGCGCCCCGAAGCCTCTTCTGATCACTTGCGCTGGACCGTGAAGCGGGTGAGCTGCAGCTGCGGCGCCTGCCATTCCGGAGCCAGGGCGATGGCCTGTTGGTAGGCCAGGTAGGCCTGCTTCGGATCGCCCATGGCCTCATAGGCGATGGCCCGGTTGTACCAGGCCTTCTCGGGCTCATCGACGCCCAGCGCCATGCCGCGATCGATCTCGGAGAGACCTTCGGCATACTTCTGCTCGGCGATCAGGCTGGCGCCCCAGTTGACATAGGCCTCGCCCAGGTCCGGCGACAGGCGCAGGGCGTTGGCGAAGTCGGACCGGGCGTCGTCATAGGCGGCGCGGCGCAGTTTCAGGATGCCGCGGTTGACGAAGGTGCCGGCGCGGTCGCGCGGGCCCATGGCCTGGGTCTCGATGGCCAGGGTGCAGTTGTCGATGGATTTGAGGTCGTTGCGGCCGCTGATCGCGGCCTTGGAACAGACCGTCGCCAGACCCGCGCCGAGCACAAGGGCCGCGCCCGAAGCCGGCGTGGCGGCGATGATGGAAGCTACCGTCAGAGCGGCGGTGGCGAACGCGATTTTACTGGGCATTGGTTTCCTCCCCAGTCTTCGAGTTATGACCATCCCGAGCGTAACACGCTTCGCAAAACGGTGGCATCACAAATGAACCTGACCCGCTTCCCCCGCGCCCGCTTCGCCCACCTGCCGACGCCGCTCGAACCGGCCCCGCGCCTGGGCGCCGCCCTGGGGATAGATCTGTGGATAAAGCGCGACGACTGCACCGGCCTGGCCGGCGGCGGCAACAAGACCCGCAAGCTGGAATTCCTGCTCGGCGAGGCGCTGGAGCAAGGGGCCGACGTCCTGATCACCCAGGGGGCGGTGCAGTCCAACCATGTGCGCCAGACGGCCGCCGCCGCCGCCCGCTTCGGCCTGGGATGCGAGATCATCCTTGAGGACCGCACCGGCAACCGCAGCCCCGACTACGTCGGCTCCGGCAACGTCCTGCTCGACCGCCTGCTCGGCGGAAAAATGCGCACCGTCCCCGCCGACACCGACATGAACGCCGCCATGGCCGCCCTCGCCGATCAGCTCCGCGCCGAGGGCCGCGCGCCCTACATCATCCCCGGCGGCGGCTCGAACAGCACCGGGGCCCTCGGCTACGTCGACTGCGCGCTGGAGCTGGCGCACCAGGCCAACGCCAGCGGCCTGAAGATCGATCGCCTGGTCACCGCCACCGGCAGCGCCGGCACCCACGCCGGCCTGGTCGCCGGCTTCGCGGTCAGCGGGGCCGACATCCCCATCCTCGGCATCGGCGTCCGCGCCCCGAAAGCCAAGCAGGAAGAGAACGTCTTCAAGCTGGCCGTCGAGACCGCCGCCCGCCTCGGCCACCAGGGCCGGGTCAGGCGCGAACAGGTCATCGCCGACTGCGACTATGTCGGGGCCGGCTACGGCCTGATCGACCAGGACGTCATCGACGCCCTCAGCCTCGCCGCCCGCACCGAAGGCCTGCTGTTCGATCCGGTCTATACCGGCAAGGCGCTGAAGGGCCTGATCGCGCTGAGCAAGGCCGGGGCCTTCGCGGGCGAAACCGTCGTCTTCCTGCACACCGGCGGCGCCCAGGGCCTGTCCGGCTATCACCACGAGCTGGAAGCCGGCCTTTGAAAATCCTCGGCGTCCTCGGCGGCATGGGCCCCGCCGCCACCCTCGACTTCCTGGCCAAGCTTCAGGCCGCCACCCCGGCCGCGCGCGACCAGGATCACCTCCGCGTGCTCATGGACCTCAACCCCCAGGTCCCCGACCGCAATGTCGAGGGCGGCGCGGCGGGCCCGGTGCTGGCGGAGATGGCTGTCCGCCTGCGCGAGGCGGGGGCGGAGGTCCTGGCCATGCCCTGCAACACCGCCCACCTGCATGCCGAGGAAATCCGGGCCGCGTCAGGCCTACCGCTCCTCGACCTGATCGACCTCGCCATCGCCGCCGCCGGTAACGCCCGCCGCATCGGCGTCCTGGGCACCCGCCTGGCCCTCGATCTCTACAGGACCCGCCTCACCGCCGCCGGCCGCGAGCCGATCCTGCCGACCGAGGAGGCCCAGTCCGCTTTCATGGACATCCTCTACCGCATCAAGTCCGGCGATACCGGCCCCACCGCCCGCGCCCTGATGGCGGCCTGCGCCGGCGGCCTGGAACAGCGGGGCGCGGAAGCGATCATCGCCGGCTGCACGGAAGTTCCTCTGGTCCTCTCGGCCGACGACCTCGCCGTCCCCCTCATCGACGGTTCGGCCGAACTGGCCAGGGCCTGCGTCGCCGCCTGCCGATAGGCCGGCGACGGTCGATCGGCCGAAGATGAATATGTCTAGACATATCCCTTTCGCCCCGTTTCGGGCCCCTCGCCCGGCGCCGCCCCAGACCGGTCCAAAACGGGCGGTTTCCGGTAGGAGACTTGTGGGTCTGGAGTGGACTGGTGGTAGGTGATTTGCGGACCCCGGGTAGGTCAATTGTGACGGTGTAGCGGGTTGGTTTTCTTGAATATTTCAGATTTCAAAAGCGCCGAAATCTGCTAAAATCGTCCTCGCTGCGATCAACACTCGTGCTGCTCGATCCCCGCCAGCGTCACCCACGGATGCTGCCGCTCCTCATAGACCGCCCGCACCGGGGCCGGGAACGCCGGGTCGGCGAAGGCGCCCACGGCGATGGCGATCAACCCGGGCGCGTCGCCATTGGTCCAACTGATCGTCGTCCCGCACCCCGGGCAGAAGGCGTAGGTCCCGGTCGTCCCGCCATCGCCCGTCCGCTCGAACGTCGACCGCGGCCCGACCAGCCGCACCTTGTCGGCGTCGTACCGCGCCTGAACCCCGAAGGCGCTGCCCGTCCGCTGCTGGCAGGCCAGGCAGTGACAGACGCTGACCCGCACCGGGTCGCCGGCGCAAACCGCCTGCAACGCTCCGCAGGAACAGCTGGCCGTGCGGCTCACGCCGCGAACACCGGCTTGTCACCGAGCACCGTGGCCCGCGTCATGATCCGCCGGTGCGGCAGGAAGTCGTCCACCGCCCGGTGCTGGGTGTTGCGGTTGTCCCAGAAGGCCACGTCCCCCGGCCGCCAGCGCCAGCGGACCACGAATTCCGGCTGCTGGATGTGCTGGTTGAGGAAGGCCATCAGCGCCCTGCTCTCCTCGCGCCGCAGGCCCTTGATCCGCCGGGTGAACACCGAGTTGACGAAGATGCCGGGCTCCCCCGTCTCCGGATGGGTCCGGATCACCGGATGCGTCACCGGCGGATTGGCCGCCACCGCCTTCTCGTATTTCTCGCGTCCCGCCTGCGAACCGGCCAGCCCATCGGCCGTGAAGGCGAAGGAGAAATCATGAACGGCCTCAAGGCCTTGCAGGAACGTCTGCATCGGCTTGCTGAGGGCCTTGTAGGCCGCCGTCATCGAGGCCCACATGGTGTCGCCGCCGACCGGCGGCAGCTGCCGCGCCGCCAGGATCGAGCCCATCGGCGGAGTGTCGATGAAGGTGACGTCGGTGTGCCAGAAGTTGTTGTCGGTGGGGTTATCGACATGATTGTCGATGATCATGATCTCCGGGTGGCCTTCGTCCCGGTCATAGAGCGGATGCACATGCAGGTCGCCGAACCGGGCCGCGAAGTCGCGCTGCTGGGTCGGGGTGAAGTCCTGCCCCTCGAAGAAGATCACCTGGTGCCTGAGCAGCGCCGCCCGGATGTCGCCGATCAGGTCGTCGCTGGCCGGCTCGGCCAGGTTCACGCCCCGCAGCACCGCCCCGATGGCCGGCGACAGGGGCTCGATCTCAAGCACGTTCGAGCGGGTCATAGGGCGTCTCCTCACGTCTTTTCGGCACTATGCCCCGCCACGGCCCAGCCGCCCAGAGCCTCACATCCGTCCGACCGGCGGATCTTCGGCAACGTCGACCGGCGAGGTCTTCACGAAGGCCGGCGACAGGTCCAGCCCGCCGGTCGGCCCCGCCTCCAGCGCCTCCAGCTCGGCCTGGACCAGGGCGTGCGCCGCCTGGTCCAGCTTGTGCCCGTGGATCAGCCAGGCGGCGATCAGACCCAGCGCCGCCGGGAACAGGGCGAACATCACGCTGAGGGTCAGCAGGGCCTCGGGCGTGTTGCCCGCTCCCAGCTTGGACTGAAAGCCGACAGCCCCGAGCAGCAGCAGGCTCAAGGTCACGGCGATCGAGGTGCCGATCTTGATCGAGCCGGTCAGCAGCGAGAACAGCATCCCCGACAGATCGACGCCGGTGCGCAGCCGCACCTCGTCGCCGACATCGGCCATCATCGCCTTGAGCAGGATGGAGCCGGCCGAAAACGGCAGGCCGGCGATGAACATGACGATGATCCCGGCCACATGGCCCCGTGGGGAGATCATCGTGAAGGCCTGGGCGGCGGCATAGAAGACCGCCGCGATGGTCAGCGCCCGGTGCTTGCCGATCCGCCGGGCCAGCGCTGTCCAGATCGGCGCCCCGGCCAGGGCCCCGACAAAATAGACCAGCAGCAGTGCCGAGGTTTCCGGCCGCCCGTAGCCGCGCACGGCCTCGAAATAGAAGAACAGCAGGGTGCCGGCCACAGTCGGGGCCGTGCCCATCAGGATATCGACGATCAGCACCCGCAACACGCTGGGCTGCTTGATCATGCCCCAGTAGTGGCCCCAGCCGATCGTGTGCGTCGCCACCTTCACCACCGGCTCGCGCATCGACAGCAGGGCCAGGGTTATGGTGATCGGGATGGCGGCGATGACGAACCAGCCCATGGCGTGGACCCCCGTCGCCTCGCTGGCCCCCAGCCGGCCGGCGATCACCGGCAAGGTCAGGATCAACAGCATGCCGATCACGGTGAACAGCTGCCACCAGCCGTAGATGCGGGAGCGCTCGTTGTAGTCCGGCGCCGCGTGCGCCGACCAGGCGTAGGTGGCCAGCGAGGCGAACGACTGTCCGGCATAGGCCGCCAGCATCCAGACGGTCAGATAGACGACGCCCACCCCCGGCTTGGCCATGAACAGCATATAGATGGCCACCATGGTCAGCGGCGCGCCGGCCACCACCCAGGGGCGGAAGCGGCCAAACGGCGTGCGCGTGCGGTCAATGGCGAAGCCCAGCAGCGGGTCGAGCCCCAGGTCGAAGATCCTGACCAGGAATCCGGCCAGGGCAATCGCCGTCAGGCTGACCCCCAGATCCTTCTCGTAGTAGTTCGGCAGGTAGATGGTGATCGGCAACAGCATGGCCGACAGCGGAATCGCCGGCGTGGCAAAGGCGGCGAGGCGCCAGCCCGGGTGTTTCTCGGCAGCCATGAACGCGGCGTTCCCCCTATTTTTGGGGTCATGTTGAACGCTTGTTTGACACCCCGCAAGCGCCGCTCCCCCCTTTTCGGGAGGCGCGGCGAGCAAGTGTTCACCCCATGGTGGCGCCCAGGGCCTTGGGGCCTTCCTGGACGGGGGGACAGGCGTCATGACCACGACCTATTCCAAGCGCGAGAACGCCTTCGAAAAGGGCGAGCACCGGTGGAGCGTCGAGGACCACGCCCTGATCTGGACCCGGCCCGCCGGCGACAGCCTGACCCTGCCGTGGAAGGATGTGGGCGCCGTGCGCGCCGCCTATACCCCGACCCGGGCCCGGACCTGGCGGCACGTCTTCGAACTGACCACCCGCAAGGGCTCGAAGCTGCTGATCGACAACAGTCACTTCAGGGGCATCGCCGATTTCGAGGACCGGTCGCCGACCTTCGTCCCCTTCGTCCTGGCCTGCCTGGACCGGGTCGTCGCCCAGGCCCCGGACGCCCGCGCTTCGGTCGGCTCCAGTCCGGCCGGCTATTTTGGTCAGCTTCTCTTCATGCTGGCGACGATGGCGCTGGTGATCTTCGTCCTCGTCGTCCTGCCGAGCCCGCTCGGCGGACTGATCCTCCTCAAGCTGTTGCTGATCGCCGTCATGCTGCCGGCCGCCGCAGTCTGGGCGATCCGGGCCCGGCCCAGGCGAGCGTCCCTGACCCTCGGCGGCCTGCTGCCGGGCCTGCCGAAAATCTCCGGTAACCGGCTGTAAACCATAGATAATTCGGAACCCGGCCGCGACTGGATCATTTCAGCTTGAAACGCATCGGAGCAGGTCATGAGCGCCCCTCATCATCCGTTGCGGCCCGCCGCCTTCGAGCGCCTGCGGGAGCAACTCGCCACCGCCGTCGCCCTCTGCGACGACGCCCAGATCCTCAGCCTCGCCGACGGCCTGCACGACGCCCTGCGCCGCCGCCGCGCCGCCCGTCACGGGCGGGAAGACCGCAGCTGGAGCCCGGCGGGTCTGCAGAGCAGCGCGCCTGACGGCCCGATGGCCTGAAGGCCGATCCGGTCCGAAATCCGCCAGACCTTCCCTGCCCGGCCGGTCATGGTTCTCCGCCAACAAGGAGCCCTGCCATGACCCTCACCCCCTCCGGCGCCACCGTCCGCCGCACCGCCCGCCTGGCCGCCGATCCCGCCGCCGTCTGGGACGCCATCGCCGACTTCGGCGCCGTCCACACCCGTGTCGCCCCGGGCTTCCTGACCGCGCTGGAGCTCGACGGCTCCGACCGCATCGTCACCTTCGGCACAGGCGCCGTGGCCCGCGAAATCTTCATCTCCCGCGACGATGAGGCCCGCAGACTGGTCTACGCCATTCCCGATGGCCCGTTCCGCAGCTACAGCGCCGCCTTCGAGGTGGCCGAGGCGCCCGGCGGCGCGGAGGTGACCTGGACCATCGACCTGGCCCCGGACTCCCTCGCGCCTTACGTCGGCGGCATGATGGACCAGGCCTTGCCGATCATGCGGCGGATGCTGGAGACCTGACTCCTGCACGATCCTAGATTGTATTTCTGAAAATTCGATCTTAGCCTCCCCTTCGGCGGTTGAAGCGACGCGAGCCCCTCGCCTCGGGCCGCCCTCGGGGAAGCACCATGGATCTGGACGTTGCGGTGATCGGCGGCGGATGCGCGGGGACCTACAGCGCCTGGCGGCTCCAGCAGGAACTGGGCGAAAAGCAGGAGATCGGCCTGTTCGAATACAGCGACCGCATCGGCGGCCGCCTCTACAGCGTCACCATCCCCGGCATGCCGCATGTGAAGGCCGAGCTGGGCGGGATGCGCTACATCCCCACCTCCCACATCCTGGTGGCCGACCTGATCCGTCACCTCGACCTGCCGACCAAGGACTTCCCGATGGGGGCTCCCAAGCCGGTGGGATCGAACTGCAACCTCTTCTACCTGCGCGGCAAGCACCTGCGGCTGCACGAGCTCTCCGACCCGGACAAGGTGCCCTACAACCTCGCCTGGTCGGAACGGGGCCTGGGGCCGACGAACCTGCAGGTGCAGGTGATGAACAACATCTACCCCAACCTCGCGAACCTGAGCCTCTGCGACCAGATGAAGGTCAAGGCCTTCGGCAAGCCGCTCTACGAGTACGGCTTCTGGGACCTGATGTTCCGGGTGCTGTCCAACGAGGGCTACCAGTTCATGCGCGACGCCGGCGGCTATGACGCCAACGTCGCCAACGCCAGCGCCGTCACCCAGCTGCCGGCCACCGAATACAGCGATGACACCCAGTTCCTGACCCTGCGCGACGGCTACGACATGCTGCCGATCACCCTGGCCAGGCAGTTCAACGAGGAGTTCGCGGGCAAGCTGCCCCGCAATGAGCGACTGTTCATGAACCACCGCCTGGCGGAGATCGTGATCGGCACGGGCGACTACCCCTACACCCTGATCTTCCACCGCACGGTGACGGAACAGGCCACGACCCGGATCCCGCAGGATCCGGAGATCGTCACCGTCCGGGCCAAAAAGATCGTGCTCGGCCTGCCGCGCCGGTCGCTGGAGCTGATCAAGTCGACCTTCTTCGACCATCCGCAGCTCAAGGTCGACATGGGCTCGGTGCTGATCCAGAGCGCCTTCAAGCTGCTGCTGGCCTATGAGCGGCCGTGGTGGCGGTCGCTGGGCCTGACCGCCGGCCGCTCGGTCACCGACCTGCCGATCCGGCAGGTCTACTATTTCGGCACCGAGGGCGAGCAGGAGGACGGCGAGCCCTTCCTCAACTCGCTGCTGATGGCCAGCTACAACGACATCTCGACGGTGCCGTTCTGGAAGGGGCTGGAGGGCGGCGCGGCCTACGCCGGCTACATGCCCAGCTGCATCGAGCCGACCGCCAAGGGCCCGCTGCCGATCACCGAATACACGGCCTCGGCCGAGATGGTCGAGGTCGCCAACCTGCAGGTCGCCACCGTCCATGCCCTGCCCGAGATCCCCAAGCCCTACTCGGCCGTCTACCACACCTGGAACGAGGACCCGTACGGCGGCGGCTGGCACGAGTGGAAGGCCGGCTACCGGCTCGACGAGGTGATGTGGCGGATGCTCAAGCCCGTCGAGGACCAGGACATCCACATCGTCGGCGAGGCCTACAGCATCGGCCAGGGTTGGGTCGAAGGCGCCCTCGATACCGCCGAGACCATGCTGGAGAAGTACTTCGGCCTCAAACGCCCGCGCTGGCTGAAGAAGGGCTACGAGCTGATGCCCAACCCCTGCCCCGGCTGCGGCGAGCTCGACGGCTGCATCCCGACCAAGGACGTCGGCAAGATGCTGGCCTCGATCACCCCCGACTGCCTCTGCCCCGTCGAGGAGGGCTGAGACCATGGCCGCCGCCTACACCGTCGCGCAGTACCTTGTCGATCGCCTGATCGAGGTTGGGCTGGGGCACATGTTCGCCGTTCCCGGCGACTATTGCGGGCCCTTTCTCGAGGCGCTGGACGCCACCCCCGGCATCGAGCGGGTGCCCAACATCAACGAGCTGGGCAGCGGCTACGCCGCCGACGGCTATGCCCGCTTCACCGGCATCGGCGCCGCATGCGTACAGTACGGGGTGGGGACGTTCAGCGCCCTCTGCCCGGCGGCCGGCTCCTATGTCGAGCGCCTGCCGGTGGCGATCATCTCCTCCAGCCCCTCGACCAGGGCCCGGATTCAGGAACTGACCCAGGGCGTCCTCTACCACCACTCCACCGGCGACCTGGAGGCCGACCGCGACGTTTATTCCCACGTCACCGTCGCCTCCGAGATCATCACCGACCCTGACGACGCGCCTAGCCAGATCGACGGGGCCATCGTCGCCATGCTGAGCTACCACCGGCCGATCTACCTGGAAGTGATCCAGAACGTCTGGAACCTGCCCTGCGCCAAGCCGAAGGGCAGCCTCGTTCCGGTCATCCCGACCAGCGACGCGGCGACCCTGGCCGCCGCCCTCGACGCTGCCTGGGACCGCATCCAGGGCGCGCGCAGCCCGGTGCTCTGGTACGGCGTCGAGATCCAGCGTTACGGCCTGCAGGCCCTGGCCCAGCAAATCGTTGACGCCAGCGGCCTGCCCTTCACCACCACCAGCCTTGGCAAGACGGTGCTGGACGAGGCCCAGCCGCTGTTCATCGGCACCTATTCCGGCCCCGCCTCCCCCGCCGTGACCCGCGCCGTGGTCGACAATTCCGACGCCGTGCTGGCGCTGGGAACCATCATCACCGACGACTACCTGAACATCATGGCCAGCAGCTACGGCCAGATGGTCGAGGTCAACGACGAGGAATGCCGGGTCGGCTACGCCCAGTTCAATCAGGTCACCCTGGCCGACTTCCTCCAGGAACTGCTTGAGCGGTTCAAGACCTCGCCCGGCTATCCCAAGGCCTTTACCCCGCCCACTCCGACGCCGGACCCGGACCCCGAGGAGGCCGCCTATCCCGAGGGCGTCCTCACCTACAATCGCTTCTACCGCCAGCTCACCGACTGGATGAAGGCCGAGGGCCTGTTCGACGAGACGGTGCTGGTGCTGGGCGAAAGCACTTCGCTCTACGTGTTCGGCAACCTCATGGGACTGCCGCAGAACAGCTTCGTCGCCCAGGCGGCCTGGGGCTCACTAGGCCATGAGACCGGCTGCGCCCTGGGCGTGGCCCTGGGCTCCGGCAAGCGACCCTTCGTGGTCGCCGGTGACGGCGGCTTCATGATGATCTGCCAGGAGATCTCCAGCCTGGTCCGCGCCAGGGTCCCGGCCGCCGTCTTCGTGATGAGCAACCAAGGCTACGCCATCGAACAGGCCTTCGTCGACCTCAAGGCCTTCACGCCCCAGGGCGAGTTCGCCCCCTTCGACGTCCTGCCGACCTGGGACTACGGCGCCCTGGCGAAGGCCTTCGGCGCCGTCGGCTTCCGGGCCTCCACCCGCGAGGAGCTGGAAGCCGCCCTCGGCGCCGTGAAGGGCCTGGTCGATGTCCCGGCCCTGATCGAAATCGTCATTCCGCCGAAGGACCTCGCGCCGCAACTCTTCCGCCTGGCCTATGTCCCGCCCAGTCAGAGCATGTACGCCCAGACCCACGCGCCGCCGGAAGAAGCCTGAACGGGCGCGAAGACCGTTCTTCAGACCCCGACTCTACCGAGCAGCGCGACCGCGGGGGCCGGCTGATTCAGGGCCAGGTCAATGCCCTCGAGCAGCCGCGTCGGCGTGATCGGCTTGGCGATGTGGTGGTTGGCCCCCGCCTGGGCGGCCAGGTCCAGGTGCTCGTCCATGGCGTTGGCCGTGAACATGGCGATCGGGACGGGAGGCCGGCCCGCCTGCGCCTCCAGGGCGCGGATCTCGCGGGTCGCCGCCAGGCCGTCCATCACCGGCATCTGCATGTCCATCAGGATCAGGTCGAACCGTCCGGGCTGGAAGGCGTCGACCGCCTCGCGGCCGTTGGCGACGATGGTCAGGGCCACGCCGACCGGCTCGAGGATCAGCTGCACGACGCGCTGGTTGGTCGGATGGTCCTCGGCCAGCAGGATCCGGATGCTGCCCAGTTGGGCGGGGGCGGCGCCGGGCTCCTCTTCGCGCACTGCCGCCTCCGCGCGGCGCAGGCGATAGTCTTCGAGCGGCATCGTCCGGGGCAGCGGGATCTCCACGGTGAAGACGCTGCCGGCTCCCGGCTCGGAACGGGCGCCGATCTGGCCGCCCATCAGTTCGGTGAGCGATTTGCAGATGGCCAGGCCCAGCCCTGTGCCGCCGAACTGCCGCGAGATCGATCCGTCGGCCTGGATGAACCGGTTGAACAGCCGGTCCGCGGTCTCCTTGTCGAAGCCGATGCCGCTGTCGGCGACTTCGATCCGGACGAGGCTCGCGGCGTCCGCCCGATCCACGACCTCGACGCGGATGGCGACCTCGCCGGCCTGGGTGAACTTGATGGCGTTGGAGGCCAGGTTTGAGACGATCTGGCGGATCCTCACCCCATCGCCCTCGAACATCCCCTGGGCCGCCTCCCCGTACTCCGCGCGGAAGGCGAGTCCCTTTTCGTCGGCGCGGGCGCGCATCAGGGCGGCGGCAGCCTCGATCGTCTCGGCCAGGTCGAGCGGCGCCGCCTGCAGCTGGAAGTTACCGGCCTCGATCTTGGCCTGGTCGAGGATGTCGGAGAGCATCCGGTCCAGCATCTCGCCCGAGGACTGGACCAGCCCGACCATCTCCCGTTGATCGGCGGAAAGATCCGTCCGCGCCAGGGCCCCGGCGATGCCGATCACCCCATTGAGCGGCGTGCGGATCTCGTGACTCATGTTGGCGACGAAGACGCCCTTGGCGGCGTTGGCGTTCTGGGCCTCGTCGCGGGCCGCCTCCAGCTGATGTTCGAGCGCCTTGCGAATCGAGATGTCGAGGGTGGTGCCGATGACCCGCCAGGGCTGCCCGTCCGGCGTCCGCGAGATCAGCCGCGCCCGCGAGAACACCCATCTGTACGCGCCGTCCCTGCACCGCATCCGCAGTTCGGTGGCCGTGTGAGGCGTGGTCCCGGCCAGGTGCGCGTCGTAGTCCTGCACCAGCAGGTCCAGGTCGTCGGGATGGATGAAGGACCGCCAGTCGCGGACGGGGCTGGGAAGTTCGCCGGGCCCATAGCCCAGCATCGCCGACCAGGTCGGGCTGGCGGCCAGTTCGTCGGCGACCAGGTCGTACTCGAAGTAGCCGTCGCCCGAGGCCTCGATCGCCGCCGCCAGCTTGCGTTCCAGGTCGGCGAAGGCGACCTGGCGATCGGCCAGTTGGCGTAGCAGGGCGCCGTGATCCAGCGAGAAGCGTCGCGCCGCCAGGGAAGACACGCCGAGCAGCAGCGGAATAAACAGCGACGGCCAGCTGAACCCGTAGGCCAGCCACGGGCCGATGACCGTGGCGGCGACGATGGGCAGCAACGTGCCCCATAACAGGCCGCGGTGACCGTTGAAGTAGACGAGGCTGTTCAGCACCGCCCCGCCGATCCAGGTCGCCGCCAGGACCACGCCGAGCGGAGAGCCCTCGGCGAAGCAGAGCAGCGCCAGCGCCTGGAACAGGCAGGATCCGAACAGGTTCATCGTCGCAAAGGCGATCAAGGCCCGCCGGCCCGTCAGCCTGCGGGACACCAGGTCGTGCAGCCGCCCGACGACGCCCGTCTCCCAGACGACAATCCCCGCCATCCAGGCCAGCGGCCAGGGCCAGGCAAGCACCACCAGCGACGCCAGCGCATAGAGGCCGGCAAATCCCAGCCGCTCGAGCCGGGCGCCCTGGGCGACCTCCTTCGTCGTCTGGACGTCGAAAGCCCTGGCGAGGGCGGCGACGCCCCGGCTATCGGGCGATTTCGGGTCGAGGGCGACGGTCACCCGAAGCCCCTGGCGCGGGCGGGCGGGGCGCCGGGCAGGCGGACGTGCGGCGATCCAAACCGGAGTGTGACCATGGGCCGAGCCTCCCTGTTTTCCGCGATTCTAGGAAGCAGGTCGCAGGGTTCGGTTAACGGGCTGGCCTCGGCGCGGTCAGCCGTTCAGCCACTCCGTCAGGCCCTCGCGCCGGCAGACCTCGACGAAGGCCGGCCGGGCCCGCATGCGGGTCACATAGGGTCCGAGGTTCGGCCAGGACGTCGCCGGCCGTTCCATGTTGCGCGACCAGCGCATCAGCATGGTCGCCAGGAAGTCCGCCGTCGTCACCGCCTCGCCCAGCAGGAAGGGCCGCCGGTCGGCCAGCATCCCGTCCAGCCGCTCGAACACCCCCTCGATGCGCCGGCGGGCCAGGGCCTGCACCGCCGCCGCCCCGGCCGGCTCACCGTCCTTGTCGGCGTAGAACCAGTCCCGCATGGCCGGCGACAGGCCGTTGGCGAGCAGCAGCATGGTCTCCATCCAGGCCGCCCGTTCCGGGCTCCGGACGGCCGGCGCGAACCCGGCCTCCGGATGCCGCTCGGCCAGCAGCATCAACAGCGCCGCCGACTCGCTGACCGGCGCCCCGTCGATCACCAGCGTCGGCACCCGGCCGGCGGGATTGAGCGCCAGATAGGCCGCCGACCGCTCGGCCTTGATATCGACCGCCTCGGCCTCGAAGGCGACGCCCAGTTCGATCAGCATCCAGTGGACCGCCAGGCTGGCCGTGCCGGGCGAATAGAACAGGTGATAGGTCATGGACGCCCCGAGTTCGGCCGTCTTGCGCAGGTGGTGCCCCCGGTCGGGCTCGAACCGACACTCCTTGCGGAACCGGATTTTGAGTCCGGCGCGTCTACCAATTCCACCACAGGGGCCCCGCGCAACGGGTCGCGAAGGCCCGGCAATCTAGCGGCGCGATCCCTCGCGTCAACGACCCATCGGGCGGTTGCGCCGAATACGCGGAACAGGCAGAAAAGGGCCGTGTCCGGACCCATGCCCTTCAAGCCCTTGAAGTTCCTGCCGTGCCTGTTGACGGGGCATCTGTGGCGTAACAGCCGCTCGCGCGTCGGGACGCGGGTTTGCGAGCGCTGCGGCTATCGCGGGCGCTGACGCCGTCAGCGCGCCGCGATCCGGAAAGCCAGATAGGACACCGTCTTGCCATTGGGCAGCAGGGCCTCGCCGACCGGCTCGAACCCGAAGCCCTTGTGGAAGGCCTCCGAGGCCGGATTGGGCGGGTCGGCGTTGACCTCACAAACGATCAGCGTGTGGCCGGCGGCCCGCGCCTGCTCGACCAGATCGCGGTACAGGGCGCCGGCCAGTCCCCTGCCCCGCGCCGCCGCCGCGGTGACCACCCGATCCACATAGACGAAGCGCTCATAGCGATCGCGGAACCACAGGAAGTTGGGACTGTCGTAGTCGGCGTCCTGATCGAAGGCGATCAACAGGGCGTCGGCCAGGCCGAACCGCCGGGCGACGAAGGCCTCATCCACCAACCGCGCCAGCCGGTCAGCGTCCAGCACCGACAGTTCCACCGCATGGGCGTTGTTGAGGTCCAGCAGCGCCTCGGCAAGCCCGGGGTCGTTGCGGAGCGCGGCGGCGTCGAGGGCGAGGATCATCCGCCCGCCCTAACCGCCCGCGCCGACGGCGTCTACCGTCCGCCGTCGCCCGAAAGCTTGGTCGCCGCCGCTTCCAGTCGCATCAACAGCCGCTTGAGGGTCGCCACCTCGCTGGGGGCCAGGCCGGTCAGCAGGGCCGCCTCATAGGCCTTGGCCAGTGGGGCAATCTCGGCGTGCAGGCTGCGGCCCATGGCGGTCAGGGCCAGCAGGTGACTGCGCCCGTCGCCGGTGTTGGCGTCGCGGACCAGCAGGCTGCGGGCGACCAGTTCGCGGGCGGCCCTGGAGACCGAGACCTTGTCCATCACCGTTCGGCTGACCACCTGCTGCTGGGTCAGCCCGCCCTCGGCCAGCACCGCCATCAGCCGCCACTGCGGAATGGTCAGGCCGAAACGGTCCTCATAGGCCCTGGCGATCAGCCGCGAGACGCCGTTCGAGGCCACCGACAGGCGGAACGGCAGGTAGTCGTCCAGCACCAGCGCCGAGGTGTCCACTTCACCCGGCGGCGAAGCGAGAGACAGATGGCCGGCCACGGGACGCCTCCTCATCAGACTGGCGCCACGGTCTGCTCGATGGCGCCGAAGATGCTGTGCCGACGGCCGTCGCGCATCTCAATCCGCACCGTATCGCCATGTTTCAGGAAGGGCGTTTTCGCCTCTCCGTTGAGCAGCGTCTCCACTGTGCGCACCTCGGCGATGCAGCTGTAGCCCAACCCGCCGTCGCTGATCGGTTTGCCGGGGCCGCCTTCGGCGTCGCGGTTCGACACTGTGCCGGAGCCGATGATGGTTCCGGCGACCAGCTTCCGCGTCTTCGCCGCATGGGCGATCAGGGTCCCGAAATCGAAGGTCATGTCGACGCCGGCATCGGCCTCGCCAAAGGCCTTGCCGTTCAGTTCGACATCGAGCCGGCCGTGCAGTTTGCCGTCCTTCCAGGCATCCCCCAAGGCGTCGGGCGTCACCGCCACCGGCGAGAAGGCGCTGGCCGGCTTGGACTGGAAGAAGCCGAAGTTCTTTGCCAGCTCAGCCGGGATCAGATTGCGCAGCGAGACGTCGTTGCACAGCATGACCAGCCGCACATGCTTGAGGGCCTCCTCGCGGCTCACCCCCTGCGGCACGTCGCCGGTGACCACGGCGATCTCGCCTTCCAGGTCGCAGCCCCAGGCCTCGTCGGCCAGCGGGATCGCATCGCGCGGGCCCAGGAAGCCGTCCGAGCCGCCCTGGTACATCAACGGATCGGTCCAGAAGCTGTCCGGCATCTCGGCCGAACGCGCCTTGCGCACCAGGGCCACGTGATTGACGTAGGCCGAACCGTCCGCCCACTGGTAGGCGCGCGGCAGCGGACTGGCGGCGTCGTGTTCGTGGAAGCGCATACGGGGCACGCCGCCGACCTCCAGGCTGGCGGACAGCGCTTTGAGGATCGGCTCGCAGCGCTCCCAGTCGTCGAGGGCCGCCTGCAGGGTCGGGGCGGCGGCGGAGGCGTCGAAGCACCAGGCCAGATCGTTGGACACCACGACCAGCTTGCCGTCACGGCCAGACTTGAGGGAGGCGAGCTTCACGGGCGTTTCCTTCTTATGGTTTCTTGATGAGGCGACTGACCCGCGCCCCCTGGTCGTAACGCGACGGACCGCCGAAGACGGCCACCTCGCAGAGAATGTCACCGCCCTCGTCGGCGGCCCACAGATAGTTTCGCTCGACCTGCACCTCGCGCCCGGCCGGCGACAGGCCCTCGAAGGTGTCGCCCCAGGGCGTGATCTTCGACAGGTCACGCCAGCTGAGGGTCAGGGCTCGGGTCAGCTCGTCTTCGGCGAAGGCGACAAGGTCGGGATCGCTCACACCCTCGCTCCATGCGGGGCGGTGAATTCGCTGGCCTCGGCGTCGCCGGTGTTGATCACCTCCGACGGCTCGAAGATCAGCACTTCCGCCTCCGCGTCGGCGGCGGTGCGATGCTCGACCCCTCGCGGCACGACGACCATCTGGCCCGGCCCCATCTCGACGACATGGTCGCGAAACTCGACCCGGAAGGCGCCCTTCCAGACGAGGAACATCTCTTCGGCGTCCGGATGCCGATGCCAGGGAAACACCCCCTGCACCTTCACCAGCCGCAGGTCCTGGCCGTTGGCCTGGGCGGCCACCTTCGGCCGCCAGTGCTCGTTGATGGCGGCGAACTTCTCGCCGAGGTCGATGCGCTCGCTCACCCGGGCGACTTCCAGCTGTCGACATAGGCCGGGTTCTCGACCGAAGACGCCCCGTCGCCGACCTCGAGCGGATCGCGGGTGTCGATCATCACGGCGTATTCGTCGGTCGCCGGCTTGGGCTGGACCAGCATGTTCTTCAGGGCCTTCGGATGCGGCCCGTGGGTGAAGCCGCTGGGATGGAAGGTCATCATGCCGCTTTCGATGTGGTCGCGGCTGAAGAAGTCGCCGGCGTGGTAGAACAGCACCTCGTCGAAATCGTCGTTGTTGTGGAAGAAGGGGATCTTGATCGCCCCCGGATCGGTCTCGAAGGGGCGCGGCGTGAAGGTGCAGACCACGAACCGGTCGCTCAGGAAGGTGGTGTGGACGGATGGCGGCAGGTGGTAGCGATGGCTGATCACCGGCCGGATGTCGGTCACATTCAGCCGCACCGGCGCCAGCTCGCCATGCCAGCCCACGGCGTCGAGCGGATTGTAATCGTAGGTCGCCACCGACACCTGGCCGCGCTTCTTGATGCGCACGGGAAACTCTGCGGCCATCGCCTGGTGGTCGCGAAACGCCTCGTCCATCACCGGGGTGTCGAGAATGGCCGGGTCGAAGATGGCGTGCGGGCCGAGCAGACCCTTGTCCGGCAGGGTGTAGTGGGTGTTGGTCGCCTGGATGGTCAGCACCGCCGTCGGTTCGGCGGGCGCGAGGCGCCACATCGTTCCGCGCGGCAGGTAGAGATAGTCGCCGGCCCGGTAGCCGATCCGCCCGAAGTCGGTGAACAGGTCCCCTGCCCCGGCGTGGATGAACAGCAGCTGATCGCCGTCGGCGTTGCGGGCCAGGTCCGTGATCGCGCCTTCCGGCTTCCAGAAGCGCAGCTCGGTGGCGTTGTTGTGCAGCACCACCGGCGCATCCCACGGCGAGGCCTGCGGCTGGTTCAGCCGGTTGAGATCGTAGGCGCGGGGCCGCAGCGGCCCCTCGAACTTCGACCAGCCCGTCGGCGGACGTGGGTGATAGAGGAAGGCCGCCGGGCCGAAGAAGCCCTCCTTGGACATCTCCCGCTCATAGGCGCCTTCCGGCAGGTCGGCGTGCGCCTGGCGGCTGTGCTGGCCCTCTGCGCCGCGGACCGGAATCCAGTTCTTCTTGCTCACGGTTCGTCCTTGTAGATCGCCACCACCGCCGGCTCCTCCGACGAAGCGCGGGCGCGGTACATGCCCGGGGTGTTGAAGCTCCAGACCAGCTGGCCGTCGGCGCTCAGGGCGATGATCCCGCCGTCGCCATTGATGGCCGGCAGCTGCTTCCGCACCACCTCGTCGGCCGCCGCCTGCAGGCTCAGGCCCTTGTACTGCACCAGGGCGCAGATGGTCCGGGCCACGGTCAGGCGGATGAAATACTCGCCGCTGCCCGTCGCCGAGACGGCGCAGCTGCGGTTGTCGGCATAGGTGCCGGCCCCGATGATCGGCGCGTCGCCCACCCGGTTCCAGCGCTTGGCGGTCATGCCGCCCGTCGAGGTGCCGGCGGCGATGTCGCCCTTCTGGTCGAGCGCGACGACGCCGACCGTGCCGAACCGATGGTCGTCCGGCTGGGGTCCCCGCGAGATCGACCTGGCCGCCGAGGGCGCGTTGATTGGCCGGGTCGGGATCGGCAGGCGCTGCTCGTTCAGCGTCTTTTCAAGCTGCTGCCAGCGGCGTTCGGTAAAAAAGTAGGCCGGATCGACCTGCTCCAGCCCAGCGACCTTGGCGAACTGGTCGGCCCCGTGGCCGATCAGCATGACGTGCGGCGACTTTTCCATCACCGACCGGGCCAGGCTGATCGGATGCCGCGTGCGGGTGACGCCGGCGACACTGCCGGCCTTCATCGTCGCTCCGTCCATGAAGGCCGCGTCGAGCTCGTTGCGGCCCTCGGCCGTAAACACCGCCCCGCGCCCGGCGTTGAACAGCGGGTCGTCTTCCATGACCTTGATGGTCGCCTCGACGGCGTCCATGGCGCTGCCGCCTTTTTCCAGCACCCGCTGGCCCTCGGCCAGGGCGCCGGCCATGGCCTTTCGATAGGCGGCCTCTGTCCCGGCGTCCATGTTGGCGCGCTCGATGACGCCCGCGCCGCCGTGGATGACGAGGGCCCATTTGGGCGTTGGCGCCTGGGCGGTCGCCGGCGAGGCGATCGCCAGCGCCAGAACGATCCACAGGCTCGCTGCCAGCCTCATGCCGCACTCCCGGTCCGCGCTCTTGTCGGCGCGAACCGATAGTAACGAATGAAACCAGCCTGTTGGAAGGGCGAGGCCCCGCCTAAAGCGTCCAGGTCCCGCTGTCGGCGGTCACGTTGCCGTTGATCTTCAGCTGGTAGTCGAGCTTGCCGTCGCCGTTGACGTCGAGCTTGAGCAGCGTTGTCGCCTGCCCGGGCACCCAGGTCAGGGTCATCTGCCCGGCCTGCTTGCTGAAGGTCGACACCAGAGTGAAGGCTTGGTCGCCCTCGAGCAGGGCGTTGGCGTCGATGCCCGACAGGTCCATCACATCGCCCTGGCTGGTGTAGAAGTCGCGGATGGTGTCGGTCTCACTGACCCCCATCGACTCCTGCAGAACCACGAACCGGTCCGCGCCACTGCCGCCGCGGAGGGTGTCGTTGCCGGTTCCGCCGGTGATGACATCGGCGCCGTTGCCGGCCTGGATGATGTCGCCGCCGGCCCCGCCCAGAATGATGTCGTCGCCGTTGAAGCCGTCGAGGGTATCGACCCCGCCGCCGCCTTCCAGCCGGTTGTTGTAGTTGTTGCCGGCGATCTGGTTGTTCAGGTCGTTGCCGAACCCGTCGATATTCTTCGTCGTAACAAGCTTCAGGTTCTCGACATTGTCCGACAGGGTGAAGCTGACCGAGGCCTCGACCGTATCGGTCCCCTCCCCGGCCAGTTCCTCGATCGTATCGCCGGCGCCGACCTTGTAGACGTCGCTGCCGACGCCGCCGCGCAGGATGTCGGCCCCCTCGCCGCCGTCGAGGGTGTCGTTGCCCGCGCCGCCGACCAGGGTGTCGATCCCCGCCCCGCCGAACAGCTGGTCGGCCCCGTCGCCGCCGTTGAGGGTGTCGTCGCCGGCCAGGCCGTTGACGACGTCGTTGCCGCCCAGGGCGTTGATGATCTCGCCGACCGCCGTGCCGTTGATGATCTCGCTGCGGGCGTTGCCGTTGATGGTCGGCGGCGGCGGAGGGGTCGGAATTTCAAAGACCGGGCCTGGGTTGCTGTCGCCAGCCGCCACGGCGTTGGTGAGGCGCTCCGCGGTCGTCCCGTCGAAGGCGTAGAGTTCGAAACCGTTGACGCCGTCGCTGGCCAGGAATGTCAGGCGGCCGGACACCACCTCAAGCTCGGGTTCCGAATAGGCGTCGCCGAGACTCAGATTGGCCGCTTGGACCGTTCCGGCCGCCGTGCCGTCGGTGCGCCACAGCTCGTAGTGATCCCCGACATCGGCGATGAAATAGACCAGACCCTGGAAGAGGGTGAAGTCGTGGGGATAGCTCCCGGTGACCCCGGGTCTCACCTCGATCATGGTCGCGCCGTTCGCGTCCGCCACCCACAGCTCATAGTCGTCGCCGACCTGGGCGCCGGTGAAGATCACCCGGTTGCCGAGCGAGATCATCTGGCTGGCGATCGCCGAACCGAGCGCAGCGATCTGCCGTGACCCGGCGACGGTTCCATCGGTCGCCCAGAGGGCCATCCCCCCTTGTTCAAGTCGCGTGATGTAGAGCATGTCGCCGTCCAGCGTAGCCGGGGCGTCATAGGACGGGGTCCAGACCAGCCGGTCCTGAACCAGCCGCACGGTGCCATCAGGCGTCCCGTCGGTGCTCCACAGGTCGTAGGTGTTACCCATTGAGGTGCGACTGCTGAAGAACAGTCGACCGTCGTGGAAATGGTAGACGTTCTCGAAGGCTCCGCTGAAGTTCAGGGCGACCGTGCCGGCCACCGTGCCGTCGCTGGAGAACAGCTGCTGGCTGCCGGACATGCCGGTGACTTCCTGCAGGAACAGGAGGCGTCCGTTCAGGGTCTGGGCATGGCCATAGTCGAGATCGCCAAAGCCGGTGTGAGCCCTCTCGACCCCCAGAATGCGGGTCGTCGCCAGGTCTCTGTAGGCGTCGAGAAGCTGGACTGTCCCTGCCGAGGTTCCGTCCGTCACCCAGAGGTCACCCGCCGTGTCACCGTTGTTGGCGACGAAGAACAGCTTGTCGCCGACGACCGCTAGGTCGCGCGCATTGCTGTAGGCCGCGACGAGCGTCTGGGTCCCCGCCAGCGTGCCGTCAGTGATCTTCAGGACCGCGCTGCCGCCAGACCCTGCGGCGAAGACCCAGGCGTCCCCCACCTGCACAATGTTGTCGAACTGTTGCGGAACGTTGGAGCCCCCCACAGCGCCCAGGTTGACCGCCCCGGCCGTGGTTCCGTCTGACGTCCAGAGCTCGTAGGCGCCGTTGTTCGTGACCCGGATAAAGATGCGATCCTCGAAGGCGCGCACGGCGACAGCGGTCCCGGCTGTATCAAGCAGTTTGACGGTGCCGCTCTCGGTCCCATCGCTGATCCACAGTTGGGCCGTTCCGACCCGCGTGCCGAAGACCACCTGATCGCCGAACGGCAGGATCAGCGACGCCGGAGTCAGCCCGCTCACGGCCCCGGCCCCGATTTCCTTGACGATGTGGGTTCCGGCGACGGTGCCGTCGGACACCCAAAGCTCCATGCCGTGACCCGGCGTGGTGACCTGGAGATAGTACTTCCCGTCGACCTGCAGCCCGTCGTAGCCGTCGGTCGCGCCGGCCAGAATCCTCACCGTCCCGGCGACTGTGCCATCGCTGAACCAGCGCTCGATGGCCCCCGCGACCGTGGTGATCTCGAAGATGGCTCCCCCGTTGATTTCCTCGAACCGATAGCCGATGTCCGTACCCGGCGAGAGGTCGGGATCCGGGTTCGCATCCGTCACGATATGGGTGCCGGCCGCCGTTCCATCGGTCTGCCAAAGCTCGACCCCGGTCGCATCAGTCGTGGCCGAGAAGAACAGCGTGGCGCCGACGACCCGGAAGTTGGAATACTCCCCGTCGCGTGCGCCCGGCACGCTGTCCATGATCATCCGCGTCCCGGCCGCGGTGCCGTCGGTGACCCACAGTTCACGGCCAAACGTCGCGCTGCCGGCGATGTAGACGTATTTCTCGCCGAACTTCATGAAGTCGCTTGGCAGGTCGTTGCGGTACGGGAAGCTGTATGTCTGCACGTAGCTGGACAGCTGTACCGTTCCGCCGGCCGTGCCGTTGGTCGCCCACAGCTGTTCGGTCCGCCCGTCGCCCTGATCGGAGATGACCCGGAACAGGAACTTGCCGTCGATCTGGCCCAGCGGCACGAACGGCGAGCCGCCGAAGTTGCCGAGCGTCTTGAGCAGCGTGGTGCCGCCGCCCGTTCCGTCGGTAATCCAGATCCCCCAGTTCTGATCCGCAAGCCGGGCGCCGAAGAGGGCCTGGCTGCCGTAGGATTCAATCTCCAGAATCTGCGTCGAGTAGAAGTCCGGGACGATTTCCTTGAGCAAGCCCGTGCCGCCCGGCGTGCCGTCGGTCACCCAGATCTCTTCGCCGTGTACAGCATCCTTGCCGAGAAACACGACCTTGCCGCCAGCCGCGGTGAAGTTCGGATTGTTGAACGAGTTGGCTTGGGTCGCCGTAAGGCGAACGGGGCTGGACCCGTCAGGGTTTGAGACCCAGATCGCGTAGCCCGATCCGTCGTTGCCGATGAAGTAGGTCTTCGACCCGATCGTGGTTTCAGCAGCCCGGAATGTAACCCCGCCGAGGTCGAGCGCCGGAACCTGGTGCGTACCCGCAGCCGTGCCGTCGGTTTCCCACCAACGGAAGTTGCCGCCGTTCACCCCGACCAGGAACTGCAGCTTACCGTCCACTTCACGGGTCTGCACGTAGGACGTCTGGGTGTTCTGATCAAAGCTGGTGGTGACACCGCCGGCGCCCGGATTGATGTCGGCCAGCAGCGTGGTGCCGGCGGCCGTGCCGTCCGACGCCCACATCTCGCGCCCGCTCACCCCATCGGTGGCCAGGAAGACAACATGGTCGCCGACCGTCGCAACATAGGTAATGCCGGCCGCCGCGGCGTTCCCGGGGCGAATCTCCTTCACGAGATGGGTGCCCGAGGCCGTCCCGTCGGTGACGAACAGCTCTCGGCCGAGGTCGGGCGTATTGGCCGTGAAAAACAGCTTGCCGCCAACGGCCTTCATGATGACCGGGTTGGACGATCCGGTCCCCGGGTAGGCGTCGAACAGACGGACCGGAGCGTTCTGGTAGTCGGCGACCCAGAGCTCGCGACCGCCATCGGCGGACGTTGCCAGGAAAACCACCTTGCCATTGACCAGCGTGAACCCGTCAGGGTTGGACCCCACGGTCCCGGGATTGATGTCCGCGAGGAGTCTCGCCCCACTGCCGTCCGCTTCCGCGATCCACAGCTCACGCCCGTTCGCCCCGTTCTCGGCGGCGAAAACAACTTTACCCACGGTGTATTCCCCCCAGATCGGCCGGCTGCGCCAGGCCGCTACGCGAACTGCCGCGGCAACCTAGCCAACCGGAAATGGGGAATGCAAACGCTAACTTATGACGTTTGCGAGACCGTCGTTCGCTCTACGCCTGCACAACCCCACGCCGGATCTGGTCGAGCTCGATGCTTTCAAACAGGGCCTTGAAGTTGCCCTCGCCGAAGCCCTCGTTGCCCTTGCGCTGGATGATCTCGAAGAAGATCGGGCCGATCAGGTTTTCGGTGAAGATCTGCAGCAGGATGCCCTGCCCCTCGGTCGGGGCGCCGTCGACGAGGATCTTGTCGGCCTGCAGCCGCTGCAGGTTCTCGCCGTGGCCGACGACGCGGTCATTGAGCAGCTCGTAGTAGCTGTCGGGCGTGTCCTGGAAGCGGACGCCGCGCTCGCGCAGGGTCTCGACAGTGTGGAAGATGTCGTCGCTGCCGAAGGCCAGGTGCTGGATGCCCTCGCCCTTGTAGTCGCGCAGGAACTCCTCGATCTGGCTCTGGTCGTCCTGGCTCTCGTTCAGCGGGATGCGGATCTTGCCGTCCGGGCTGGTCATGGCCTTGGAGAACAGGCCGGTCACCTTGCCCTCGATGTCGAAGTAGCGGATTTCGCGGAAGTTGAAGACCTGCTCGTAGAAGTCGGCCCACTTCTTCATGTTCCCCCGGAACACGTTGTGGGTCAGGTGGTCGAGGTAGGTCAGGCCGACACTGTTGCCCGCCGCCTTCTCCGCCGCGCCCTCGATGGGAGCGAAGTCGACGTCATAGATGCTCTGCGCGCCATAGCGATCGACCAGATACAGGTTGGTGCCGCCGATGCCCTCGATGGCCGGGATGTTCAGCTCCATCGGCCCGATTTTGCCCGGCGTCGCCGGCTTGGCGCCGCGCTCCAGGGCCAGCTTGTAGGCTACCGCCGCGTCGCGCACGCGGAAGGCCATGGCGTTGGCCGACGGGCCGTGGGCGGCTTGGAAGTCGGCGGCCTGCCCCTGCGGATCCATGTTGAGGATGAAGTTGATGTCGCCCTGGCGGAAATGCAGCACATTCTTGGAGCGATGCTTGCCCACCGCCGTGAAGCCCATCAGCTCCCACAGCTTTTTCAGGGTCTCCGGATCGGGCGAGGTGAACTCGACGAACTCGAACCCGTCGGTGCCGAGCGGGTTGTCGAACAGGTCCTTGGCGGGGGTCGGGGCGTTCATCGTGGGGTGCCTTTCCGATCGGGGATCGCTTCGACAATAGTATCATATGAAACTATCTGCGCAACGCGGCGGACACATCAAACGTCCTGCACGGCGGCAGGTTCGAAATCCCGCTTGGCCTTTGCCTCGCCGGGCTCTAGCACAGGGCCATGCTGCGCAAACTTTACGATTGGGTGATGGGCCTCGCCGGCTCGAAGCACGCCCCTTCCGCCCTCTTCGCCGTCTCGTTTGCGGAGGCTTCCTTCTTCCCCATCCCGCCGGACGTCATGCTGGCCCCGATGGTGCTCAAGCGGCCGGATCGCGCCTGGTTCTACGCCTTAGTCTGCACGGCCGCCTCCGTGCTCGGCGGCATCGCCGGCTACGCCATCGGCTACTATCTGCAGGACCTCGGCCGCTGGCTGCTCTCGCTCGGCGGCCATGGCGGCGACCTCGACAGCTTCCAGTGCTGGGTCAATCAGTACGGAGCCTGGGTCGTGCTTATCAAGGGCCTGACCCCGATCCCGTTCAAGCTGGTCACCATCGCCATGGGCATGGGCAAGCTCAGCCTGCCGATATTCATCCTCACCGCCACCCTCACCCGCGCCGCCCGCTTCTTCCTGGTCGCCGGGGTAGTTAAGATCGCCGGCCCGGCCATGCTGCCGGTCATCGAGAAACGACTGGGCCTGGTGGCGGCGGGCGTGGTCGTCCTCATTGTCGCCGGATTCGTCATCGCCCACTTCCTTGGAAACGGCGCCCCCGCCGTCTGTTAGAAGACCCTCGATGCAAGCGCTCAAACGCCTGATCTCCTTCGTGCTGCGCCACTGGCCCGAGACGGCGTTGCTGTCGGCCCTGCTGATGCTGGCCATCGCCCACGGCTTCGAGGCCTTCCTGGGCCTGATGCCCTGCACGCTCTGCCTCAAGGCGCGGGAGGTCTATTGGGTGGCGGCCGCGGTCGCCGTCGTCGCCATCGTCGTCAGGCGCACGCCCTGGGCCCGCCGCACGGCGCCCTGGTTCGACCTGGCGCTGGGGCTGATCTTCCTGTTCGGCGCCGGGCTCGCCTTCTACCACTCCGGGGTGGAGTGGAAGTGGTGGCCGGGCCCGACGACCTGCTCGGGCGGCGGCGGCGGGGCCGGCTCCTCGGCCGCCGGAGTCAGCGACCTGCTGGCCGGCGGCCATGCCAAGGCGCCCCGCTGCGACGAGGTCCTCTGGTCGTTTCTCGGCCTGTCGATGGCCGGCTGGAACATCGTCGTCTCGCTCAAGCTGGCGGTGTGGAGCTTCATCGCCGCCGCCAACGAACCCCGCACAGGCCTGCTGAAATGAGCGCCAAGCCCATCCCCGCCCGCCCCGGCATGGGGGCCCAGAAAGCGCGTCTGGCCGAGCTCCTGCGGGTCGACCAGGCCGGCGAGCTGGCCGCCGTCCACATCTACCGCGGCCAGCGGGCGGTGCTGGAACGCGCGCCGGGCATGGGCCGCACCGCCGCCCAGCTGGCCGAGATGGAGGGCCACGAACAGGTCCACCTTTCCCGCTTCGATGAGATCCTGACCGAGCGCGGCGTGCGGCCGACCCTGATGTCGCCGGTCTGGCGGGCGGCCGCGTTCGCGCTGGGCGCCGGCACCGCCCTGCTCGGCGAAAAGGCCGCCCACGCCTGCACCGAGGCGGTCGAAACGGTCATCGAGCAGCATTACGCCGGCCAGATCGCCGAACTGGAGACCCGCGAGCCCGCGCTGGCTGCCGAGCTCTCGAAGTTCCGCGACGACGAACTGCACCACCGGGACGTTGCGATCAGCGAAGGGGCGCGCGAGGCCCCGGGCTATCCTCTGCTGTCGGCCGTCATCCGCGCCGGTTGCCGGGCGGCCATCAAGATCAGCGAGAAGATTTAGCGGAACCGCCGGGCCTCGGCGCCGGTTGCCTTTCCAAAGAGAGGTATTCCATGTCCGATCCCGGCCCCGACTTCGAACCGACCCCCGGTCCCGCGCCTGCCTACGATCCCACGCCGCCGGCGACCGATCCCGATCTGCCGACAGAGCCCGCTCCAGCCCCGGCCACGGACCCCACCCCGCCGCCGACTGTTTCCTGAGCGAAGGCGTCAGGCCTGTTCGTCCCTGGGCGCCGCCCCGGCCATGTGCTTCCACACCTGACGCAAGGCCTTCAGCTGCCGCTCCGTGGTTTCGCGCAGGTCGTGCCGTTCGAGCAACGCCAGCCCGACCTTGGTCCCGCGCCGCCAGACCACCTTGGCGTCCCAGGCCACCCCCTCGCGAACCTGCAGCAGGTGCAGCTCGTTGGGGATCAGATGGGGCGAGGAGGTTTCGACCAGCGCCCCGTCGGTGCTGATGTTCCGGATCACACAGTCGATGGTGATGCTGGCTCCGTCGGTGGCGAGCTTGCCGGTCAACAGGGCGCGCTGGCGCTGGGCGCGGCGGCGTTCAACGGGCGGGGAAGCAGGACGGGATGCGGCGGAACTGGACATGACGCCACTCTAGGCGCCGGCCCCTTGCCAACACGTTGATATCCGAACCCCCTTTTCGTGGGCTGAAATAAGCATATTCTGGGGATAACTCAGACGCGTCAGGGGGCGCCGTGCTGTTCAAACCGAAAACAAACCGGGCGGATTTCGAACGCGAGGTTCTCCTCGAGATCGCCTATATGCGCGATCTGCATGGCGACGAGGCCTATCTCGTCGCCACGGAACGGGCCCGGCGGCCGCATCTGGGCGGACCACGCAAACGTGTGATCGAAGAGGCCGCCCGCCGCCTGGCGGCCGAAGACAACGGCCCGGCGACGAACGCCAGGCGCTGAGGCGCCTCGGCGAACGTTGATTTTGCTTAATGTTTCCAACTTGTAATGCCCAAATACCCGAACAGGGTGTACTGCGGCGGGATGCCGCATGCAGGATTTGACTCTGGCGGGACGCGCGTCCTCCACGGCCTCGGGCCCCAGCTCACCGCCACGCCCGACATCCTGCTCCATTCCCTCGATCCCGTGCATGAGGCGGCCTATCTCGTCCGCCTGACAAGCCGCCACTATCTCGAGGCCAGCTTCCTCGATGATCGGGTGCTGGGCGACGACACCCCTGGCCTGTGGGCGCGGCTCGACGAGATCGCCGAGCACACCGCCGCCCTGCCCGAGCGCTGCGACTTCATCTTCCATGTCGGCCACGTCGGCTCGACCCTGCTGTCGCGTCTGCTCGGCGCCGCCCCCGGCATCCACGCCCTGCGCGAGCCCACGGCCCTGCCGCTGCTGGCCCAGATGCACGCCCAGCTGTCCCGTCCCGAAAGCCTGTGGTCGCCCGAGCGCTTCGAGGAGGTGCTCGGCCTCTGCCTGAAGCTATGGTCGCGAACCTACGGCAAGGGCCAGGTCCCCCTGGTCAAGGCGACCAGCTGGGCCAGCGAACTGGCCCCTGCCCTGCTCGCCCGGCCCAGCAAGCCCCGCGCCCTGATGATGACCGCTTCGCCGGAAAGCTGGCTGGCCGGCGTCCTGTCCAGCCAGCATGGCCTGGGCGACGTGCGCGCCTCGGCGGCCATCGCCATGGCCCGCCTGCATCGCCGCCTGGGGGCCGAGCCCTGGCGCCTCCATACCATGAGCCTGGGCGAACGCGCCGCCCTTGTCTGGACTACCGAGATGCTGGCCATGGACACGGCCGCCCGCGCCAATCCCGACCAGGTGCTCGGCATCGATTTCGACATCTTCCTGGCTGACCCGGCCCAGGGCCTGACCAAGGCCCTCAAACACCTCGGCCAGCCCGCCGATTCGACGGTCGTCCAGGCCATCGTCTCCAGCCCGCTGATGAGCCGCTACGCCAAGAATCTCGGCCAGAGCTTCACCGCGGCCACCCGCCGCCAGCTGCAGGCCACCTCACGCGCCAACAACGCCGAGGAGATCAGAAAGGGCGTCGCCTGGATCGACGCCGCCGCCAGCCGCTTCCCCGCCATCGCCCGCTTCCTGGAACCCTGCTACCGCGACGGCGTGCTGGCGCACTAGGATATCAGCTGCTGGCTGCGTCATCGTTCGGCGCAGATCACTCCCACCTATAGTCATCGGCGGTCGCGGCTGCCCGGCTTTCCAAGAGCCGCAGGTTCCCTTCGGCTCGAGGACTTTGCGCCGCTATCGCTCTGTTGAAGTACTGCCGACCGAGTGCGTTATCAGGCTCCACTCCGTAGCCGCCGGACGCGTAAATGATGCCAAGATTATTGAGCACCCGTGGCTGGTTGCAGCGATCAAGCTCTCTTCCCCATCGGACCATTTGCGCAAAGTCTCGCGGGGGAAATCCCTTCCAAGTTCCAGAGTAGGCGCCCATAAGATTCTCCATCGGCGGGCCGAAGCCCTGAGAGGCTGCTCGACTCCACCAATAGATCGCCTGGTCGGCATCCACCGGTCCGCCCCGCCCCTCGTGGAACATATTTCCCAGGTTGAACTGAGCGGACGGGTGGCCGAGGTCGGCAGCCGACTTGTACAAGAGCCTCGCGGCCCCTTCATCACGCCGGCCGTTGATCCCCAATGATAGAACCCTCGCCTCTTCATACATTTGATTGGCTTCCCAATTGCCGTTCGATCGCGCACTGGCGTCGCACAGGTCGCGGGAGACTGGGGCGGACTGCTCTGCTCGGGCATTGACCGCAGGTGGCAAAACCGTCGGATCGACTGCTGTCAGGGCAACCGCATCCGCCGCATCATTCACGGCTTTCTCTGCATCCGACTTGCAAGCAGCCCCGTTCGAGAACAGCGTGCAGGCCGCAATTTCGTCGAGGGTCTTTCCCGTCTGAGCCTGAAAATACAACAAGCCGATAAAGCCGACTAAGAACATGCTGGCGACCACAAGCTTGGTCCGCCCCCTAAGCTCTTTGACGAACGGGACCTTGATGCCGAAGGCCTCAAGGATGATAGCGAATACCGGAGCGAGTGCGACAAGCGTCGCCGCAAGCCACATCACCCCCTGGTACCGCAAGTCCGCCCCCGTCTCCGCCCGTTGCAGAAGGCAAGAGTGAATGCCTCGCAGCTATTGTCAAATCAGACCAGACATTGCCTCGGGCAACAACCTCAAGCCTCAAGCTCGATGTCCCAGTACAGGTAGTCGAGCCAGCTTTCGTGCAGGTGGCCTGGCGGGAACCGTCGCCCACGCTCCTGCAGTTCGTGCATCGATGGCCGTCGCGGCGCCCGGTGCGGGTGCATGTGGGCCTCGCGCGGCGTGCGCCCGCCCTTGGCCAGGTTGCAGGGCGCGCAGGCGGTGACGATGTTCTCCCAGGTCGTCCGTCCGCCCCGCGAGCGCGGCAGCACATGGTCGAACGTCAGGTCCATGGTCGAGGTGCAGTACTGGCAGGTGAAGGCGTCGCGCAGGAACAGGTTGAACCGCGTGAAGGCCGGCGGCCGGTCCTGGCTGACGAACTGTTTCAGGCTGACCACGCTGGGCAGCCGCATCTCGAACGAGGGGCTGCGGATCACCTGGTCGTAGGTCGAGACGACATCGACACGGTCGAGAAACACCGCCTTGATCACGTCCTGCCAGGGCCAGACGGACAGCGGATAATAGCTGAGCGGCCGGTAGTCGGCGTTCAGCACGAGGGCGGGCCAGCCTGACGGCGCGTGGGATGAAATCTCCATCACGCCCGCTCCCGCGGAGTGGAATTCGCAATCGGACTGAAGACCCGCCTGCCTTTCCGTCGCTACGGGAATCGCCTGCATCCCCGATGACCTCTGGAAGATGGCGCCGATAGGCGACGGCTCCAAGACACAGCTGGGAAAGAATGCTTAGGCTGCCTTCAATGCACCGTCGAAGGCGCCAGTCATGACCGAGAACGCGCGGCGAGGCCCTGTCGAGGTCGAATTCGTCTCGGGCCCCGAGCCAGGATACCGCTATCCGCCGGCCATAGGCCGGACCGGCCTCGACCGTCGGCTCGCCGTCATCCAGCACGCAAGCGTCCCCGGCTGCCCGGACATGGTGTTCGACGAAGACCTGTGGCGAGCCCTGGCGGACTTTCTTGCCCGGCAGACCGAGGCCGAGGTTTGCGTCGGTCGCGCGGTCGAGGATCTGGGCCGGGAGGAATGGACGCTGGCCGCCTTCCTTGACGACTGGGAGCGTGAGCTGCCCGAGGTTCGCTATCCGCCGGACCTCCTGCTGGCCCGCGTCCAGGGCGAGCTTAGCCTCTGCATGGTCACCGAGGCCTGGGCCCAAGTCGGTGGTCTCTGGCCCTATGCGGACAGCTGGACCTATTCGCTCTTTTCGGCCACCGACCTTTCGGGCGACCTCCCCGCTTTCCTGCGCGAGCGATCGGCCGGCCGATGGACCGTGTCCGACACGGTCATGCCTTCGCCCACAACAGAAAAGGGCTCCCGAAGGAGCCCAAGGTCTTGATTGGATCGAACTGAATTTCGTGGGCGCTGGCGGCCGGTGAGGGCCGGCCGCCTGCCCGGTCGTTCTAGACGCCGATGAAGGCCGTGGCGCCGGCCAGGATCAGGCCCATGCCGAGGAACAGCACGGAGGCCGAACGGTCGAAGAGGCGCTCGAACGAAGACAGTTTGGAGATTTGCATGACACACACCTTTTGAGTTGTGGGCCGCGAATACCGTGGCCCCCCGTTTGATCCCCTCGTCTCACCCGGGGAGGGGGGCGAAGGGTTCGTCCGATCTGGACAGTGCTCAGATAGAGGGGCATCTAAGCGCTGTCAAGATGATCTTTACGGCGTTCGGATGAAAGTTTATACAGGTTCAATGAGCACCGCCGCTGTTGCCGATACCCGCCCCTATCACCATGGTGACCTGCGCCGCGCGCTGGTCGACGCCGCCATCCGGATTCTGGAGCGCGAGGGGCCGAGCGCCCTCAGCCTGCGGGCCGTGGCCCGTGAGGCCGGGGTCAGCCCGGCGGCGCCCTACCACCATTTCAAGGACAAGGGCGAACTGCTGGAGGCGGTCGCCCACGTCGGCTGGGAAGCGCTCGGCGACGGCATGGCCGCCGTGCAGGGTAAGGTCCCCGATCTCTCCAGCCTGATGACCGAAATCGGCGTGGCCTATGTCCGCTTCTCCCAGGACCACCCGGCGCTCTACCGGGTCATGTACGACACCGCCCGCGACAAGGACTCCCTGCCGGAGGGCATGCAGGACAAGGAAGACGGCGCCTACTGCCTGGTCCGCAATACCTTCCGCGACGCCGCCGGGCCTGATGTGGCCGACGTCGATATCGAACTGGCCACCATCGCCGCCTGGTGCGCCGCCCATGGCCTGGCCGAAATGAGCGGCTTTGCGCAGTTCAATCCGCTGAAGGAAGCCTTCGGCGGCGACGCCGGCTTCCTGCGCGCCGTGCTCAGCCACCTGGGCATGTTCCAGGCGAAGCACGGCAAGGCCGACTGATCTCCAAGGAACGCGCTCCGCGTCCCGCCCGTTAGGCAGGCTCACAACAGCCGCTGAAGGGGCTTTATCGCCATGCTGATTTCCGACGTCATGACCGCCAACCCGCAGGTCGCCAAGCCCTCGGACACCGTCGCCGACATCGCCCGGCGCATGAACGACATCGAGACCGGCGCCATGCCCGTCGTCGAGGACGGCCAGATCAAGGGCATCATCACCGACCGCGACATCGTATTGCGCGTGGTCGGCGAGCAGCGCAGCTTCGACACCAAGGTGTCCGAGGTGATGACCACCGAGGTCCAGACCTGCCGCGAGGACGCCAGCATCGCCGACGTCATCTTCCAGATGCAGGACAAGCAGATCCGCCGCATCCTCATCGTCGACGAAAAGCAGAACCTGACCGGCATCGTCTCCCTCGGCGACGTCGCCCAGGAAGCCTCGGCCCGCAAGGCCGGCGCCATCCTCGAAGAAATCTCCGACGCGCCGGCCAACAACTAGCCGACGCCAAACTTCGAACTCTCCTCCCGCTCGCGGGGGGAGAGTTTAGACGCTACACCCTGCGTGTGGCCCAACCTTTCGTCACCCGCTTCGCCCCCTCGCCCACCGGCTATCTCCACCGGGGCCACGCTTATTCCGCGCTGACCGCCTTCGAAGCCGCCAAGGCCGCCTCCGGCCGCTTCCTTCTGCGTCTCGAGGACATCGACGCCACTCGCTGCCGGCCGGAATACGAAGCCGCCCTCCTCGAGGATATCGCCTGGCTGGGCCTGACCTGGGAAACGCCGGTCCGCCGCCAGTCCGACCATCTCGCCGACTACGACGCCGCCCTGCAGCGCCTGCGGGACGCCGGCCTCGCCTATCGCTGCTTCAAGACCCGCAAGGAGATCGCGGAGGCCGCCCAGTCGGCGCCCCACGGCCTGCCCGTCCCCTACACCAGCGCCCCGCTGCCGGCCGCCGAGGAGGCTGAACGCCTCGCCGCCGGCCAGGCCTTCGCCTGGCGCCTGTCCCTCGCCGCCGCCCGCCAGCATCTGGGGGGCTTCGACATCACCTTCACGGAGTCCGGAGAGACTCGCCCCGCTGACCCCACAGCGGCCGGCGACATCGTCCTCGCCCGCAAGGATGTCGGCGTGGCCTACCATCTCGCCGTCGTCGTCGATGACGCCCTGCAGGGTGTCACCCACGTCATCCGCGGCCGGGACCTCTACGAGGCCACCCCCGTCCAGCGCCTCCTGCAGACCCTCCTCGCCCTCCCCGCTCCGACCTACCGGCACCATCCCCTGCTGGTCGGACCCGACGGCAGGCGCTACGCCAAGCGTGATCACGCTCAGACCCTTCGGGAGATTCGCGGATCCGGCGTCACCGCCGAGGACCTGCGCCGGGAGCTGGGATTTACGTGAACAACAGAGCGCTCCCCCTCATCGCCCTGCTGCTCGGCGCCTGCGCCATCGGCTTTGCGCCCATCTTCGTGCGCCTGACCGAGACCGGCCCCGCTGCCGGCGGCTTCTGGCGCCTGGCGCTGGCCCTGCCGATGCTGGCGCCCTTCGTGTTCCGGAAGGGTGAGCCCAGCCCCGGCCTGCCCTCCCTGCCCCTGGTCTTCGCCGGGGTCTTCTTCGCCGCCGACCTGGCCTTCTGGCACTACGGCATCGGCATGACCTCGGTGGCCAACGCCACGGTGCTGGCCAACCTGACCCCCATCGTCGTCACCATCGTGGGCTTCCTGGTCTTCAAGGAGCGGGTCGGACCCATCTTCCTGGCCGGCATGGCGCTCGGGCTGCTCGGGGCCTGGACCATGGCCGAGGGTCGCGGCGCCGTCGCCCCCGGAAGCAACCCGCCGCTCGGCGACATTCTCTCGGCCGCCACCGCCCTCTGGTACGCCGCCTACTTCCTGTGCGTCCGCCAGGCCCGGGTCCGCTTCGGGACCATGGCGGTGATGTTCTGGTCCAGCCTGGTCGGGGCCATCGGCCTGGCCGTCATCATGCTGGCGCTGGGCGAGGACATCCTCCCCGCCAGCCTCGCCGGCTGGGGCGCCTGCCTGGGCCTCGCCATCGTCCACGTCACCGGCCAGGGCGCCATCGCCTGGGCGCTGGGCCGCCTGCCGACCGCCACCGCCAGCGTCGTCGTCCTGGTCCAGCCGGCCGTCGCCGCCCTGCTCGGCTGGCTGATCTTCACCGAAGCCATGACCCCGCTGCAGGGCCTCGGCGCCCTCACCGCCCTGGCTGGGGTGGCGCTGGCGCAGTGGGCGGCGGCGCGCGACCAGGCGCGATCCGATCTGGCGCGTAACAACCCCCTGACGTAACCTGCACCCCTCAACTTGGGGGCTTCCATGTCGCAAAACCTGATGTCCTGGGCTGACTTTCAGGGCGGGCCATTGATCCGCTTGATCTCCTACATGGACCCGGACGTCTGTCTGGCGCGCCACACCGACCCGCCGCCGCCGGAGGTTCCGCCCGGCTACAGCCAGCCCCATCCGCTGTCCGATACCGCCGCCGTCCGTCGCCGCTCGCTGGGTGACGCCGGCAACAGCCAGGTGCTTCGCGTCTCGCCCAACGGCGAAGGAACCTTCAACCTGATCTGCGGCGCCAACGACCAGCTGGGCCTGTTCTTCTGGCAGGACGGCCAGGTGCTGATGTACGACAACCTCGCCGGCTGGATCGAGGAAACCGATCTGCTGTTCTCCATCGACTGGGTCAAGGGCGGCCCGCCCTGGTTCGCCCTCAACAACTCCAGCCACTCCCAGGTCGCGGATATCAGTGGCGGAGACACCACCCAGGACAACGACATTCTCTCGTGGAGCTGGAACGGGGGCGCGAACCAGATCTGGCGGGCGGAGCTTTTCAGCGGCTGAGCGGCAGAGCCCGCGACATTCGCGCGGCGGGGCGTGGAGCTAGCCCCGAGACCAATAGGTGTAGGCGAACGCGGTGGCGAACCCGAACCGCTCATAAAGCGCGATGGCCGGTGCGTTGGGCGCCTCGACCTGCAGATAGGCCCTGGAGGCCCCCGCCGCGCGCGCACCCTTCATCAAGGCCGCGACGATATCCTGCGCCAGCCCCTGCCGCCGATAAGCCGCCAGCGTCCGCATCCCGAACACCCCGGCCCAGTCGCCCTCGACCGCCGAGCCGCCGATGGCCACCGGCGCCCCGTCGACCTCGATACTGGCGAACACCCGCGGCCGCGCGATCCGGTGGAAGGCCCCCATCCGCTCGGCGGCGTCCTCCGGGTTATCCTGCGTGCCCAGGAACACCCGCTCGAAGGCCTCCCCGACCGTATCGGCCACCGACACCCGGCCGGGCCGCGTCACCTGCGGAATATCGGCGACCATCATCAGGGTCGGCGTCCGCGCCCGATAGCCGCGCGCCGCCAGCTCGGCCTCCAGGGCCGGCAGCGGCCCGGCCGGCTTGAACACCGGCGGCAAGCCGCGCGCCGCATACCAGGCCTCGACCGCCGCCACCGCCTCGCCCAGCGGCAAGGGCGGCTCGCCCAGGGGCCAGCAGGCGTTCAATCGTCCCGACCAGCCGGTCGAGGCATTCAGGATCCACGACCCCAGGCTCGACCGCTCGGCCGCCGGCCAGGCCCGGTCGGCGATCCGCTCCAGCGCCTCGATGGCCTCAGCGTCCACTACGGCTCCTGCAGCAGCGAGCGCACCAGCTCCATGGCCTCGGGCCCGCTCCAGTCGGCCTCGCCCGAGACCCGCGCCCGCTCGACGCCCTTCTTGTCGTAGATCACCGTCGTCGGCATGCCCTGGGCCGGCGGGTCGAGCAGGAAAGGCATCGAGCCCGAAGCGTCGCGGTAGTAAGCCAGCGGCCGGTTCTTGGCCATGAAGGCCCGCGCCTGCATGTCCTTGTCGTCCTTGTCGATGCTGATCGCCACGATCGCCACCGGCTGGCCGTCATAGGTCGCCGCCAGCCGCGAGAAGGTCGGCATCTCCAGCAGGCAGGGGGCGCACCAGGTGGCCCAGAAGTTGACGATGGTCACCTTGCCCTTGAACGAGGCGATGGTGACCTCCTTGCCGTCCGCGTCCTTGAACGCCACCGTCGGCGCCGGCTTTGGCGCCTTGGTGATTTCCATCTTCACCAGCTTGCCGCGCTTCAAGGTTTCGAGCTGCGCGGGCCCATTGGGGACTATGACCGCGCTCAGGATGACATATAGAACCGCCAGCACGCCCACCAGGACGGCAACCGTTATCGCCCACCGGATCACATCGGGCCGCCGACCGGCCTTGGACACTTCGCTCATATGACCGACGACTCCTCGAAGAACACCTCAGCCGGCCAGGCCATGTGGGGCGGGCGTTTCAGCGCCAAGCCGGCGGACCTGATGCAAGCCATCAACGTCTCCATCGGCTTCGACCGCCGCCTCGCCAGCCAGGACCTGGCCGGCTCGAAAGCCCACGCCGCCATGCTGGCCGCCGTGGGGGCGATATCTAGCGAGGATGAGGCGCAAATCCAGCACGGTCTTTCGACCATCGAGGCGGAGATGGCCGCCGGGACCTTCCCGTTCCGCGACGAATACGAAGACATCCACATGAATGTGGAGGCCCGGCTGGCCGAACTGATCGGCGAGCCCTCCGGCCGCCTGCACACCGCCCGCAGCCGCAACGACCAGGTCGCCCTCGACTTCCGCCTCTGGGTCCGCGAAGCCTGCGACCGCACCGAACTACAGCTGAAGGCCCTGCAACGCGCCCTGATCGCCAAGGCCGAGGCCCATGCCGACACCCTGATGCCGGGCTTCACCCACCTGCAGCCGGCGCAACCGGTGACCTTCGGCCACCATCTGATGGCCTATGTGGAGATGTTCGGCCGCGACGCCGCCCGCTTCGCCGACGCCCGCACGCGGATGAACGAAAGCCCGCTCGGCGCCGCCGCCCTGGCCGGTTCGCCCTTCCCCATCGACCGCCACCAGACCGCCGCCGCCCTCGGTTTCGACCGCCCGACCGCCAACAGCCTCGACTCGGTGGCCAGCCGCGACTTCGCCCTGGAAGCCCTCGCCGCCGCCTCGATCGCCGCCACCCACCTCTCGCGGCTGGCCGAAGAGATTGTCCTGTGGATGACCCCGCAGTTCGGCTTCATCAAGCTGTCGGACGCCTTCACCACCGGCAGCTCGATCATGCCGCAGAAGAAGAACCCCGACGCCGCCGAACTGGCGCGGGCCAAGGTCGGCCGCGTGCTGGCCGGCTTCACCAGCCTGACGGTCGTGATGAAGGGCCTGCCGCTGACCTATTCGAAGGACATGCAGGAGGACAAGGTCCCCACCTTCGAGGCCTTCGACAGCCTCGAACTGGCCCTGCTGGCCATGGCCGGCATGGTCGCCGACCTCGAACCCAACCGCGAAAAGATGGCCGCCGCCGCCGGCTCCGGCTACTCGACCGCCACCGATCTCGCCGACTGGCTGGTCCGCGAGCTGGGCCTGCCCTTCCGCCAGGCCCACCATCTGACCGGCGCCGCCGTCAAACGGGCCGAGCAGCTGGGCGTCGACCTGCCCGAACTTTCGCTTGTTGAGTTGAAGGCGCTGGACCCGCGCATCACCGACGGCGTTTACTCCGTGCTGACCCCCGCCGCCTCCGCCGCCAGCCGGCAGAGCTACGGCGGAACCGCTCCCGATCAGGTGCGCAACCAGATCGCCCGCTGGAAAGAGATCCTGTCATGAAACTCCGCACCGCGATCCTCGCCGCCGCCCTGCTGGCCGCGCCCCTCCTCACCGCCTGCGGCAAGACCGGCGACCTCGAACGCCCCGGCCCGATGTGGGGCCCCGACGAGCGCTCGCCCGAGGTCCGCGCCAAGGAGGAGCAGGCCCGCCGCGAAGCCTCGCAAAGGGCCAACAAGCCGGCCAAGCCCGGCAGCGACCAGGAAGTCCGCGACCCGGCCTCCAGCACCGCCAACATCCGCCAGCAGCCGATCGCCGGCACGAACGACCCTTTCGGCAAGCCTCCCCAATAGATGAACCACTTCGAGACCCGCTCCGGCGACCTCTACTGTGAAGACGTCTCCCTCGCCGCCATCGCCGCGGCGGTGGGCACGCCGGTCTATGTCTACAGCCAGGCCACCCTGGAACGGCACTTCCACGTCTTCCGCGAAGCCTTGCGCAGCCACGCCAACCTCGGCGAGCCGCTGATCGCCTATGCGGTCAAGGCCAACGGCAACGTCTCGGTCCTGCGGGTCCTCGGCGCCCTCGGCGCCGGCGCCGATACCGTCTCCGAGGGCGAAGTCCGCCGCGCCCTCGCCGCCGGCATCCCCGCCTCCCGCATCGTCTTCAGCGGCGTCGGCAAACGCCCGCAGGAGATCGAGTTCGCCCTCCGCGCCGGCGTCGCCGAGATCAACGTCGAGTCCGAGCCCGAGCTCGACCTCATTGCCGCCATCGCCGAACGCCTGACCCTGCAGGCCCCCGTCGTCTTCCGGGTCAATCCGGACGTCGAGGCCGGCGGCCATGCCAAGATCGCCACCGGCAAGGCCGAGAACAAGTTCGGCGTCTCCTTTACCGAAGCCCGTAGGCTCTATGCCAAGGCGGCCGACCACCCGCACCTCAATCCCCTCGGCGTCGCCTGCCACATCGGCAGCCAGATCATCGACCTGACCCCCTTCGAACAGGCCTTCAGCAAGATGCGCGGCCTGGTCGAGACCCTCCGCGCCGAGGGCCACAGCGTCGAGCGCCTCGACCTCGGCGGCGGCCTCGGCGTGCCCTACTTCAACATGCCCGAGCCCCCCTCGCCGGCCGACTACGCCGCCATGATCGCCAGGGTGATCGGCGACCTGGACGTCCAGCTGGCCTTTGAGCCCGGTCGCATGATCGCCGCCAACGCCGGCGTCCTGGTCGCCCAGGTGCTGCACCGCCACGAGCGCCCGGAGGGCCGCAAGTTCCTGGTCCTCGACGCGGCCATGAACGACCTGCTGCGCCCGGCCATGTACGACGCCTTCCACGACATCCGCCCGATCGCCGCCACCAACGCCGAGCCTGAACCCTTCGACGTCGTCGGCCCGGTCTGCGAGACCGGCGACACCTTCACCCGCGACCGGGTGATGCCCTCGCTCGACAGCGGCGACCTCGTCGCCTTCATGAGCGCCGGCGCCTACGGCGCGGCCATGGCCAGCGAGTATAACAGCCGCCCGCTGGTCCCCGAGGTGCTGGTCCACGGCGACAGGTTCGCGGTCATCCGCCGCCGCCCCACCTACGAGGAAATGCTGGCCGACGAGGCCCCGGCCGACTGGCTGTGATCGACCTCCCCGACATCGTCCGCCGCCGCGCCGAGCAGCAGGGCGATCCGGGGAAGGCCTGGCTGAAAACCCTCGACATCACCGTCACCGACCTCGCCAAGGCCTGGTCGCTGACCCTCGGCCCGGTCATGTCCGGCGGCACCGAAGCCCTGGTCCTGGAGGTGACCCAGGCCACCGGCGCCACCGCGGTCCTGAAACTGCCCTACCCCGGCTCCGACCCCACCGACCGCGAACGCCGCGTCTTCCAGGCCGCCGCCGGCCGAGGCTACGCCACCCTCATCGCCCACGACCCCGCTAGCCGCGCCATGCTGCTCGAACGCCTCGGCCCCATGCTCGACAGCCTCGGCCTTTCCCTCGACGACCAGATGGCCGCCATCTGCCAGACCCTCCGCCTGGCCTGGACCGCGCCTCTGCCCGCCGAACCGATGATGACCGGCCCCGAAAAGGCCGCCGACCTCGCCGCCTTCATCGAAACCACCTGGGAAGCCCTCGGTCGCCCCTGCCCCGAGCCGGTCATCGCCAGGGCGCTCACCTTCGCGCAAACCCGCGCCGCAGCCCATGACCCGGCAACCTGCGTCCTTGCCCACGGCGACGCCCACGGCTGGAACACCCTGGCCGACCCCGCCAACCCGGGCTCCTACAGGTTCGTCGACCCCGACGGCCTGATCATCGAGCCGGCCTACGACCTGGCCATCCCCATGCGCGAATGGTCTGACGACCTCCTCGCCGGCGATCCGCTGCAACGCGGCCGCGCCCGCTGCCGCCGGCTGGCCGCGCTGACCGGCCTCAATGAAGAGCCGATCTGGCAGTGGGGCTACATAGAGCGCGTCTCGACCGGCCTGGCCTGCCTGCAGCTGGGCCTGCCGGAGGGCCCCGGCATGCTGGCGGTTGCGGAGGCCTGGACCTAGCTCAGTCCCACCAAGGGTATTGGGGCGGCATATCCCGCGAGACCTTGCCCGGGAAATCCGGCTTGCGCTTCTCGAGGAAGGCCGCCACCCCCTCCTTCACATCGGGGCTCGCCCCCATCGCCATGTTGGCCGGCCCATCGACCGCCAGCACCTTGAACAGGTCCGGCTCCCCGGCCGAGCGCCAGAGCAGCTGCCGCACCATGGCGATCGACACCGGCGAGGTCTCTTCGGCGATCTCCCGCGCCATCTCCTGGGCCCGCGCCAGCAGGTCCTCGGGCGCGGTCACCTCACTGACCAGCCCGCCGCGCAGAGCCTCCTGCGCATCGAACACATCGGCCCGGTAGCACCACCGCAACGCCTGCGGCAGCCCCACCAGCCTTGGCAGGAACCAGGCCGACCCGGCCTCCGGCGCCAGCCCCCGCCGCGCGAACACGAACCCGAACTTGGCCTTCTCCGAGGCAATGCGGATGTCCATCGGCAGGGTCATGGTCACCCCCACCCCGACCGCCCCGCCGTTGATCGCCGCGATCGACGGCTTGCGGCAGGCGAAGATGGCTCCGACGAATCCACCCTTCGGCCCCGGCGCCTTGCGCGCGCCGAACAGCTTGTCGCCATCCCCGCCGAAACTGTCCGACCCCGACCCCATGTCCGCCCCGGCGCAGAAATGCCGCCCCGCGCCGGTCACCACCACCACCCGCACCGCATCATCCTCATCCGCCGCCACGAAGGCATCCGCCAGGTCGATGCCCATCTGGGCCGTGTAGGCGTTCAGCTGCTCGGGCCGGTTCAGGGTCAGGGTCAACACCCCGTCCTTCAGCTCGGTGAGAAGGGTTTCATAGGCCATGGCGCGCTCCCGTCGGCCTCTGCCGGGCCGGACAGCATCAGCCTGTCGCCGCTTGACGCGAACGGCAAGTATGACGTGGGGTCAGTCGCCGGCCCGGTATCGCGCCATCCAGTCGCGGCTGAGCCCGTCCTGCTGGCGGGCCAGGGTCGGCAGCGCCACCGGCTCCGCCGCCGACAGGCCCAGCGCCGCCAGCACCGCCGACGCCGCGGCGCCCGGATCGGACGCGATGTCCTCATACCAGAGGGTGACGACCGGCGCCCCGGCATCCTCCAGCAGGTCGCCCCAGGCCTCGTCCTGCCATTCGAGAAAGTCGGCCTTCTGTCCGATCAGCGCCCGGCTGTAGACCGGTTCCGCCCCCGCGCCCGTCCCGACCCAGCCTTGCGTCTGCTCGGCGCGGGCCAGCGACACCGCCTGGGCCAGCCGATCCCGCCGTCGCAGCCGGACCCAGGCTCCCGGCGCCAGCCGCCGAAGGAGATCGCCATCCCCCCGCCGCGCCTCTAGCAGCTGGGTCAGGAAGACCTTGATGCCGAACACGCCGTTGGGCGAGCTCCGCCGCCGCGCCAGGGCGGCCAGATAGGCCTCCAGGTCGCCGCCGCCCAGCCGCGTCCTCAGCGCCTCCAGCCTCGGCAGGTTGAGATACTCCAGCGGCGCGCCGAGCGCCCCGGTCCGCCACAGGGCCAGCGCCAGCAAGGTGCCGCCGCATCGCGGCGTGACCGCCAGCAGATAGCGCAGCGTCGGCGTCTCCCGCCGCTCCGGAAAGTCGAAATCCGGCCCATAGAGGTCGGCAAGGTCCTCCAGGATCATGCGTCCTCGCCCAGCGCCCGGACCGCCCCGTCCATGGCCTCGTCGAGCAGGGCCTCGTCATCGGGTCCGGTCGTCTGGATCCAGCGCATGGCGGCGGCGTGGATGGCCAGCACAGGTTCCAGGCCAGGCCGGCCGGCGAGGATCGCGCGGTAGGTCGCCGGCCGGGCGCTGACCAGCACCAGCCCGGTTGGCAGGAACGGCTCCAGCAACTCGCACAGCCGGCGCTCGCGCCGCGCCAGCCGCGCCCGCTCGGCTGTCGGCTCGCGCCGGACCGCGGCCGCCTCGAACGGCGCCAGATAATCGAGCGCCCGCTCATGCAGCCGCCGGCCCGCCGTCAGGAAGGCCCGGTCGAACCCCTGTCCGCCGCGCGCCGGCCGCGCCGCCGCCGCGAACGGCGCCAACAGGCCGTCTGGATCCGGAAGGGCTGGAACCCCTTCCCCAGGAAAACCAAGGCCATACCGCAGAAAGTTCTCGCGCCTGGGCGCCGTCCCGCCACAGGCCATGCCGACCATCCACAGCACCGCGTCGAGCAGCACCGCGTCATGGGCCTGACCGGCCGCCGAAGCTCCCTGAAACAGCGCCGCCTCGCGCAGCAGCCGGCCGCACTGGGCCATCCGGCTTCGCCAGTCGAAGGCGCCGGGCGGCCCCGACAGCGCCGCCGCCAGGTCGTCGCCGGCCAGCACCGCCCGCGACGACACCGCCAGCTGCCAGGCCAGCGAGGTCCCGGCGCGGTGCTCGGCCGTCGCCTCGTCCAGCGTCTGCACGGTCAGATCGACCTGGTCGCGCGCCAGCCCCGGCCGCCCGGCCAGCGCCAGCGAGACAGCCGCCTCGACCGCCTCGGCCGGCGCCACGCCGCGGGTCACCACCCGCAGGTCCAGGTCGCTGAGCCCGTCGTCGATCCCCAGCGCGTAGGATCCGACTTCGAAAACGCCGGCGATGGTCTCGGGCGCCGCCTCCGCCATCTCAGGCCAGCCGCGCCGGCTGGCCGCGCACGAAGGTCTCGAAGTTGATCAGAAAGAACAGGGTGTCACGCTCGTCGGCGTTCAGGCTGTCCGGCGCCCGCGCGGCCAGCGCTTCGGCGGCCGGCCCGTCCACCAGCCCCAGCGCCGTCGAGCGGGCGTCGGCGACCAGGGCCTGGATGAACTCGCGGTTGCGCGCCAGGCCGATGTTCAGGGTCGGCCCGAAGGTCTCCTTGACGTAGTCGGTCTCGAAACAGGCGTCGCCGGTCAGCCGCGTCAGGCTCATCCGATGCAGCCGCCGGTCGTGCCGCAGCTGCGCCGGCAGGCGGAAGGTGAACTGGGTCAGCAGCCGGCTGTGGAAGGGATAGACCGGCCAGATGCCATGCCGCAGCAGCCGCTCCGACCGCGCCGCCGCCGCCACCCAGGCCGATTCCAGGACCCCGGCGAAGGGATAACCATCGCCGGTTCCCGGCAGCAGGGCCCGCGCCCGTTCGGTCAGCAGGCTGCCGCGGTCGCTGGGGGCGGCGCCGCCCCGCTCATGCGGATAGAGGGGGTAGAGTTCGTCGCCGCCCGATCCGGTGATCAGGGCGTCGATTCCCGCCCCCGCGCAGAAGGCGATCATCGGTTCGAAGATCTCGGGATAGTTCTCGTCATGCGGCCATACGGTCAGGGGCGTGCGACGAGGGCTGGTCACGCCATAGGGCGCGAGCCGCGCCGCCGGCACGGCCAGATCGGCCATCCCGCCCGTGCCGACGATCAGGTTGCGCCGGGCGACCTGGTCACGGCCCATGTCGCCTTCGAACACGGCGCCATAGCTCAGCAGGCCGGGTCCGAAGGCGCGGGCGGCGACAAGACTGGTGATCGCCGAGTCCATGCCGCCGCTGATCTCGACGGCGGTGCGGTCGGGCCGCAGCGGCCGCAGCTCCATCAGGGCCGCCGTCGCGTCCAGCAGCAGCGTGACCGGGTCCTCGCCGGCCGCCACGTCCGCCGGCGTCACCCCCGGACTGGACGGCGGATAGCGCACCGCCAGCCTGCCTGGCTCGGCCGCAATCGTCGAAGCCGCCGTGAGCCGCCGCAGACCCGCCACCATCGTCTCGGCGCCGTAGCAGGCGCTGCCAGCCAGAAACCGCGAGGCCGCGACCGCATCCACCGGCAGCTCGCCCGGAACCAGCAACTCGCTCGGGCTCCAGCTGGCCGTTACCTGGTCGGAGTCGCCCCGCAGGTAGATCGGCGCCAGCCCCCAGTGGGAACAGGCGAACCGGACGGCCCGTCCGGCCGGGTCCCAGACGACGCTGAGCCAGTCCAGCGGATAGGCCTCCAGCGCCGCCAGGGCCGCCTCGACCCCGGCGTCGTCCAGCCTGCGCGCCTCCGCCGCCGGCCGTTGGTCATCGGCCAGCCGTTCGCGGACGATGACCGCCCGTCGCCCGGGCCCGATCAGCGCCTCCGAGCGCAACAGCCGGTGGCCGAACGGCTCGATCCGGCTGTCCCCAAAAAGAAAGCCCCCGTCGAGCAACTCGACCGGGGCCTTCAGATCGTCGTAGCGAATGGACGCCTTCAGCATTTCGCTATTGGCGGATCCACGGCTGGGCGTTCAGCGCATCTTCGCCGCCGGGGCTCTTGCCGCCGCCGAAACCGCCGTTGAAGTCGACCGACCCCGGATCCTTCATCATGATCGGCTTGGCGCCCTCGGCATCCCGTCGCGCGACCAGGGCCGCCTCCAGAGCTTGCAGCCGCGCATCGAGGCGGGTGATCGTATGGGTGTTGTCCATCTTTCGGTCTCCTCAGGGTTGGAGATCGAATACTGGGGGTCACATTCCTCGAGATGCAACCCCAAAATGTGCAGACAAGGTCAACTGTCCCGCAACCATGCTGATCGACCGAAGAACCGTCAGTCCATCGCCCCGATATACGGCAGCCCGCGCATCGTCCCGGCCACGTCCAGCCCATAGCCGACCAGGAACCGCGCCGGCGCTTCCCAGGCCACGAAGTCCGGAACCAGCGCCCGCTCCGTCGGCCAGGGCTTGCGGGCGAATACCGCCGTCAGCACCTCAGACGCCCCGGCGTCCTTCGTCAGCCGCGCCGCCTCGCTGAGCGACAGTCCCGTGTCGAACACATCGTCCAGGATCAGGGTCTTGCGGCCCAGCACCGGCCGCTGCAGGTCGGCCCGGACCTCACACCGCCCGTAGGACGCCCGCGCGTCCTTGTAGGACGACAGCCACAGGGCGTCGAAATGGACCATCCGCCCAAGCCGCGCCAGGGCCCGGGTCAGGTCGGCGGCGAACCAGATGCCGCCGGTCAGCAGGCAGATGGCCACCGTGTCGTCGTCGATGCGCGGCGCGATCTGGGCGGCCAGGGCCTCGACCGCCGTCGCGATCTCGGCCTCCGAGATCAGAACGGTCGGCGTCGCGCTCATCAGTGGTGTTCCTTGGCCGGTTCGCCGGCCGCGGCCGGCAGGGCGTTGGGGTCGTGCGGATCGAGGGGCGTGGCTTCCTCGGCGCTGACCGGACCGGGCTCGGCCGGGCCGCGCAGGGCCGGGGCCTGCGGCTTCGGGGCCGGGACATGCTTGGGCTTGGGCCGCGCCGCCACCGTTCCCTTGTCGGTGACGAAGCCGACCTCGATCTGCGCCGCCGTCTTCGGCGGGTCGAGCAGCACGACCGCGAAGTGGCGGGTCTCGCCGGCCGGGATCACCGGGTCGGCGGCCTGGGCGATCTTGGCCATCACCCGCTTCTGCTGCTTGTTGATCAGGCTGATCTGCAGCGGCGGCGCATCGACCGGATGGCTGCGGATATTGCGGATCACCCCCGTCACCGACAGCGCCGCATGGCCGTCCTGCAGGGCCGGCTCAAAGCGGATGTCCTCGATCTCCAGCCCGATGATATTCACGTCCAGATTCATGGCCGCATAGGCGGACGCCGATTTCGGCCAGATCCGCACCACCGACTCGCGGCCGACCACGGCCCCGATGCCCAGCACGATCAGCATCGCCGTCATCCCGGCCCAGACGATCCCCGTCGTCGCCGCCTCGCGCACCCGCCGTTCGCTCTGGGCCTTGGCCCGGAACACCTTGGGAAGCTCCTCGCCGGGCAGTTCGACCAGCGGCGCCGGCTCGGGGGTGAGGGTCGAGGGCTCGACGCCGATCGCGCCTTCTTCACCGCTGATCGACAGGTCGAGATCGGGTTCCGCACGCGCGGTCCACCGGTGACCGCAAGCCTTGCACTTGACAGTTCGACCGGTCGCGCCGACCTGATCGTCGCCGACGAAATATCGGGTAGCGCACTCTGGGCAGGTCAGTATCATGGCCGGCGAATCGGTCCGCTCCCGCAACTCTATGTGAGGTCGCCGATTCCGGCTCCCATGTCCACTGACCGCAACGCCTACACGAGCGATTTGCCCGCTGGGCCGACCCTGCGCTTCTCCGGCGTCGGCATGCGCTATGGCCGTTCGGCCGAGGTGCTGCGGGACATCAATTTCGAGCTGGCGCCGGGCTCCTTCCACTTCCTGACCGGCGCCTCGGGGGCCGGCAAGTCCAGCCTGCTGAAGCTGATCTACATGGCCGAGCGTGCGTCCAGAGGCCGCATCGAGATGTTCGGCCGCGACATCGACCAGATCGCCCCCGCCGACCGCCCCTTCCTGCGCCGCCGCATCGGCGTGGTGTTCCAGGAATTCCGCCTGCTCGAACACCTCAGCGCCTTCGACAACTGCGCCCTGCCCCTGCGCATCGCCGGCGGCAGGCCGGAGAAGTACCGCGCCGACGTCGCCGAGCTGATGAGCTGGGTCGGCCTCAAGGCCCGTCAGCACGCCCTGCCCGCCACCCTGTCAGGCGGTGAGAAACAACGCCTGGCCATCGCCCGCGCCGTCGTCGGCCGCCCGGACATCCTTCTCGCCGACGAGCCGACCGGCAACGTCGATCACGGCCACGCCCTGCGCATCCTGCGCCTGTTCGTCGAACTCAACCGGCTGGGCACGACGGTGCTGATCGCCACCCACGACGAGGACCTCGTCGCCCGCAGCGGCCAGCCGGTGCTGCACCTCGACGGCGGCCGCCTGCTCGCCTACGGCCGGAGCGGCGAGCGATGAGCGATGCCATGTTCGACCCCGCCCGCTGGCGCCCCGGCCCCCTGCTGCCGCGCCGCGACGCCCGCGACGGGGCCCTGATCTTCGTCGTCGCCGTCCTCTGCTTCCTCGCCTGCCTGACCTCCATCGGGGCCCTGGCCGCCGACCGCGCCGCCCGCGGCTGGACCAGCCAGCTTTCCGACAGCGCCACCGTCGTCATCCAGCCGCACGGCGCCGAGACCCCTGACGCCGCCGCCGCCCGCGCCGCCGAGGTGCTGGCCGGGGTGAAGGGCGTCAGCGAAGCCCGCGCGCTCGAAAAGGAAAAGGCCGAGGCCCTGCTCGAACCCTGGCTCGGCCGCGAGGCCCTGATCGACGACCTGCCGGTCCCGCGCCTGGTCACTGTCGATCTCGACCCCAAGGCGCCCGCCAAGGCCATCGACCTCGACCGCGCCCTGAAAGCCGCCGGGGTCGATGCCAAGGTCGATGACCACAGCGTCTGGATCGATGACATCAAGCGCGCCGCAGGCGTCGCCCGCTGGTCGGCCCTGGCCATCTGCCTGTTGATCATCGCCGCCGCCACCGCCGTCATCGGCTTCGCCACCCGCGCCGGCCTCGCCGCCCACCGCGACGTCATCGAGGTGCTTCACCTCTCCGGGGCCGAGACCGGCTTCGTCGCCCGCCTGTTCCAGACCCGCTTCGCCATCGCCGCCGGCATCGCCGGGGTGTTCGGGGCCGGCGGCGCGGCGGCGGTCGCCGCCCTCGCCCGCCTGGCCGGCGGCGGCCAGGGCCTGACCCCCGTCCTGCCGCTGGCCTGGATCGACCTGCTGGCCGTCCTCCCCGCCCCCCTGCTGGCCGCCCTCACCGCCGCTATCGCCGCCCGCCTGGCCGCCGCCGCCATCCTCAAACAGTTGGGCTGACGCCAGACCGGCCAAATCCCGGCACAATCACCCACACCGGCCCGGCGCCGTCACCCACCTGGACTCCGCATCACCGCAACCCGACCACCCACACTAACAAATTGATTTTATTGACTTTATTATACCTCGATCGCCTTGCATCGCGCAAGATCATGATACAATGATCGTCCGCATCGTTAACGGACTCCGCGCCCCGGCCTTCACAGCGCCACGGAACCCGATAGAACAGCCCCATGCGCCGCCTGTCCCTGCTGCTCATCGTCGTCGTGGTCTGGTTCGTCGGCCTGCTGGCCTTCGCTGGCCGTATCGACAAGCTGACGCCCGCCGCCGAACCGCCGGTGTCGGACGCCGTCGCCGTGCTGACCGGCGCCTCGACCGAGCGCATCAAGGTCGCCGTCCGCCTGCTTGAGGAGGGCAAGGGCAAGCGGCTGCTGGTCAGCGGCGTCAACACCGAGGTCACCCGCGAGGACCTGCTGGACGTCACCGGCGCCTGGAAGCCGATCTACCAGTGCTGCGTCGACCTCGGCTTCGAGGCCGCCGACACCAAGGGCAACGCCCAGGAGATCGCCGCCTGGGCCGAGAAGCACAGCTTCAAACAGGTGATCGTCGTCACCGCCGACTACCACATGCCCCGCTCGATGCTGGAGCTGCGCGGCCAGATGCCCGGGACCAAGCTGATCCCCTACCCGGTCAAGACCGATGCCGTGGACGCCGGCAAATGGTGGCGCGACCAGACCCAGATGCGCCGCTTGACCCTGGAATACTGCAAATACCTGGCGGTGCTGGTGCAGGAATCTGTCATGGGCCTGCTGCGCAAAACGCCCGACGCTGACCCACCATCCAAGGAAAAGACGAATTGAACGTCTTCCGCTCGCTGATCTTCCTGGTCGTCTTCTATGGGGTCTCGGCCATCCTCGCGATCGGCCTCTCCCCCCTGCTGCTCGGCCCCCGCAAGCCGCTGATGGCGGTGATGAATTTCTGGGGCAAGCTGGTCACCCTGATGTTGCGCGCCATCTGCGGCGTGAAGGTCGAGGTTCGCGGCCGTGAGCACCTGCCCGTCGGCGCCGCCCTGATCGCCACCAAGCACCAGCGGATGTTCGATATCTTCGGTGCCTTCGCCTTCCTGCCCGACGCCTGTTTCGTGCTGAAGAAGGAACTGGTCAGCATCCCCTTCTTCGGCTGGTGGGCCCTGCGCTCGCAGATGATCGTCGTCGATCGCGAAGGCCATTCGGCCGCCCTGCGCAAACTGGTCACCGACTCCAAGGAACGCATGCTGGAAGACCGCCAGCTGGTCATCTTCCCGGAAGGCACCCGCAAGGAGCCGGGTGACGCCGGCGACTACAAACCCGGCATCGCCGCCCTCTACCGCGAACTTGAGCTGCCGGTAACGCCCCTGGCGCTTAACACCGGCCGACACTGGAACGTCGCCAAGGGCTTCATCATGGCCCCGGGAACCATCGTCTTCGAGTTCCAGCCGCCCATCCCGCCCGGCCTCAAGCGCGCCGACTTCATGCGCCAGCTGGAAACCTCCATCGAGACCGCCTGCAACCGCTTGCTGGAAGAAGGCCTCTGAGCGCCCTCGCCCACCGCCTGGCTGTCGAAGCCGATATCCCGGCCCTGATCGCCGTCATCGCCGACGCCATCGACGTCCACCTAGCCGCCGTCCTCACGCCCGCCCAGCTCGAGGCCAGCCGCAAGCTGATGGGCCTCGACAGCCAGCTGATCGCCGACGGCGGCTACTTCATTGTCGAGGACGGCGGAGAGATCGCCGGCTGCGGCGGCTGGAGCCGGCGCGCCACCACCCATGGCGGCGACCATTCCCCGGGCCGGGATGCCGCCATCCTCGACCCCGCCCATGACGCCGCCAAAATCCGCGCCATGTACACCGCCCCCGGCTTCGAACGCCGCGGCGTCGCCCGCCTGATCCTGTCGCTCTGCGAAGACGCCGCCAGATCCGCCGGCTTCAGCAAGGTCGAACTCGTCGCCACGATGTCCGGCAAGCCCCTCTACGAAGCCTGCGGCTATCACCCCATCGAAGCCTTCCACGACGACCGCGCGGGTGAGCCGGTGCCGCTCTTGATGATGGGGAAGTCGCTCTGAGATACGGGGACACTATACCTATCTCATCCGAGATCACGGCGGCCGCACGGTCCGTGACCGAGATAGGTATAGTGTCCCCGTATCTCCCCACCGTCGGCGGTTACCCCTCCACCATCCTCAGCAACCGCTCCATCCCCTCGTCCCGGATCCCCTCGGCCCGCAGGTGTTCCACCAGGTCGGTCAGGTAATCCTCGTTCCGCCCCGACAGCCCGACCGCCCCGTGAATCAGCTCCGCCTGCCGCTCCAGGCTCAGATCCCCGGCCCACTGCCGATGCCCCTTGTCCGACAGGAAGACCAGCGCCGGCGCCCTCAGCCCCCCGTCCAGCCGCACCTCACGCCAGGCCTCGACATAGGTCTCCGTCGGCTGCTCCCGCTCCCTCAGGTATGCATAGACCTCCGGCCAGGCGTCCTCGGCCACGCGATACGCCGCCCCCCGCGTCGCCCCGCCGGGCGCCAGGCCCAGCACCAGGCCCGGCCGCTCGTACGTCCCCCGGTGATGCACCGAATAGATGCAGAACGCCCGTCTCCGGCCGTGGAGAACCGCGCCCTTTCGCTCTACAAACGGGAACCCGGGCCGCCACATCAGCGATCCATACCCGAACACCCAACGGCCTTCGCCGCCCGCACTGTCCATTAAGCCGACCTGAAAAAGAGCGCCCTTTGTCAGAGACGACCCTGCCCGATCCCGCACCGCGCCGCAAACGCCGTGGGCCCTTCATCCCCTTCCTGCTGGCCGCCATCGTCATCGCCGCCTGGTCGGGCGGCTGGTGGTACCTGCGCGGCGAGGCCATGCGGCGGATGGACGACACCGCCAAGACCTTGGCCGACAAGGGTTACCGCCTGACCTGGAGCGAGCGCACGGTCAGCGGCTTTCCCTTCCGCCTCGACGTCAACCTGAAGGACGCCGCCGTCTCCGAACCCTCCGGCTGGCAGCTCACCGCGCCGCTGATCAAGGGCGAAGCCTACATCTACCGCCTCGACCACTGGGTGCTGGTCGCGCCGCAGGGCCTGACCTTCACCCGTCCCGACGGCGGCGCGGTCATCGTTCAGGGCAAGGCCATGCGCGCCTCCCTCGCCGACTTCGACAAGCATCCGCCCAGCATCATGCTCGAGGGCGTCGAACTGACCTTCGCCCCGGAGGCCGGCGCCAAGCCCTACTTCCTGTCGGCGGCCCGGCAGCTGAACCTGAAGATCATGGCCGGGCCCGACGACCTCGGCGGCGTCCTCCTCCACATCGGCGGCGCCCGCATGGCCCTTGAGGGCCTGGCCGCCCGCGCCACCGAGGGCGGCCTCGTCGACATGGACCTCGACCTGACCCTGACGAAGATGTCCGCGCTGGCCGGCGAGGACTGGGAAGCCGCCGCCCGCGCCTGGGCCGCCAAGGGCGGGGTCATCCAGGTGCGCCAGGCGTCGGTCAGTGGCGGCGCGGCGAAGCTGTCGGCCAAGGCCGGCACCCTGACCCCCGACGCCAACGGCCGCCTGAGCGGCGACCTCGACGCCACCCTCGGCGACCTGACCGGCAGCGGCCAGGCCCTGCAGGGCCGCGTCAGCCTGTCGGATGGCAAGGCCCGCATCGGCCCGTTGGAAGTCGGCCCCTCACCGAGAGTCTGGTAGGGGGTGTGGTGAAGCCTGTGGCAAAAGCGGCGCAAGATTCTTGCGCCGCTTGCCGCCTATTGCGTCCCCGGCCGCATGGCTTTAGGCCCGAACTACGAGTTTGAGGAACAAATGGGTCGGGACACACCAACAGCGCCGCCATCCCTTGAAGCGGTCCGCGCCCGCATCGACGAGGTCGATGCCGAACTGCTGCGCCTGATCGACGAGCGCTCGTCCCTGGCCGCCGCCGTCGCCGAGGCCAAGAAGGCGGCCGGCGGCGAGTTCAAGTTCGGCCTGCGCCCGTCCCGCGAAGCCCAGGTCATCCGCAAGAAGATCCAGCGCGAAAATCCTGTCGCCGGCCCCGGCCTGGTGGTCCGCGTCTGGCGCGAACTGATCGCCGACAGCCTGTCGCGCCAGGGCCCGTTCCACGTCACCGTCTGGGGCGGCCGCGCCGAGGCCCAGACCCTGGAAGCCGCCCGCCAGCGCTTCGGCGTCGCCCCGCCGGTGACCATGGTGACGAAACCCGAGGACGCCCTGGCCGGCGCCCGCCAGCTGGGCGGCGTCGGTGTCCTGGCCCTGACCTCCGATTCCAGCTGGTGGGGCCGCCTGCTGGCCGAACCCGAGATCCGGGTGTTCGCCACCCTGCCCTGCCTGGCCCAATGGGGTCCGACCCGGGCCCTGGCCGTCGGCGCCGTGCCGGTCGAGCCGACCGGGGCCGACCAGACCCTGTGGGTCACCGATTCCCCGCTCGGCGCCGGAGAGATCATCAACGCCCTCAGCCGTGACGGCGTCGCCGCCGCCCCGATGATGCAGTCGGGCGGCCTCAAGCTGTTCACCCTGGCCGGCTTCTACCAGAAGGACGACGAACGCCTCGCCCGCGCCCCCGGACGACTTTCCGGCGTCATCGGGGCTGCACCCGAGCCGTTCGACGTGTAAGACGCGGGCCTCCAGAAGGACCTGCTATGACCGACCGTTTCGCCGCGCCCCGTCCCGTTCCCAAGCCCGGCATCCTGGACATCGCCCCCTACAAGCCCGGCAAGGCCGCGGCCGAGGGCGTCGCCAGCCCCATCAAGCTGTCGGCCAACGAGAACATCCTCGGCTGCTCCGACGAGGCCCGCGCCGCCTATGCCGAGGCCGCCGGCAAGCTGAACCTCTACCCGGCCGGCCGCGCCGACATCCTGCGCGCCGCCGTCGCCGAGAAATACAATCTGGAGCCAGAGCGCCTGCTGTTCGGCTGCGGCTCGGACGAGATCTTCCAGCTGCTCAACCAGACCTTCCTCGAGCCCGGCGACAACATGATCCAGGGCGCGCACGGCTTCGCCGCCTACGCCATAGGCACGCACGCCTGCGGCGGGGTCGTGAAGTACGTTCCCGAGAAGAACTTCACCATCGACGTCGACGCCATGCTGGAGGCCGTCGATGAGCGCACCCGCCTGATCTTCCTGGCCAATCCGGCCAACCCGACCGGCACCTGGATCGACGCAGACGAGGTCCGCCGCCTGCACGAGGGCCTGCCGCCCAGCGTCGTTCTGGTGCTCGACGGCGCCTATGCCGAGTTCAACACCGACCCGCGCTTCGAGGATGGTCTCGGTCTGGCGCGCAATGCCCACAACATCGTGGTGACCCGCACCTTCTCCAAGATTCATGGCCTGGCCGCCCTGCGCGTCGGCTGGGGCTATATGCCGGCCGAGATGGCCGACGCGGTGGACCGCATCCGCCTGCCCTTCAACGTCAACATCCCGGCCCAGCTGGCCGCCGTCGCCGCCCTCAAGGACGAGGCCTTCGCCGCCCGCTCGGTGGCCCTGGTCGAGCAATGGCGCCCCTGGCTGACCCAGCAGATCAACGGTCTTGGCCTCGACGTCGTGCCCAGCGCCGCCAACTTCGTCCTGGTCGGTTTCCCGGAGGTCTCCGGCAAGACCGCCGTCGAGGCCGAGGGCTTCCTGGCCACCAAGGGCCTGCTGACCCGGGGCGTCGGCAACTACGGCCTCGTGAACCATCTGCGCATCACCATCGGCCTGGAAGAGCACAACCGCGCGGTCGTCGAGGGCCTGGCGGAGTTCATGGGCAAATGACCACGCCGCTGCCCGTCTTCGAACGCCTGACCGTCATCGGCTGCGGGCTGATCGGCTCCTCGGTCGTCCGCGCCGCCCGCGAATACAAGGCCGCCGGCCACATCACCGTCGCCGACATCAGCCAGACCGTCCTCGACCGCGTCGCCGCCCTCGGCATCGCCGACGCCGTCGAAGCCGACCTCGGCAAGGCCGTCGAGACCGCCGACCTGGTGATCTTCGCCACGCCGGTGCTGGCCGTCGCCGATGTCATGGCCACCATCGCCCCGCACCTGAAGGCCGGCGCGACCATCTCCGACGTCGGCTCGGTCAAGGGCAGCGTCTCCGAGGCCATGCAGGCCGCCGCCCCGGTCGGCGTCCACATCATCCCCGGCCACCCGATCGCCGGCACCGAACAGTCCGGCCCCGACGCCGGCTTCGCCGAACTGTTCCAGGACCGCTGGACCATCCTCACCCCCATCGCCGCCCGCCACGACGACGCCTACGCCCTGGCCGTGGCGAAGCTGGCCAGCTTCTGGCGCACCCTCGGGGCCCAGGTCGAGCAGATGGACGAGCGCCACCACGACCTGGTCCTGGCCGTCACCAGCCACCTGCCTCACCTGATCGCCTACAACATCGTCGGCACCGCCGCCGACCTGGAGGAGGTCACCCAGGCCGAGGTGATGAAATACTCGGCCGGCGGCTTCCGCGACTTCACCCGCATCGCCGCCTCCGACCCGACCATGTGGCGCGACATCTTCGTCGCCAACCGCGAGGCCGTCCTCGACGTTCTCGGCCGCTTCACCGAAGACCTGCAGGCCCTCTCCCGCGCCATCCGCTGGGGCGAGGCGGAGAAGCTGCACGAGCTGTTCACGAGAACCCGCGAAATCCGCCGCGGCGTCATCGCGCTCGGCCAGGAAAGCCCCGAACCCAACTTCGGCCGGGATCGCGGCAAGCACTGAAAGCGCAGCGCCCTTCTCCCGCTTGTCGGGAGAAGGTGGCCCCCGAAGGGGGTCGGATGAGGGCAGCGCCGGCCCATCCTGAAAGTCCCTGTTCTGGCGCGATCAGAGCAGTCGCCAATCGTCAGAAGCCGGTCCTGCCCTCACCCGACCGCTTCGCGGCCACCCTCTCCCGACAAGCGGGACAGGGATCACTTCCCCGTCACGGCCTTGCGCAGATTGACCAGCACCTTGCTGCAGTCGGTCTTCATCCCGGCCCGCACCACCTCGGCCGGCAGCTTGATGTCGGCGGCCACTCGGTTCTCGTAGATCAGCCGCGTGCCGCGGCCGCGCGGCTCCAGCCGCCACTCGCCCTGCATGACCTTCAGGTCGCCGCCGGTCCGCCGGAAGGTGATCCGGCTGTAGGGCGTGTAGTCGGCCCGCACCAGGTTGCGGATCGTCGGCACGAACATGTTACCCTTGCTGACCTGCTCGCGCACGTCCCAGGTCGCGCCCTTCTCCACCACCCGGCAGACCGTCAGGTTGGAGATCACCTTTTTCGCCTGCGCGCAGTCCACCAGCACGGCCCAGACCTGTCGGGGCGAGGCGTCGATATCGATGGCGCCATGGATGAAGGCCGCATCTCCGGATGGCGTGACGCTCACCCAGGGCCTGCCGGCCGCCAGCGTCTTTTCGGCGGATGGCGGCGCCGGCGCGGCGGTCGCCACCCCCGCCAGCAGGGCCAGTGATAGTCCAAGCGTCATCGGTCGCATCTGTCTCTCCCGGCCCCGACCTGACGGTGTAGCTACGAAGGCACACCCCGGGCGGATGGAGACAGCCGCGAATTTGGCGCTTGGCGAAGCTGAGAATCCCGTGTTACCCGCCGCGCCCTCAAGGAGAGACCGCCGTGGCCCGCAAAGCCCTGACCATGATCTGCAAGCCCGTCTCGCTCGGCAATCAGCCTGAGCGCGATAGCGGCTGCGCGTGGGAAGGGACCAACGTCTAAAGGCATCAAACCTTGAGATCGTACGTAGGAACCCCTCCCGGCCCGGCCTGGAGGGGTTCCTTCGTTGTGGGGGATCCATTCAGTCCGTGACGCCGGGAGGGAATGGCAAAGAAGGAGGAGCCCGATGAGCGGCTTCCAAGCGTTTGAAGGCGAGAAGGTCCACATCAAGGCGTGGACGAAGGGCGTTCCGATCGAGGACGCGGCCATGCGGCAGCTGCGAAACGTCGCCAGCCTGCCGTTCATCCACAAGCACCTGGCGGTGATGCCGGACGTGCACTGGGGCCGGGGCGCGACCGTGGGCTCGGTCATCCCGACCGTCGGGGCGATCATCCCGGCCGCCGTGGGGGTCGACATCGGCTGCGGCATGATGGCGGCGCGGCTCAACATCCGGGCCGAGCACCTGCCGGACAACCTGTTCGAGATCCGCTCCCTGATCGAGGCGGCCGTCCCGCACGGCCGGACCGACAACGGCGGACGAAACGACGTGGGCGCCTGGCAGGTCGATCCGCCGGAAGCGGCGAAGACCCGGTGGGCGGACCTCGAGGCCGGCTACCAGGCCGTCGTCGACAAGCACCCGAAAGCAGCGCACCCGCGCGGCTTTGGCCACCTGGGCACGTTGGGCACCGGCAACCACTTCATCGAGCTCTGCCTCGATGAGGCGGGCGACGTCTGGGTGATGCTGCACTCCGGCTCGCGCGGCGTCGGCAACCGCTTCGGCTCCTACTTCATCGAGCGGGCCAAGCACGACATGCGGCGCTGGTTCATCAACCTGCCGGACCAGGACCTGGCCTACTTCCCGGAAGGGTCGGAGGGCTTCATCGACTACATCCGGGCGGTGAGCTGGGCGCAGAAGTACGCCCGGGCTAGCCGGGAAACGATGATGGACCAGGTGCTGGGCGTGTTGCGGGGCCTGTTCCCGACGCTGGACGTGACGCAGGAAGCGGTGAACTGCCACCACAACTACGTCACCAGGGAGAAGCACTTCGGCAAGGATGTCTTCATCACCCGCAAGGGCGCGGTGTCGGCGAAGGAAGGTGAACTGGGGATCATCCCGGGTTCGATGGGGGCCAAGTCCTTCATCGTGCGCGGCAAGGGTAACCCGGACAGCTTCTGCACCTGCTCGCACGGGGCCGGCCGGGCGATGAGCCGGACCGAAGCCAAGCGGCGGTTCACCGTCGAAGACCATGTGGCCGCCACCGCCGGGGTCGAGTGCCGCAAGGACGCCGAGGTGATCGACGAAACGCCGATGGCCTACAAGGACATCGACGCGGTCATGGCGGCGCAAGCCGACCTGGTCGACATCGTCCACACGCTTCGGCAGGTGGTCTGCGTAAAGGGCTGAGTTACGCCGTCGGGGGCAACCCCGGCGGCATTTCTCGTTTTCCCATGAGTTGGGTCAGCGTCCCTTCCAGTCCGCCGACAGCGCCTGCGGAAACTTGTCCTCGATCAGTCGGGCGTTGATGCCATGCTCCAGCCAGACCTTGGCCGCGCACAGCACGGTGGTGAAGCCGCCATTGCTGTCCAGGGCCTGGGCGACGACCGACTCCGCATCGCCATGAAAGCCGCTGTTGCTCACCTCGACGAAGGTCTGGCCGTCATCAAGGGCGGAAAAGGTCATTTCCACCCGCGATAAATTCCCTTGCCCGCCCCAATCGTAGATAATGGTCTTATCCGCTTCGATAGCGCGGACATGGATGTCGTCGCCGGCGCCATACATGTCCCAGTCCCAGCGCACCGTCTCACCGGCCTTCAACGGCCCGCTCGCCTTGCTGAACCAGAACGTCGTCGTCACCGCCGGATCGATAAAGGCCTCGAAAACCCTCGCGACCGGCGCCCGGATCATCGTCTGGGCTTTCGCCACCGGATCTTTGGACATCGTTGTTGCTCCTACGGCATGACCTGCGGCGTCGGCTCGCCGTTCTCCAGCAGGCTCTTCAGGGCTGACATGATCGCCGGCCAGCCGTTGCTGACCCCCTTGCGCTGCTCGCTGTCGTCCGGGAAGCCGTCGTGCGTCACCGTCAAACGCACCGCGTCCTCCACCGGCTCCAGCAGATAGGTCACCGTCGTCGTCGGCGAGGCGGTCTCGAAGCTGTAGGTCAGCTTGCGGGGCGGATCGCTCTCCAGCACCACGCCCTGGAAGTCGATACTTCCGTCCGGTGCGTGCAGAACGTGCTTCGATCCGGCCTTCCAGTCGCTCTCCGAGCGTCGGCCGAACCAGAATTTCGGCCGCAGGTCGGGGTCAGTCAGGGCGTCCCACAGCTTCTGCGGCGTGGTGCGGATGTAGATCACATAGACGAAGGCCGGGTCGCTCATTCTGTCTCCCCTTCCGGGTTCTCGAGTTGGGTCTTGAACGCCACCAGGTCTTCGACCCGGGCCCGTTCGAACTTGCCGATCCAGCGATCGGCGATCTGGGCGATGGGGATCGGGTTCAGGTAGTGCAGCTTCTCCCGCCCCCGCTTCACGGCGGTGACGAGGCTGGCCTCCTCCAGGATGCGAAGGTGCTTGCTGACCGCCTGGCGGGTCATCGCCAGGCCGTCACACAGGTCCATCAGCGTCTGTCCGTTGCGCACGAACAGCCGGTCCAGCAGGTCGCGCCGGCTTGCATCGGCCAGCGCGCGAAAGACCGCATCCGTCTCCATCGCGGCGGACTATAGGCAACCATTTGGTTGCATGTCAAACGGGTTTGTCGCCCTGGTCCAGCGCGTCGAGAACCGCCGCGGGCCGCCATTCGATGACCTGCAGATAGGCCAGCAGCGCCGCGTCCGGCAGCGTCCGGCCCGCCTCGATCTCGCACAGGGCGTCGGCGTCCAGCCGGAAGGTCCGGGCAAAGGCGTCCTGGGTCAGTCCCGTGCCCCAGCGCACCCGCTGGACCATGGCGCGGGCGCAGAAACTGCCCTCGGGCCGGGCCGACTCGTCGATCGGCCGATCAGGATGGATGGGCGCCATATGCATCGTCGTCTCTCCGTCTCGCCCCGACGGGAGGAGATAGACCGGCAACATCGCCGCAAGACGACCGTTTCAAGTCAAAGGCTTGGCGCTTCGTCCTCACACGGACATTCAGGATTTCACGAGCGCAATCAGCAGCCCGTCATAGCCCTTGTCGCCCACCGTCTGCAGCGCCGTGGCGTCCACGCGCGGCTCGGCGGCGATCAGTTCGGCCAGCCGCCGCACCCCCTGCACCGAGGCGTCGCCGTTCTCGTCGATCACCGCCCCGGCGCGCACGACGTTGTCGACGATGATCAGTCCGCCCGGCCGTGTCATCTGCAGCGCCCAGCGGAAATAGTCCGGGTTCGACGGCTTGTCGGCGTCGATGAAGGTCAGGTCCAGCGGCGGCCCGCCCTCGGCCGCCAGCACGGGCAAGAGATCGATCCCCGCCCCGGTCCGCACTTCGGCGACCGCCTCAAGCCCCGCAAACGCCAGGTTCCCGCGCGCCACCTCCGCATGGTGCGGATCGATCTCCAGGCTGACCAGCCGGCCGCCCTCCGGCAATGCCCTCGCCAGCCAGATGGTGCTGTAGCCGCCCAGCGTGCCGACCTCGAGAATGCGCCTTGCCCCGATCGACCGCGCCAGCAGGTTCAGCAACTTCCCCTGGTTCGGCGCCACGGCGATGGCCGGCAGCCCCGCCCCCCGGCTGGCCGCCAGCGCATGATCGAGGGCGGCGTCGTTGGCGCCGAGGCTGTCGTTGAAATAGCCGTCGACGGCGGTCCACAGGGGCTGGGTCATGTCGCACTGTCCTTCTTCAAGAAGTCCGCCGTCGCCTCGATGGCCTCGACCAGACCGACCCGCTGGATCTCCACCCCTTCGGGCAGGCCCGCGAACAGCCGTGTCGGCGAGGCCGGGTCCAGCATGACGAACACCCCCTTGTCGTCCGCCCGGCGGATCAGCCGACCGAAGGCCTGGGCGATGCGGTTGCGGGCCACGGCGTCGTCATAGCCCTTGCCGCCAAACCGCGCCCGGCGGGCCTTGTGCAGGATGTCGGGCCGGGGCCAGGGCGCGCGGTCGAAGACCAGCAGGCGAAGGGATCGGCCCGGCACGTCCACCCCGTCGCGCACCGCGTCGGTGCCGAGCAGGCAGCTGTCCTCCTCGGCCCGGAAGATGTCGACCAGCCCGCCGACCTCGATCGGATCGACGTGCTGGGCGTAGAGGGCCAGCCCCTTGTCGGCCAGGGGCGCGGCGATCTTCTCATGCACCGCCCGCAGGCGCCGGATGGCGGTGAACAGTCCCACCCCGCCGCCGCCGGCCGCCAGGAACAGCTCTCGCATGGCGGCGGCCACCTGCCTCGCATCGTCCTTGGCGACGTCGGTGACCACGAAGGCCCGCGCCTGGTTGGCGTAGTCGAAGGGCGAGGCCAGGCGGATGGTCTTGGGCCGCTCGGGCAGCCGCGCCCCGCCGGTCCGCATCTCGGCCAGGGCGAACGGATCCTCCGACGACGGATCGGTCAGGGTGGCGCTGGTCACCAGCACCCCGTGGGCCGGGGCCAGCACGGCGGCGGTCAGGGGTTCGGTCGGATCAACCCAATGGCGGCGGCTGGAGGCGTCGACCACCCGGCCATACAGGAAGGTCGCGTCGAACCAGTCGACGAAGTCGGGATCGTCCTCGGCGTCCTCCTCGATGGCCTTCAGCATCGAGCGCCAGGCCGGCAGGGTCATCCGCGCCCGCCGGTCCAGCCCGCGCAGGGCGCCCTCGATCCGCGCCCGCTCGCTGGGGCCGAGCTCGTCCGCCTCGTCGTCGAGCAGGTCTTCCAGATGCCGCGCCAGGGCCAGCAACGGCGCCTCGACGCTCGCCAGCGCCGAGGCGGCGTCGGCCGCCGTCTCACGCACCCGGTCGATGGCCGGCCGGGCCTGGCACTCCATGCCGATGTCGGCCGCGCCGGCGTTGCGCTCGCTGTTGCGGGCCCGCAGTTGCTCCAGCACCGCGGCCAGGAAGTTCTCCACCGGCCCGATCGGATTGATCTCGCCGTTCGGCGGCGCGATCCGCCCGGACCACCCCTCGCCCGGCAGCACCGCCGCCGCCCGGGTCACATCGTGCAGCGCCCGTCTTGGCTCCTCCCGGTCGCCGATCACGTCGAGCAGGCGGTGCTCCAGCCCCCTGCCCCGCCGCCCGCGCGATTCCGGCCCGCGGATCCAGCGCCGCAGCTCGGCCGCCTCCGCCCCGCTCAACGCCGCCGAAAAGGCGGAGTCGGCGGCGTCGAACAGGTGGTGACCCTCGTCGAAGACGATGCGTCTGAGCTGCGCCGTCTCGACATCCGTCTTGCCGCCCCGCGCCCGCCGCGCCCCATCGAACGCCGCCTGGGTCAGCACCAGCGCATGGTTGGCGATGACCAGATCAGCCCGCCGACTGCCCCGGATGGCTTTCTCCACATAGCAGGCGCGGTAGTGGGCGCAGGCGGCATGCACGCACTCGCCCCGCCGATCGACGAGGTTGGCCGCGCTGGCCTGGGCCGAGGGCGGCACCGCGAACAGCGCCGGCAGCCAGCCGGGGAAATCGCCGCCGGTCATGTCGCCGTCCCGCGTCTTGCGCACCCAGCGCGCCGCCAGGCCCATGCCGATGACATCGCCGTTGCCCAGCTGGGCGGTCTGCACCTGTTCCTGGAAGTTCAGCAGGCAGAGGTAGTTCTCCCGCCCCTTGCGCACCACCGCCTTGCGGGCCCGAACGGCGGGGTCGGGATAGATGGAGGCGCTCTCCCGCTCGATCTGTCGCTGCAGGGCGCGGGTGTAGGTGCTGATCCACACCGCCGGCCCGTTCTCCTCGGCCCACAACGAGGCCGGCGCCAAATAGCCCAGCGTCTTGCCAACCCCGGTCCCGGCCTCGGCCAGCACCATGCGCGGCTCGCCCTCCTTGTCGCGGGGTGAGAAGGCGTAGGCGGTCTCGGCCGCGAACACCGCCTGCATCGGCCGCGCCTCGTCCAGACCCGAGCGTTGCAGCAACAGGGTCAGCCGCGCCTCGGCCGCCTGCGGCGTCACCGTGCGGGAGCCCGGCTGCCCGGGCGGCGCCTCGTCCTCCCATTCGGACACCCTCGCCCAGACATCCAGCCCGGACCCGCGCCGCCCCGCCTCGCCGACGGTGCGGCTGCGCAGGGCGTTAATCACCGCCGGCCCCCAGGCCCAGCCGGCCCGGTCCATGGTCTCGGCCAGATTCAGCGCCTCTTCCCGCGACGGCCAGGGCGCCGTCTCCAGGTCGCGCAGCAGGAGCTCACAGGCCTCGCGCAGGGTCGTCGCCTGCTCCACGGCCCCCTTCGGTTCGGTCAATCCGAGCGCCTGCGACAGCCCCACCGCCGACGGGGCCGCGAAGGTCGCCGGCTTGACGAAGGCGAACAGCTCCAGGGCGTCGAACACCCCCCGCGCCCGGGGCGGCGTGTTCAGCCCCAGCCGCTTGGCGGTCATCCCGGCATGCACCACCAGCACCGGCCCAGCTTCGGCCAGGTCCCGCGCCGCCGGCGGCCGCAGCTCCCGCGCCCCACTGCCATCGGCTACGGCGCAACGCGGCCCCGGCAGCACGATCAGGGCCGGCGCAAGATTGAGGCTGGAGGTGACGGCGTTCACCCCGTTTCCCTAGTCCGATCCGCCCCGAAACGAAAGGGGAACGACCACAGAGGTATCAGAGTTGATCGACGAACCGCACGCCCTTGCCGCGATTGGACTCGACGACGAAGGCCCGCAGCGCCTCACTCTTCGCCAGAGCCTGCGAAATGTCGCCGACGAACACCACGTCCAGCCGATAGTTGGTGAACTTCTGGATCATCAGCCCTGCCATCCGGCTGGCCAGGCTCAGGAACTCCGGATGCAGCCGCTCGACCGGGATGGCCACTGCCTCGGCCCCCATCGACAGGGCGTCGCCGATCAGGTCGGTCGCGTCCCGCTCGCTGCCCAACGGCGGCCCTTCGGCCGGAACCATCAGCACTTTCGCCTCACCGATCGTCCGCACGTCCATCGTCATCCTCCTGTCGCGGCAGGTTAGCACAGGCCCTCGAAACAGAACGGGAACATGCTATATCGGCCGGGATGACCGCCGCCGCGCTTCCCGCGCTCCTTCCCGACCGCTTCGAAGCCTGGTTCGCCGGACGGGGCTGGGCGCCGCGTCAGCACCAGCTGGACATGGTCAAGGCCGGCGAGGACGAGGCCCACGCCCTGCTCATCGCCCCGACCGGCGGCGGCAAGACCCTGGCCGGCTTCCTGCCCAGCCTGATCGAACTGTCGCACCGACCGCCGCCCAATACCCCGCGCGGGGTTCACACCCTCTACATCTCGCCGCTCAAGGCCCTGGCGGTCGATGTCGAGCGCAACCTGATGACCCCCATCGCCCAGATGGGACTGAACATCACCGCCGAGTCGCGCACCGGCGACACCGGCGAGGCCCGAAAAGCACGCCAGCGGGTCAAGCCGCCGGACATCCTGCTGACCACGCCCGAGCAGCTGGCCCTGTTCTGCGCCTGGGAAGGGGCGCGGCGGTATTTCGAGGACCTGCGCTGCGTTATCATTGACGAAATCCACAGCCTCTGGCCTCAGAAGCGCGGCGACCTGCTGGCCCTCGACATCGCCCGGCTGCAGCAGTTCGCCCCGACCATGCGCCGCGTCGGCCTCTCTGCGACGGTCGATGATCCGGACATGATCCGGCGTTGGCTCAGTCCCGCCGGCGGCGAGGATGCAGACCCCGCACAGGCCGTCCGCCTGGTCCGTGGCCCGCCCGGCCCCCTGCCCCAGGTCGATGTCCTGATTTCCGAAGGCCGCGTCCCCTGGGCCGGCCATACGGCCCAGCATGCGATGGCCGACGTCTACGAGGTCATCAAGCGCCACAGGACCTCGCTGATCTTCGTCAACACCCGCTTCCAGGCCGAGTTCGCCTTCCAGGAGCTGTGGAAGCTCAATGACGAGGGCCTGCCCATCGCCCTGCACCACGGCAGCCTGGCCGCCGAACAGCGCCGCAAGGTCGAGGCCGCCATGGCCCGGGGCGACCTCAGGGCCGTGGTCTGCACCTCCACCCTCGACCTCGGCATCGACTGGGGCGACGTCGACCTGGTCATCCAGCTGGCCGCGCCCAAGGGCGCCTCGCGGATGGTCCAGCGGATCGGCCGGGCCAACCACCGGCTCGACGAGCCGTCGAAAGCCATCTTCGTGCCGGCCAACCGCTTCGAGGTCCTCGAATGCCACGCGGCCCGCGAGGCCATCGCCGAAAACGCCTTCGACGCTGAACCGCCCCGCATCGGCGCCCTCGATGTCCTGGCGCAGCATGTCATGGGCTGCGCCGTCTCCGAGCCCTTCGACCTCCTAGCCCTCTACGACGAGGTCCGAACCGCCGGCCCCTACCGCGAGCTGACCTGGGAAGACTTCGAACAGGTGGTCGAGTTCGTCTCCACCGGCGGCTACGCCCTGCGCACCTACGACCGCTTCCGCCGGATCGTGAAGGGCCAGGACGGCCTCTGGCGCGTGCGCGACGCCCAGACCGCCCAGCGCCACCGGATGAATGTCGGGGCCATCGTTTCCCCGGCCGTCCTTAACATCCGGCTGGCCGGGCGGCGCGGCACGGTCGGCCGCAAGATCGGCGAGGTCGAGGAGGGCTACCTCGAGATGCTGGAGCCCGGCGATACCTTCATCTTCGCTGGCGGCGTCTGGCGACTGCAGGGCGTCACCTCGACCGACGCCTTGGTCACGCCGGCCCCGAATGACGATCCCAAGCTGCCAAGCTGGGGCGGCAGCAAGTTCGCCATCTCCACCTTCCTGGCCGCCAAGGTGCGCCGGATGATGAGCGATCCGGAAACCTGGAAGGCCCTGCCCACCGACGTCTGCGAATGGCTGACCGTTCAGCAGGACAAGTCGATGATCCCGACGCCCGAGCAGATGTTGCTGGAGACCTTCGCCCGCGGAAAACGCCACTTCCTGGTCATCTACCCGTTCGAGGGGCGGCTTGCGCACACCACCCTGGCCATGCTGCTGACCAAGCGCCTCGACCGCCTGCGCGTCGGACCGCTGGGCTTCGTGGTCAACGACTACGCCTTGGCCATCTGGTCTCTGAAACCGATGGATGACCTCGATTTCGACTCACTGTTCGATCAGGACATGCTGGGAGACGACCTCGAGGCCTGGCTGGACGAGAGCTTCATGATGAAGCGGGCGTTCAAGGGCTGCGCCCTGATCGCCGGCCTCATCGAACGGCGCATGCCCGGCGCCGAAAAAACCGGGCGCCAGGTGACCTTTTCGACTGATCTGATCTACGACGTGCTGCGCCGCCATCAACCCGACCACCTGCTGCTGCGCACCGCGCGGATCGACGCCGCCAGCGGCATGATCGACGTCGCCCGCGTCGGCCACATGCTGGAGCGCATCCGCGGCCAGATCCTGCATTCTCGGCTCGACCACCTGTCGCCCTTCGCCGTGCCGATCCTGCTGGAGATCGGCAAGGAGAGGGTCGGTGGCGATACGGCCGACATGATCCTGGCCGAGGCGGCCGAGGACCTGATCGCGGAGGCCCTGTCGTGAACGCCCAGGCCCTGCGCGACCGATTCTTCGCCATGAGCCCCTGCGGCGGCGTCGCCATGGCCATCCACGGCCACCCGCTGGTCATGCGCCACAGCGGCGCCCTGTGGCTGCCCGGCGAGCGGACGCTGGTCGTCGCCGACCTGCACTTCGAAAAGGGCAGCGCCTACGCGTCACGCGGCCAGCTGCTGCCGCCCTATGACACCGTCGAGACCCTCGCCCGGCTGGAGGCCGAGGTCGCCGCCACGACGCCGGCCACGCTGGTCTTCCTCGGCGACAGCTTCCACGACGGCCAGGCCGAGGCCCGCCTCGCCCCCATGGTCGCCGAGCGCATCGCCGCCCTCGCCGCCGGCCGCACCCTGATCTGGGCGGTCGGCAACCATGACGAAGATGGGCCGAGCGCCCTCCCCGGCGAGCTGGCCGACGAACTCAGCGTCGGAACCCTCATTCTCCGCCACGAACCGCGGGGAGGACGCCAGCCCGGCGAGATCGCCGGCCACCTCCACCCCTGCGCCCGTCTGGTCGGGAGAGGCCGCGCGGTGCGCCGCCGATGCTTCGCCACCGATGGTGAGCGGGTCATCCTGCCGGCCTTCGGGGCCTATGCGGGGGGTCTCAATATTCGCGACAAGGCCTATGCCGGGATGTTCAGCGGCGCGCCGCTGGCCGTGGCGCTGGGCAGGGACAAGGCCCACCCGCTCAGCTGGGCGATGCTCGGCGGCGACTGATTTACTGCGCGTAGATCGCCAGCGACGAGGAACTCTGGGCGTCCATCTGGCCGGTGACCGGCAGGCCCTTGTCCTTCTGGTAGGCCTTCAGGGCGCCTTCCAGCGCCGGCGAGGCCTTGCCGTCCTGGGGACCCTGGTAGTAGCCGAGCCGTGACAGGGCTCGCTGGGCCTGGGCGGACGTGCCGACCGCGTGCGCGGCCGCCATCAGCCTGGCCGCCGGGGTCGGGGCGGCGACACGGTAGCCGCTGGCGGCCCGTTCGGCGCCGGTGCGGGCGGCGGGCGGCAGGCTGTCGCGCAGACGCTGGGCGCTGGCCCTGGCTTCGGCGTCACCGGCCCGGCCGGCGATCAGGTACCATTTGTAGGCCTCGGCGCTGTTCGGGGGGACGCCCGAGCCGATCTCGTAGAGCTTGCCCAGATTGTACTGGCTGTCGGTCAGGCCGAGGTCGGCGGCGCGTCGGAACCACTCGGCGGCACGCTTTTGATTGGTGGGCCCGCCGGTGCCCTCGAAATAGTAGAGGCCGAGATTGTGCATGGCCTTGCGCTCACCGCCCTGGGCGGCGCGTTCGGTCCAGTTGCGGGCCTGGGCCGCATCCTTGGCCAACCCGCCCTCGCCGTTCTCGTACAGCTTGGCGAGATAGAACTGGGCCGGGGCGTAGCCCTGGTTGGCGGACTTGCGCAGGGCGTCGAGGCCGCCGGCCTGGCGGGCTTCGATCTTGCGGACCGCGTCGCCGAACAGACCGGCGGCGGTCAACGGCGGGTTGGCGGCCGGCGGCGCCGGAACCGCGGTCGGCTGTGGGACTGTAGCCGCTTCCGGATCGACGACGTCCGGCGCCAGGGCCAGGGCCACACGCGGAGCGGTGGTCAGGCCCGGCGTCGTGTCCGCTTCGGCCGTCAGGATTTCCCGGCTGTCGGCTTCCTTGATCTTCAGGCTCTGGGCGATGCGATCGCCCACGTCGCCGGCCTTGCCGCCGCTCTGGAGCACATAGCCGGTGGTCGCGATGCCGCCGCAGGCCAGGACGGCGGTGATGGCCAGGGCCGTGGTCAGGGCCGAGCTGGCCTGCTTCTTCGCCGGCTTAGGCCGGCTGCCGAACAGACCCTTGCGGGCCGGCTTGGCGGCGGCCGGGGCGCTGGCGGCGCCGCCGGCGTTGCGGGCGGCGGCGCGAGCCTGCTCGATGACCTCGCGCGTGCTCAGGGGGCGGCTGGGCTCGGCGTCGAACACGGGGGCCGGAGCGGCCTCGAATTCAGGCTCCCCGTTGTCGTCATCGAGGGCCACGAATTCGTCGGCGGCGTCGAAGTCGGCGTCGGAGAAGGCGGCCGGGCCGGTGTCGCGGCTGGGGAAATCATCGTCGAAGCCCGGTTCCGCCGGCCCCAGCGTGGCGGCGGCGAACGACGGGGACTCGAAGCCGCGCGGCGCGAAGGCGTCGTCCGGGATGGCCTGACCCCGGGTCGGGAAGGGATCGGGCGCGAAGGGGTCCATGCCGGCCGGTCCGGGGCGGCGAACCGTCGGAGCCGGGGCCGGCGCGGGGACGGCGGCGGTGACCGAATCGGCGATGCGCCGCGTGGCGCTGGTCATCGAGGCGTCGATCTTCTCGCGCGCCTCGTCGAGCAGCCGGGCCGTGCGCTCCTCGCTCTGACGGATGCGTTCAGCCAGATCGGTGGAGACCCGCTCCTGGCGCTGGCTGATCCGCTCGGTGACCCGGGCGACCTGCTCGCCGACATCGTCGATGGCCTGGGCGCTGCGGCGCTCGCTGTTGGCGATGCGCTCGCTCAGTCGCTCGGTGATGCGGGCGATCTCGACGCCGAGGCGCTCCAGCGCCTGGGCCTGACTTCCGTCATTGTGGGCCAACCGTTGCTCGACCAATCCTGCGATCCGCGACACTTCACTGCCGACGTTCTCGACGGCCTGGGCGCTGCGTCCCTCGACCGACTGCACCCGGCGGCTGAGATTGTCGGCCATGCTGACCATCTCCCGGCCCATCCGCTCGATGGCCATGGCCGAGCGTTGCTCGGCGGCATGGACGTGGGCGGTCATTTCTCCCAGCTTCTGCTCGACCCGGCCGAAGCCGCCATCGGAGGACCGGCGCAGCTGCTCGGCCATCTCCTGGCGCACCTGCTCCAGGCGGGCGTTGAGGCCATGCGACAGGGTCTGCAGGGCGGCGGTGTTGTCGGCCCCCTCCACCTTGCGCAAGCGCCCGTCCAGCTTGACGAAGCTGTAGCCGAGGTCGCGGATGGCCTCTTTCGTCTGCGTCTCGGCGGCCTCGAGACGGCCGAGAACCCGGGCGGCGACTTCCTCGGCCAGGGCGGCGGAGTCCGGCGCGGCCCCACCGGCTTCCAGGGCGGCGACCTTGGCTTCCAGGGCGGCGATGGCCTCGCGGCTGCGGGCCTCGGTGTCGTAGACGGCGCTGGCCACCTTGCCGACGGACCCCTCCAGGGCCCGCAGCGCCTCGGCCGAGCGGGGCCCGGTCGATTCCGCCTCGATGCGGCGCAGGCGCTCGATGGCGCGCGACTGTTCGGTGCGGATTTCGTCGACGGCGCCTTCAAAGCGGGCGGCCACCGAGATATGCTCCCGCTCGGCCCCTTCCAGACGGCTCAGCGCGCCGCGCACCGACTGGTCGATGCCGGTGATGGCCAGGGTCGAGCGCTGCTCGGCGGCCTCGATGCGGCTGGTCAGCCGTTCGATGGCGTCGGTAACCTTGCCGACCTCGTCGGCCGGATGGTGCACGGCTTCGAGCCGGGCCGGGGCGTCCGGGCGGGGATGCGGGATGACGGAGGGATCGGCGGTTTCGATGTCCGTATCGGGCGCCTCGCCCTCGACGATCATGTGGTTCAGCCACTCGCCCAGAGTCATGCCGGAGCGGCGCGCGAGATCCTTCGCGATCTCCCTCGCTTTGGGGTCGATACCCTTAACGCTCCAGGGCGCCCCCGCCGTCATACGAATCGTTCTCCCGGCACTTAGGCTCGGACGCTAGCCAGCGAGCCCTTGTGTGTAAACGCGAGGTTAACGCTATATCTTGCGTTGCCCGCGATATCCTGTGGACGGATGGCCGCGCCGCCCGTTTCGGGACCAACTTCGCGCCGGTTAGGGTTAAAAAGACCTTTCCAGATCAGCCGCTGTGGCCCGCAAACCCCGCCCCGCGCTGAAACACCGCGCCCCACTTGTGCGACCGGACGGCGGGTTCCATCTGGGCCGCATGACGATGACCGTGACCCTGATCGTGCTGGCGACGCTGGCGGCCCTCACCGCCTTCGCCGGCTGGCGGGGCGCGCAGCCCCCGAACCTGGTGAAGGGTCCGCGGATGATTCCCTGGCGACCGCTGATGATCGTCTTCGCGACCGGCGTGGTGATGACCGGCGCCCACCTGGCCGCCCTGCTCGGCCTCATGGCTGGCCGCTAGAAACCTAGTCCTTCTTCGAACGCCCCATCATCCCGGCCATGCCGCCCGACGACAACAGGCCGATGTCCGCCAGCAGGAACGGCACCTGCCATTTGTGCGGACAGGCCATGTAGCGGGGTCGCCAGAGCGGGTCGTACTTCTCCTTGTACCGCCGCACGCCGCGGAAATTGTAAAAGTCCTCGCCCCGCTCGAAGAGCAGCCGGCCGACCCGGCTGAGGATCGGGGCCAGCGGCCGGTCCTCGAGGCCGGCCAGCGGCGCGACCCCGAAATCGAAGGCCAGGTAGCCCTGCTCGCGGCCCCAGGTCATCAGCTCGACGAACAGGAAGTCCATGATGTTCTTGGGGGCCTCGGCGCCGTAGCGCATCAGGTCCATCGACAGGCTGGACTTGGCGGCCGTCGGCCACAGGGTGGCGAAGGCGACGATCCGGCCCGCGACCCGGACCAGGGCGACGGGGAACTCCTCGACGTAGCGGGGAATGAAGCCGCCCAGGCTGAAGGCCTTCTCGCCGCCCGCGTGGTCGGCCAGCCAGGCGTCGGAGATGCGCTCCAGCTCGTCCATCGGCGCCGCGCCGGGGGGGACCACCTCGAAGGTCGCGCCGCTCTCGCCGGCCTTGCGCCAGTTGCGGCGCAGGACCTCGCGTCGGCGACCGGCCAGGGAGAAATCGGCCAGCGGCACCCGGGCGCTTTCCCCGGTCTTCTGGATGAAGAAGCCCAGTTCAATGACCTCGACGAGGTCCTCGGGCTCCAGGCCATAGATGCAGGGCCTCGCCGCGTGGGCGTCGGCCATCTCGCGGAACCGCCAGAAGAGCTCCATGTGCTCGTCGCGGCGGCCCACCGGCGGACCCATGGCCACCCAGCTGCGGCCCCGCACCCCGAACATCATGAAGGTCTCACCGCTGGTCGAGAACAGGAACCGCTTGTCGCCCAGCAGGGCCAGGTTGGACTCCGGCTCGGCGCTCTCGGCCTTGGCCAGGATGGCGCGGACGCGGGCGAAGTCGGGATCGTCCTCACCGGCGACGGCAGGCGTCGCGGGGGTGGCGAACAGGCGCCAGACGCCGATGCCGAGCAGCAGCACGCCCGCCCCGATCGAGCTGCGGATGGCGCGCTCGACATCGGCGTCGAACATCATCCGCCAGACCTGTCGGTCGCCGTAGTCGGCATTGCTGAACGACCACCAGCCGAGCAGGCCCGCGCCCGCCACGGCGGCGGCGGCCGACAGCAGCCAGCCGGGGGTGATCTCCATGCGGGTCAGCCGCGCGGTGCGGTCGAAGGCGGCGCGGAAGGGCGCGACCACGAGCAGCAGCACCACCAGGATGCCGGTCTCCTCGAGGTTCACCCCCTTCAGCGGGGCCAGCAGCGCCGCCACCAGCAGGCAGGCGACCGTCGCCGCCCAGGCCGCGCCGAGCCGGGCCCTCAATCCAAACGCCAGCAGCACCAGGAACAGGCCCAGCATCGAGGAGGCGAAGTGGCTGGCGTCGATGACCGCCGGCTCGCTCATCCGCAGCAGGAAGCTCAATCGCTCGGGATCGGTCGGCGTCGCGCCGGAGGCCAGCAGCAGCCAGCCGCCAAACAACGCCGCCGCCGCCGACAGGGTCGGGGCGATGGCAAGGGCGGCGGAGCGGATCTCTGAGGTGCGCATGAACCCCGCAGGCTTAGCGGGTGTCGCCCCCTGTGGGCTAGTCGCTGAAGACCGGGGACCGCTTTTCCATGTTGGCCATCACCGCCTCGATGTTGCCGGGCGAGCCGATCAGCGCCCCCTGCTCGACGCTCTCGGCCAGCAGGATCGCATGCTGGTCGCCATCGGCCATCAGGTTCAGCAGCCGCTTGTTGCCGCGAATGGCGGCCGGGTTCTTCCCGGCGATCTCACGCGCCGCCGCCAGCGCCTCGGCCCTCGGATCGGCGCAGACGCGGGTGGCGATGCCCAGGGTGAAGGCTTCCTCGCCGGTGAAGATGCGCCCCGTATAGGTCAGGTCCCGCGCCACATCGTCCCGGACCAGCCCGCGCAGCAGGGCGATCCCGGCCATGTCGGGCACCAGGCCCCACTTGATCTCCAGCACCGCCATCTTCGTATCGGGGGCCACGAAGCGCATGTCGGCCCCCAGGGTCAGCTGAAAGCCGCCGCCCAGCGCCACCCCATGCACAGCGGCGATCACCGGCACGGGAATGTCGCGCCAGATCATCACCGCGTTCTGGGCCCGGTTGGCGCCGCTCTCGGTGCGCGGGGTATCGACCAGGCCGGCCCCGCCGCTGCGCTCGCCGGACGCCATCTTGCCGAAATTGCCCATGTCCAGCCCGGCGCAGAAGCCCCGGCCCTCGCCCGACAGCACCACGGCCCGCACGCCTTTCTCGGTCTTCAGCCGCTCGCCGGCCGCGATCAGGGCGGCGAACATGGCGTCGTCCAGGGCGTTCATCTTGTCGGTGCGGACCAGGCGCACATCGGCGACGCCGTCCTGGATGTCGATGGTGACGCGATCGTTGGCGGGTTCGGTCATGGCTTCCTCCTGTTGGCCGCAGACTGGCGAGGTTCCGCAGCGGTGGGCAAGAGGCGAAAAGACTACCGCTTCACCGCCAGCCAGATCACATGGCTGGCCTTGCGCCGCCCTGGCCCGGCCTTGACCTTCAGCTCCTCGACCACGAACCCCGCCGAGCGCACCCGCCTGCTGAACACCGCGTGCGGCGCCGAGGACCACACCGCCAGCACCCCGCCTGGCTTCAAGGCCGCCCGCGCCGCCGCCAGACCGGCCACATCATAGAGGCTGTCATTCGCCCGCCGGGTCAGCCCCTCCGGCCCGTTGTCGACGTCGAGCAGGATGGCGTCCCACACCGCCTCGCCGCGGATCTGATCGCGCACGTCGCCGACCGCGAGGCTCACCCGGGGATCGTCCAGGCATCCGCCGTACACTGCCGCCATCGGACCCCGCGCCCAGTCGACCACCTCGGGCGCCAGTTCGCCGACGACGATCCGCGTCTCCTTCGGCCAGGCCGCCAGCGCCGCCCGCAGGGTGAACCCCATCCCGAGGCCGCCGATCAGCACCCGCTGCCCGGGCCGCCCGGCCAGCCGCTCCGCCGTCAACCCGGCCAGCGCCTGCTCGGAGCCGCTCAGCCGGCTGTTCATCAGCTCGATGCCGCCCTCGGCCATGATCGAGAACTCCTGGCCCCGCTGCATCAGACGCAGGGTGCCGCCGCCGCCGGGCATGGTTGCGGTGGAGAGGTGAAGCCAGGGGATCATGGCCGTCCTATAGGGCCCGCGCGGCCATCCGAAAAGCACCGCCCGCCGAACAATTTTCGGCAAGTTTTCGGGGCTGCCAAAGCGCCACCAGCCAATATTTCTTGCATTTACCGCTTGAAAAACGCACCCTGTCGCCTCGCACGTCGGCCCGGCTCTTCGGATCGATGACCTGAAAACGACTTCGTTTCGCCGGCTGGACCTTCTGTTTTTCTGGCGCGTTACGATGATGGCGTGAGGTTTCACCCTCCCGCCCGCTGCCACATCCCTCTCAAGGACCCTGATGAAAAACGCCCTGGGCGATACTTTCGCCGACCGCCAGAAGACCGCCGCCGAAGCCAAGGCCGCCCTGCTCGCCCGATTCAAGCCCAAGCCCACCGTCACCGACCCGGCCCTGAAACCCCGCGCCGAGAAGAAGGCCGAGGAACTGGCCCGCGTTCGCGAAGAACGCACCGCCGAGAAGGCCGCCAAGAAGCAGGCCCAGGCCGATGCCGCCGCCGACGCCGAAGCCGCCCGCCTCGCCGACGAGGCCGCCGCCCTCGACGCCAAGCGCGGCGAGCGCAAGGAACGCAAGGCCCTGACCAAGGCCGAGGCCCAGGCCGCCCGCGACGCCAAGTACGCCGCCCGCAAGGCCCGCCGCTAGGCCGCTTGCGGCCCTCCCCCGGGGCGCCACCGGAACTTCACTTGCCTTCCTCGGTTCGGGTGCTACTTGGCGATGAGGGGGCTATCTCGCCCCCGGAAAAGTAACCGCCACATCCGGCCGGGGGGCCCCATGCGCAACACCACCAGATCCATCCTGCTCGCCTGCGCCGTGACGCTGGCCGGCGCCTCGCTCAGCGCCTGCGTGACGCCGGTGCCGTTCAAGGTGCCGCTGGCCACCGGGGCCCGCGACGCCATCACCTCGACCGAGGTCGTCGCGCCGGTCAAGCAGAGCGAGATCTACGTCTATGTCGCCCCGGTCAGCACCGGCGGCCAGGGCGGTCTGATCGGGGCGCTGGTCGCCGCCGGCATCGACGCCGCCTCGACCGAAGCGGCCCAGAAGGCCGTGCAGCCGGCCCGCGACTCGATCGTCGACTACGACTTCGACGCCCGCCTGAAGGCCGACCTGCAGACCCAGCTTAGCGGCGTCAGCTTCCTCAAGGTCGACGGCGTGCGGGTGTCCAAGGACGCCTTCCAGCCCGGCCTCGACAAGGCCATCGCCGACTCCAAGGCCAGCGCCGTGCTGATCACCGTCGCCGACTACCAGTTCTCGACCGACGCCGCCTCGGTGACCGTCACCCTGGCCGCCGACCTCTACGCCAACAGCGCCGCCCTGACGCCCTTCAAGCCGACGGCCACGGCCAACGCCAAGGTCCCGTCCTACGGCGGCAATGCGATCTACCGCAACACCTTCACCTACAGCCAGCTGCTGCCGGCCCCGACCACCGTCCGGGACACCAACATCCGCATGTGGGCCGCCGACAACGGCAAGGCCATCCGCGAGGCCCTCGACGCCGGTTCCGCCGCCGTCGCCGGCAAGCTGGCCACCGACATCCAGCGCGCGCCGCCGCCTGTCGCCGCCAAGTAAGCAACCGATCAATGGCCAGGGCCTGCCGGTCCTGGCCATTTTTCTAGCCATCGCTGGATTTGCCATGACCCTTCGCTCCGCCCTGATCGCCGGACCGCTGGCGCTGCTGCTCGCCGTGGCCAGCCCGGCCGGCGTCGCCCTCGCCGCCCCACCCGTTCCGTTCGACATCAACGCCACGGTCGGCCCGCCCGCCCCGACGCCGCCCCGGCCCGGCAAGGTCCCGCCCTGCCGGCTGTACATCGCCGGCGTCGAGGACCGGCGCGCGGATCCGACCAGCATGGGCTACATGGAATCCCGGATGGTGCTGTCGTCCGACGCCCCCGGCTGGGTGCGCTCGGGCCTGGTCACCCTGCAGGGCGACGCCCGCTGGGCCCTCGCCGACAAGGCCGAGACCGCCGACCTCGTCCTCAACGTCGAGATCCTCAAGAGCTACATCTTCGCCGTCAGCACCAGCAAGGCGGCCAGCGTCGTCCTGCGCGTGCGCTACAGCCATGCCGGCGGCGAACTGGGCCAGAACATCTACCGCGGCGGCAAGGAAGCCGTGAACTGGGCGGGGACGAAGAGTGAAACCTCGGGCCTCCTGAACCAGGCGCTGCTGGAGGCGGTGACCCTGATGCAGGGCGATCTGGCCAAGGGCTGCTCGGCGGCGAAGGCGCCCAGGCCGCAGTAGGCTACCCCAACCCATCCTCCCGGCTGAACCAGGCCGTCACCGTCATCCCCTCGCCCGGCGCCGTCTCGATCTCCACCCGCGCCTTGGCGTTCTGGCGCAGCGACTGCACGATCAGGTTGCTCAGCTTGCCCGGCCGCGGCCAGACCACGCCCGGGGCCAGCCCCACCCCGTCGTCGGCCACCACCACCCGGCAGCCGTCCTCGTCGACCAGGCATTTCAGGGTAATCGTCCCGCCGTCCCGCCCGGCGAAGGCGTGCTTCAGCGCATTGGTCAGCAGCTCGTTGACCACCAGCCCGGTCGGCATGGCCACATTGATCGACACCGGCCAGCTGTCGACCTGCAGGTTCAGGTGGATGCCCTCCACCGCATGGGCCTGCATCACCGACGAGGCGATCCCCGACAGAAAGGCGCCCAGGTCGACGGTGTCGCCCGCCCCCTCCCCCGACAGCGAGCGATAGAGCAGCCCCATGGCCTCGATCCGCCCGGCCAGCCGGTCGAAGCGGTCGTCGCGCGGCCGGCCGGCATCGGCCTCGGAGACATTGCGCGCCTCGATGCGGATCAGGGCGGTGACCATCTGCAGGTTGTTGGCCACCCGGTGCTGCAGCTCGCGCAACAGGGTGTCCTTCTCCTGGATGCGCAGTTCATAGGCGGTGAGGTCGACCTCGCCTCGCCCGTCGGCCCCGACCAGGGCGATCAGCCGGAACACCGCCTCGCCGCTCTCGTCCTCGATCAGGTTGCTCCACACATCGACCGAGCCCACCGCCCCGGCCGGCTCGAAGGCGAAGACGCCCAGATAGTCGCTCTCGGCCGTCACCGCCTCGGCCAGCGCCCGCCCGTCCCGCGTCGCCGTCCCGGCCAGCGCCGACCACGGCCGGTCCTCCAGATCGGCGGCCGCCAGCCCGGTCAGCCGCTCGAACTCGACATTGGCGTAACAGATGCGCTCGTCCGGCCGCAGGTCGGCCACGGCGATGGCGATCGGCACCTGGTCGAGGAACTGCCGGAATCGGTCGGATTCGAGAACCTGCGCCAGGTCCGGAGACGCGAGCAGGCCGGTGGGGTCGTCCTGGTCGGTCATGGGCGGAACTCTACGCGGGCGGCGTTCGGCGCAAAGGGCCAACGGCGGGGAGGCTTCTATAGCGCGGTCGGGCGCGGGGTGCGAGAGCCCCGGGCCGCGGCCAATTTCCCCGCACAACGGTCGCCGAAAGCCCTTGACCCGGCCTTCGCCGCGCGGCCTCCTGTTCCCGAACCGGGGGAACAGCCATCATGATCAGACGTCTCGCCATCGGCCTCGCCGCCACGCTCGGCCTCAGCGCCTGCGGCGCCGCGAAACCGCCCGCCACCACCGAGGTCACCGGCCCGGACGCCATCGCCGTCGGCCGCTACATCGTGCTCACGGGCGGCTGCAACGACTGCCACACCCCCGGCTACGCCCCCTCCGGCGGCAAGACCCCGGGCGAGGCCCAGTGGCTGACCGGCAACCCGGTCGGCTATCGCGGCCCCTGGGGCGTGACCTACGCCAGCAACCTGCGGCTGACGGTGCAGGCCATGTCGAAGGACCAGTTCGTCGCCATGCTGGGCGCCCGCCAGGGCCTGCCGCCCATGCCCTGGCCCAGCGTCCACGCCATGACCCCGGCCAACAAGGCCGCCCTCTACGACTACATCAAGTCCCTAGGCCCCGGCGGCGGCCCCGCCCCGGCCAACGTCCCCCCCGGCCAGGAACCGACGACGCCCTACGAAAACATGATGCCCTTCGGCCCCGACGGAAAACCCCTCCCCCCACCCCCGGGCGCCCCCCACTAGATCCGCCGCCTCCCTGTCATCCTTCGGTCGCGCAGCGATCCGGAGGACCCACCCGTCCGCCACGCGCCTGGCGTCTGGACAACCTGCTTCGCCCTCGGGGCCACCCCGAACGCCAGCCGGTTCCGCCCCAACGGTGGGTCCTCCGGATTGGGCTCCGCCCAACCGAAGGATGACAGGGGGAAAGCGAATGAAGGCCTGACTCGCCAGCGGCGCCCCAAACCCTGTCATCCTTCGGTCGCGCAGCGATCCGGAGGACCCACCCGTCCGCCACGCGCCTGGCGTCTGGACAACCGGCTTCGTCCGCGGGGCCACCCCGAACGCCAGCCGGTTCCGCCCCAACGGTGGGTCCTCCGGATTGGGCTCCGCCCAACCGAAGGATGACAGGGGGAAAGCGAATGAAGGCCTGACTCGCCAGCGACACCCCCAACCCTGTCATCCTTCGGTCGCGCAGCGATCCGGAGGACCCACCCGTCCGCCACGCGCCTGGCGTCTGGACAACCTGCTTCGTCCGCGGGGCCACCCCGAACGCCAGCCGGTTCCGCCCCAACGGTGGATCCTCCGGATTGGGCTCCGCCCAACCGAAGGATGACATGGAGATGAAGGCCTGACCCGCCAGCGACAACCCAAACCCTGTCATCCTTCGGTCGCGCAGCGATCCGGAGGACCCACCCGTCCGCCACGCGCCTGGCGTCTGGACAACCTGCTTCGTCCGCGGGGCCACCCCGAACGCCAGCCGGTTCCGCCCCAACGGTGGGTCCTCCGGATTGGGCTCCGCCCAACCGAAGGATGACAGGCGGATGAAGGCCTGGCTCGCCAGCGACACCCCCAACCCTGTCATCCTTCGGTCGCGCAGCGATCCGGAGGACCCACCCGTCCGCCACGCGCCTGGCGTCTGGACAACCGGCTTCGTCCGCGGGGCCACCCCGAACGCCAGCCGGTTCCGCCCCAACGGTGGGTCCTCCGGATTGGGCTCCGCCCAACCGAAGGATGACAGGAGAATGAAGCAAGCCCTCACCCCGGCGGCGTCACCGCCTCGATCCGCAACAGCCGCTGCTCCCCGCCCCGGTCCGGCCACAGGATGCTCTGCCCGGGCCGCAGGCCGATCAGCCCCGCCCCCACCGGCGTCATCACCGACACCTGCCCTTGCGCGATATCCGCCTCCGCCGGCCAGACCAGCTGCACGGTCCGCGCCTCGCCGTGCGCCTCGTCGACAAAGGCGACGCGCGAGCCGATGCGCACGACATCGGCCGGCACGCGCGCGTCGGGACAGATCCGCGCCCGCTCGATCTCGCCCAGCAACAGTTCGGCGACCCGCGGCGCGGCGGCCTCCGACGCTAAGGCCAGGGCCGACAGCCGCTCAGCCTCGGCGGCGCCCAGGATGATGGCGGGGCGGGTGGCGGCGGTGCGGGACGCGGGCTGCGCCCGGGTGGGGGTCGTGGTGATGGTCATGGCAATGGAGTCTTCGCAAACGGCCACGCCTCGCCGCTGGGCGAGACGGGAGATGGGATTTGGATTTGGCGGAAGGGTAGAAACCCCGGACCTGTGCGCGCGGCGCAAGGATGGCCCGGGGCTAGAGGCCTGCCTGCAGGCTACCGCCGTGATGCCGGAAACGCTGGAAGGTTGCACGGAACATGCAGGAGATGTGGGGTGTGGGTGGGGTGGAAGTCAACTAAGCGAGCTGGAGATCCGCTGTGCCCCAGTCACGCCTAGGCCGCTGCCTCAATCGGTAACCACGACTTGCCCTGCAGGTCGGCGACGGCGATCGGCACCTGATGTGAGATGTCGGCGAGGGATCAGGCGCTGATTAATGAAGCAAGCAAATGTCCCCTCTTCGACTGCTCCGCCACCATCTACAATGTGAGGCTGTTGACACCAGAGGATTGCGGCCCGACGCTTTGGCATGATCAAGCCAACTTCTGCCCCCTCGGAATACGACTGCTTCGTCCTCAGCGGCGGCGGTGCGAAGGGAGCCTATGGGGCCGGGGTAGCAAAGGCTATCGAGCTCTTCAGACGGCTGCGTGGCCTCACCAATCCCGTTGTCTATGTTGGAGCTTCGGCCGGAGCACTAAACGCCTATATCCTCGCCTCTGGCGGAGCAGACGACCTCATCAAGTTCTGGCTCGAAATCGACAATCAGCGCATCTTGGGCACGAAAAACAAACACCCAAAGCTTGCTGCGGCCGTCAAGCTCGGTAAGAGCTTACTCGGGTCTAGTGAACCCTTCTCGCTCTACACCAACACCGCGATCAAGAAGCTAGTCGCAGAAAATGCCACCCTGGATCGCCTACACAGCCCCCTCATAGTGGCAACGACCGACTACTCTACAGGCACCCCGAAAGCCTTCTACAGGTCAGATTTGATCGACGGATTCTTGCATGAAGATGGAAAAATTGAAGTGCGAAAGCGACGGCTCAAGCACCTCCGACGAATTGAAAATGACGAGATGCTGGTTCAAGCACTAGTCGCTTCTGCCGCGATCCCAATAATATTCCCGCCTGTTGAAATATCATCGAATTACGATGGCGTTCCGGAGAAATCATGGTTTGTTGATGGCGGCGTAGGAAATAACACCCCCACACGCGAGGCCGCTTACTTCAATCGCTTCTTAGAGCAATCGGGCTTGGGCATTCCACGAGTAGCGTTCTGCGTAAAACTCGACAATCCCACTGTATTCCACGGAGAATCCGACGGGTTCGATTTCGTGAGCATCCTTATGCGGACAATGGATGTGTTCAGCTGGGTGCACATGAAGCCAATCGTTGATGGATGGAACAGAATTAATCGCGAAGTCGAAGAGCAGAATAACAAAGTTGATAGAATAGCTGAATGGATTCAAGCTCAAGATTTTCGCGATGAACAGAAATCTGATCTTACTGCGATAATCACCGAGGAATTCAAGAGACTTGGCGGGCCTCGACCTCGCGTCGCGGTTCCATTGATTGAGATTGAGCCATCAGTCTCTTTGGGAGATGTGTTGAACTTCGCCCCCAAACATGCCGCACAGAACATCACCCATGGGTACAACGACGCTTTAAGAACACTGCGCGATCGCCCTGACCCCCGCCGGCCCGGCGAAACAATGATTGACGAAGCCGAACACACCCAGCTTCGTCAAACCCATATTCTGCCCGCCTAACGCCTACCATCGGAGATTATTGTGAACCGCCTTCTAGTAGTAGATACCGAAACCGGCGGCCTTGACGCGAGTAGTGCAAGTATATTGTCGATTGCAGGCGTGCTTTGGGAATCCGGACGCACCGGAGAGAGATTCCTGATCAACGTTGCCGAACCCGAGATATGCGCTGACGATCGATCCCTTGAAATAAACAAAATTGACATTGAAAAACATATTCTAAGCGCCGTGGAGCCCGCTGAAGCCGTTAAGCTTATTGACACTTTCATTCAAGACAACTTCGATGGCAGCGATCAGAAGGACGGCATTGTTCTAGCTGGACACAATGTAAATTTCGATGTTTCGTTCTTGAAAAGATTATATCGGCTCGCCGGTCAGTCGTTTGATGAACGGTTCTCCCATAGGGTATTGGACACCGCATCTGTCATCCGATTTCTTTCCCTTTCGGGACAACTCCCACTTTGGGACTCCAACTCTACAAGTGCATTTGAGTATTTTGGTATCTCTCCTCCAGGGCGAGATAGGCACACGGCTCTCGGTGATGCGGTTGCCACAGCCTCACTCCTCACCAACCTCGTCCGAATTGCTCGCCCCCAAACACCCGCTTGAATGCATTCAATAATCGGCACACACTATATATATTTCTTGATACCACGCCCGACGCCAAGAACTGCAGTATCAAAATATTTATTTTGCGCGACACTACTGCTCTTTAATTAAATTAACACCCTATAGGGCGCACCAGAAATGCTCAGAAGAAATCCTGAGTGTATTTATCTCGGCATCCGGGCGAGCGCCCTATGTATAACTCTGTCGAGCATCAGAGACGGGTCAAACGCCTCCCGATCCTCTACCGAATTAGCCGCCCGCTGATCATCTTTCAGATGCAACATCTTGCAAAGATCTTTGTCCGTCAAAAATATTATCAATTTTCCATTCTCTCTTAGCGCACCTTGGGCGGCGGCGTAAGCTTGAGGTTTTGGCGTCAATCTGGTCAAAATGAAACAAACAGATCTCATAGCGGCCAGACTCAAATATCTCTCGGTAGTGTATACCTGCATCGCCTCAATTGGATGAGAATAGTTCTTACATTCCACCAAAAGAACCCTGCACCGAAAATCTCTAGACAAAGACGACCAAAATCTTGTCCTGTTTGTTATTCGGTAAGCAATATCATATATGTCCATACCGCTATCTGTGCGCTTAACAACGTTCGCGTCAGACAGTTCGCCGAAGAACAGGAAATTGAATATTCTTAGGCATAGCTTCTCGTAGCCTGGCGCGCCCTTGGGGCCGGCCGGGTGGCGGCGAAGCTCCGCACACAGGTCCGCGCCCCGAAGCTTTCGTTCGGTCGGGTCGCTCGCCACTGCAAGCTGAACATGTTCGAATGCTTCGGCGTCAGCGTTTAAATGTTCAGCCAGCGAGCCGGCGTCCGCACTTGGCCGCTTTTCCAACTGACCTCGGGAACGTTGAAAAAAGCGCTCAAGCTCTCTTCGGAGATATTCGGTGCCCGCCATTTTGACCAGATCGCGCCGGTCAAGTATCTGTACCCCATAAGAATCGACAACCCACTCCTTTATGCTGTCGGCCACGATAGCAGACACAACTATTGTAAAGGTAAGCCCAACATCCCAGCCTATCTCCATGTGATAAATTCCGAGCAGTTCTCGGATAAGCAAAGCGCTAGCTCGTTCGACTGGCAACCACTTTACGTCGATCAAACGCTCATAATCTTCGCCGGGGTGAGAACATCGGAAATCCACCCGCCAGTCAGCCGATTGAGGGGAACGCTCTAGGTCTTCGATCTTGTACGAGGCTTGCTCCATAACTTGACGGACCAAGTGCTCGAAAAGCACGGCAAGTTCACTAGATTGATCTCTACCCAACAATTCACCCCCTCCAGAAAATTCAATCACAGCGCCGGCATTGGATAGAATTCTCGCCGAAAGTGCAAATTGCGGATGGGCAGTGGGATCATTGGCAAACTCATAGCTAAACACCCGTTTGAATCCCCTTCCCCCTCCCCGCCTCCCCCGCTAATCTCCCGCCCGAACCGGCCGCCAACGCCGGACGCCAATCACGCTACCGGGAGACCACGCCATGGCCGACTTCGGCGCCACCGACCTCGACGCCTTCCGGACCGAGACCCGGGCCTGGCTGGAGGCCAACTATCCGGCCTCGCTGAACGCGCCGATGACGACCGAAGACGACACCCCCTGGGGCGGGCGCAAGGCCAGCTATTCCAATCCTGATGTCCAGGTCTGGATGGACCGCATGGCCGAGAAGGGCTGGACCGCGCCGATGTGGCCGGCGGCCTATGGCGGCGGCGGCCTCTCCAAGGAGCAGAACCGCGTCCTCGAAAGCGAACTGCGGCGGATCAAGGCGCGGCCCGCCCTGGCCAGCTTCGGCATCTGGATGCTGGGCCCGGTGCTGCTGGAGTACGCCACCGAGGAACAGAAGCAGCGGTTCCTGCCGGACATCGTCAAGGGCAAGATCCGTTGGTGCCAGGGTTACTCAGAGCCTGGCGCGGGCAGCGACCTCGCCGGCCTGCAGACCCGCTGCGAGGATCAGGGCGATCACTACCTGATCAACGGCCAGAAGGTCTGGACCTCCTACGCCGACCAGGCCGACTGGATCTTCTGCCTGGTGCGCACCGACACCTCCAAGAAGCATGAGGGCATCAGCTTCATCCTGTTCGACATGACCAGCCCGGGCGTCGAGACCCGGCCGATCAAGCTGATCAGCGGCAGCTCGCCCTTCTGCGAAACCTTCTTCACCGACGTGAAGGTGCCCAAGGACCAGCTGGTCGGCCGGCTGAACGGCGGCTGGGAAATCGCCAAGCGGCTGCTGCAGTACGAGCGCCAGAACATCTCGGCCGGCGGCTTCGGCGGCGGGGCGGCGATGGATGTCGCCGACGCGGCCAAGAAGTATGTCGGCACGGACGAGGCCGGCCGCATCGAGGACCCGGACCTGCGCGGCCGCATCGCCAGCCACAAGATGGACCAGGCCTGTTTCGCCCTGACCATCAAGCGGGCCGAGGCCGAGAGCAAACAGGGCGCCGGCCCCAGCGCCGCCACCTCGATCATCAAGTACGCCGCCGCCAAGCTGAACCAGGAACGCACCGAGCTGCTGGTCGAGAGCCTGGGCCTGCAGGGCCTGGGCTGGGAGGGCGAAGGTTTCTCGAACGAGGAACTGGGCTCGATCCGCGCGATGCTGCGCGCCAAGGCCAACAGCATCGAGGGCGGCACCAGCGAGGTGAACCTCAACGTCATCGCCAAGCGCGTGCTTGGGCTGCTGGATCACCAGTAGGGGCCCCGCGCTCTCGGATCCCTTCTCCCGCTTGTCGGGAGAAGGTGGCCCCCGAAGGGGGTCGGATGAGGGCAGCGCCAGCGGATCAAGATGACCATGAACACCAGCATTTGCGGCAGCGTCGCCAGCCAGGCCTTCACAGGCCGGTGCTGCCCTCATCCGACCGCTTCGCGGCCACCTTCTCCCGGCAAGCGGGAGAAGGGCGCATGGGGCAGGCCCCATGCTTGAATTCTGGTACGAGTTCGCCTCCACCTACAGCTACCCGGCCGCCATGCGCATCGAGGCGCTGGCCGCCGAGCGGGGCGTCGCCGTCGCCTGGCGGCCGTTCCTGCTCGGCCCCCTGCTGCATGAGCACCAGGGCATGACCGACAGCCCGTTCAACGTCGTCCCCGTCAAGGGGACCTACATGTGGCGCGACATGGAGCGGGTCTGCCAGGAAGAGGGCCTGCCCCTCACCCACCCCAGCCAGTTCCCGCGCCACACCATCCTGCCGGCCCGCTGCGCCATCGTCGGCCTCGATGACGGCTGGACCCCGGCCTTCAGCCGCGCCGTCTACCAGGCCAACTTCGTCGCCGACCTCGACATCTCCAAGCCCGAGGTCCTCGAACCCCTGCTGGCCGAGGTCGGCGCCGCCCCCGGCGCCGTGTTCGACGCCGCCGGCTCCGATGAGACCAAGGCCCGCCTCAAGGACCACGTCGTCCAGGCCCGCGAACGCGGCCTGTTCGGCTCCCCCAGCTTCCTGACCGCCGACGGCGAGCTCTTCTGGGGCAACGACCGTCTAGAATCCGCCCTCGATTGGGCCGTCCACCACAGAACGATGGAGACCGCCTGATGGCCGTCCTGAACGAAGAACAGACCATGCTGCGCGACGGCGCCAAGGCCTGGACGCAAACCGAGTCGCCGACCACCAAACTGCGGGCCCTGCGGGATTCCGGCAGCCACGCCCCCTTCGATCCGGCCGCCTGGGCCGAGATGGGGGCCATGGGCTGGGCCGGGGTCATCGTGCCGGAAGAGCACGGCGGCTCGGCCTTCGGCTACCTGAGCCTCGGCCTGATCCTCGAAGAGACCGGCCGCACCCTGACCGCCTCCCCCCTCCTCTCCACCGCCCTGATCGGGGCCAGCGCCCTGTCGCTGTACGGCTCCGACGCCCAGAAGGCGGAATGGCTGCCGAAGATCGCCGAGGGCGCCGTCGTCACCGCCCTGGCCGTCGATGAAGGCCCTCACCACAACCCGGCCCGCACGGCGTTGGCCGCTGTCGGCGGCAAGCTGACCGGCAAGAAGACCTTTGTCATCGACGGAGACGTCGCCGATCTGTTCATCGTCGCCGCCCGCACGTCGGGCAAAGCGGGCGACACCGCCGGCATCACCCTCTACCTCGTGCCCAAAGGCGCCCCCGGCCTGACCGTGAAGCATCTGGCCCTGGCCGACAGCCGCGGCGCCGCCGAGCTGACCTTCGACAACACCCCCGGCGAACTACTCGGCGCCGAAGGCCAGGGCTGGGAACCGCTGGAGGCCATCCTCGACCGCGCCCGCATCGGCCTCTCGGCCGAGATGCTCGGCAGCGCCCTGCAGGCCTTCGAGATCACCCTCGACTACCTCAAGGTCCGCACCCAGTTCGGCCAGGTGATCGGGACCTTCCAGTCCCTGCAGCACCGCGCCGCCAAGATGTTCACCGACCTGGAGATGGCCCGTTCCGCCATCGAGGCCGCCCTCGAAGCCCTCGACGCCGGTACGGGCGACGTCCGCGCCGCCGCGTCGCTCGCCAAGTGCAAGGCCAGCGAGCTGATCCACCTCGTCTCCAACGAGATGGTCCAGATGCACGGCGGCATCGGCATGACCGACGTCCACGACGCCGGCCTCTACATGAAGCGGGCCCGGGTCACCGAGCAGCTGTTCGGCGGGGCGGGGTTCCACAAGGACCGCTATGCGAAGGTCCTCGGCTTCTGATCGACGGCGGGCGGCCCCTCGCGGCCGCCCGACACTTTCCGGCGTTTGCCCGGCCGATTCCCGTCACCACCACCCACACCCCCGCAACCCCGACCCGACACAAAACCGGCGCTACCGCCACGTCATCGCATTGATTTAAAACGATTTATTCTTCTATCGAACGGCTCCTCCTGATATAATGGAGCCGCTTCGACAAACCACCCCCAGCCGTCCCGACCTTTCGAATTTGCTTCGCATCAAACCGCTGGGCGATTGCCTGCGTAAGGTTCAGTGACTACCGTTCGCGGAACCACTTCGGGGAACTTCCATGCGCAAGATCATCGCCACCCTCCTGGCCATCGGCATGACCGCCGCCCTGTCGGCGCCGGCCTATGCCCAGTACGGCGCCAAGCCGGCTCCCAAGGCGGCGACGCCGGAGCTGCCGCGCTGCGCCGCGCCCATCGCCACCGTGGCCATCCAGGAGCCCGAGGTGCAGTGGTGGCGGTCCTATGGCCTGTCCAACCCGGAAAAGCTGATCAAGCTGTTCGCCTCCCGCTCCAACTGCCTGCGGGTCGTCGATCGCGGGGCCGGCATGGAGATGCGCAGGGGCGAGCGCGAACTGGCCGAGAGCGGCGAGCTGCGCCGTGACAGCGGCATCGGCCGCGGCACGGTCAAGGCGGCCGACTACTTCATCATCCCCGACCTTGCCAACGCCGACGAGAACACCGGCGGCGGCGCGGTGGCGGGGATCGCCGGCGGCCTGATCGGCGGCACGGTCGGCGGCGTGGTCGGCGGGCTGCGCACCAAGAACCTGGAGGCCCAGGCGCTGATCACCCTGGTCGACGCCCGCACCACCGAACAGGTCTATGTCGCCGAGGGCACCGCCAAAAAGCGCGACATCAGCTTCAGCGCCGGCGGCGGCGGGGTGGGCCTCGGCGCCCTGATCGGCGCGGTCGGCGGCGGCTACTCCGACACCGACATCGGCAAGATCATCAGCGCCGCCTACTTCAACGCCTTCCTCGACCTGGTGAACCATATCCAGGCCGGCGGCGTGCAGTCGGGCGAGGACGCGAAATACAACGCCGGCCCGGTCGCCCAGGTGACCACCGCCGAGGTCAAGCTGCGCAAGGCCCCGGCCCCGACCGCCCCGATCCTCTACACCCTCAAGCAGGGCGCGCTGGTCTATCCGACCGGGGCCCGCAACGGGGTCTGGATGGAGGTCGACGACGAGAACGGCAATCGCGGCTGGATGAGCAGCGCCTTCGCGAGCCCCCGGTGAAAGCCGCGATCCAGGCCGGCCTGGCGGCCCTCGCCGCCGGGCTGATCCTCGCCAACGGGGCTATGGCCAGCGACGCGGCCGACGCCCAGAGCGTCGTCGCCACCGAGGCCGCCTTTGCCAAACGGGCGGCCGAGATCGGCAATGTGCCCGCCTTCCGGGAGTTCGCCGCGCCCGGCGTGATCATGTTCCTGCCCGAGCCGATGGTCGCCACCGACTATCTGGCAAAGGCCGACTGGCCCGGCCTGATCGAATGGCGGCCGGATTTCGTGGCGGTCTCGGGCGCCGCCGACCTGGCCGTCGCCTCCGGGCCGTCGCAATGGACGACCAAGGACGGGGTCGATCCCGGCTACTACCTGACCGTCTGGGCCAGGCAGCCGGACGGCGGCTGGAAGTTCGCGCTGGATCGCGGCACGCCCGGGACGCCCAACCTCTACACGGCCCCCGGCGCGGCCGCGACCTTCCACGTCGGCGTCGCTGTCGGCGAGTCCAAGGCCACCCCCGCCGGCCTGGAAGCGGTGCTGGCCGACGAGATGTCGCGCGACGCGCCGGCCGCCATCCGCAAGCGCCTGACGGTCGGCAGCCGGGTCGTCCGGGCCGGCCACGCGCCGGCGACAACGGCCGAAGATATCCGCGCCCTCCTGGCCAGGGACCCCGCCCAGGTTACCGCCACCACCCTCGGCGGCGGCATGTCGAAAAGCAGCGACCTGGCCTACGTCTGGGGCGAGAACCGCTGGACCGAAGGCGGCAAGCCGCGCCGGGGCCATTACCTGCGGGTCTGGCGGCGGGCCGGCCAGACCTGGTCGATCCTCGTCGACCAGCAGGTCGGCCTGCCCGCCCCCAAGGGCTAGTTTGTTCGGAACGACCGGGTCCGGCCGGCATTCTCTTGCGACAGTTTTCGCAGGAGTTGCCATGTCCACCGACACCCACGATCAAGCCGCCGTCGAAGAGCGTCTCTGGGACGAGATCGACAAGGCCCGCATCGGCATGGTGGGCATCGTCGATGGCGAGCCGCAGCATTTCCAGCCGATGACCGCCTTCACCGTGCCCGGCGACGGCGAGATCTGGTTCTTCACCCGGGCCGAGACCGACCTCGCCCGCGACGCCAGCCACGGCGCCCGCCAGGTGATGTTCATCGTCCAGTCGAAGGACAAGGACTTTCAGGCCTGCATCGACGGCGAGATGACCGTCGAGATGGACCGCGCCAGGATCGCCAGATGGTGGAGCCCGATGGTCGCCGCCTGGTACCCCGACGGCCAGGACGATCCGGACCTTCGCCTGCTGCGCGTCAAATGCCATGACGCCCGCGTATGGATCAGCGACGCCGGCCCGGTGAAGTATCTGTGGGAAGTGGCCCGGGCCAACGCCACGCACAGCACCCCCGACCTCGGCGGGCGCGCTGACGTGACGCTGAACTAGCCGCTCCCTACTTCGGCTTGAACGGCCGCGGCACGCGGTTGGGCCCCTGACGGGACAGCATCCAGCCCGGGTATTCCGGCGGCAGGGCGGACACCGCGTCGAGGCCCTTCAGCTCTTCGGCCGTCAGCTCGATCTCGGCGGCGGCGAGGTTGTCGTCCAGCTGCTCGTTGGTCTTGGCGCCGATGATCACCGTGGTGACGAACGGCCGGCTGAGCACATAGGCCAGGGCGATCCGCGCCACCGACACCCCGCGCGCCTCCGCGATCTCGCGCATGGCCGCCACGCAGGGCCAGGCGCGGTCGCGGTCCACCGGCGGGAAGTCGAACGAGGCGCGCCGCGCCCCCTCCGGCCCATCGCTGCCCGGCCCGAACTTGCCCGACAGCAGGCCGCCCGCCAGCGGCGACCAGACCATCAGCCCCATCTGCTGGTCCTCCAGCATCGGCACGATATCGCGCTCCAGGTCGCGGCCGGCGATGGAATAGTAGGCCTGCACCGTCTCGAACCGGGCGTAGCCCAGCCGTTCGCTGATGCCGTGGGCCTTCATCATCTTCCAGGCCTGCCAGTTGGAGCAGCCGATGTAACGGACCAGGCCCTGGCTCACGAGATCGTCGAGCGCCCGCAGGGTCTCCTCGACCGGCGTGATCGGATCGTCGGCATGGATCTGGAAGAGGTCGATGTGATCCAGCCCCATGCGGTCGAGGCTGGCCTTGACCCCGTCCATGATGTGGCCGCGCGAGGCGCCCCGGTCGTTCGGCCCCCGGCCCATCTCGCCATAGACCTTGGTGGCGATGACCACGTCGCTGCGCTTGACCCCGAGGTTGCGCAGCGCCTGCCCGACCAACTTCTCGGACTGGCCGGCCGAATAGACGTCGGCGGTGTCGATGAAGTTGACCCCGGCGGCCAGCGCCCGCTCGATCATGGCGTCGACGCCCGGCTGGGCCACGGCGCCGATGGCGCCCCACATGCCGGTGCTTTCCTCGGCGAAGGTCATGGCCCCGAGGCAGATTTCGGAAACATAGAGGCCGGTGCGGCCCAAGCGGCGGTACTTCATCACTATTCTCCCGAAATGACCCTGAACGAGTTTCGCCTAATGAAGTCTATGTCGGCTTCTCGACAGCATCGTGAATTTCTCAAAGGCCAGAAACCCCCGGCCCCATTCTGTATAGGCAAATCAAACGCCGATACCCGAAAGGACTATGTCGGCCATCTGACAGTGCTTGTCTTCGCGCCCCGATAGCTTGCAACCCGCGCCGTAGTAACGGCGTTTTCGATTCGCCATGATGAGTTCACCGCGCTTGAAAAACCGCCTGCTATCCAGCCTGCCCCCGGAGGATTTCGCCCTGCTTTCCGCGCAGCTCACGCCCGTGGACATGGAGAAGGGCCGCCTGCTGTACGATCCCGGCGACCCGATCGAGACGGTATACTTCCCGCACGACTGCGTCATCTCCCTGATGACGCTGATGCACAGCGGCGCGGCCATCGAATCGGTGACCATCGGCCGGGAAGGCGCCTACGGGCTGATGACCGCCCTGGGCCCCCGCGCCTCGCTGTCGCGGGCCATCATCCAGGTGGCCGGCTCGGCCTCGCGCATCTCGGCGAACGCCTTTCATCAGTGCTGCAAGCGCAGCCCGGCCCTGATCGGTCTGGTGGATCGCCACAACGACGCCCTGTTCGGCCATGCCGTCCATTCGGTCGCCTGCAACGCCCTGCACTCGGTCGAGGCGCGGTTCTGCCGCTGGCTGCTGAGCTGCCACGACCGCATTGACAGCGACACCGTCAGCCTGACCCAGGAATTCCTGGCCGACATGCTGGGCGTGCAGCGCACGACGGTCACGGCGGTGGCCGGCAGCCTGCAGGCCAAGGGGCTGATCCGCTATCGCCGCGGCGTCGTCGACATCCTCGACCGGGCCGGGCTCGAAGCCATCGCCTGCGAATGCTATGGCGCGGTGCGGGGCATCTACGACCGGTTGCTTCCGGCCAGCTTCGACTAGCGCGCGGCCCAGGCCTTCAACAGCCGCTCCAGCACCGCCAGGCTTTCCTCGACCTCGACGCCCTTCTCGCCCCGCGCCAGGGCGAGGATCAGTTCGTTCAGCGCGCCCATGATCATCACCGCCATCGGCCGCAGCGCCGCCTCGCCGGCGTGCGGGGCCATGTTGCGCAGGCCCTGGCGGATGGTCGGCAAGCCGAGTCCGTGATCGATCCGCTCCCACTCCGCCTCTCCCAGGACGGCCGGACCCTCGATCATGACGATGCGGGCGAAGTCGCGCCGGTCGCTGAACTCCAGCGCCGCCCGGCACCCGGACAGGAACAGCGCCAGCGGCTCGCCGATCAGGTCGGAGGAGGCCTCGCGGCAATGGGCGTCAAAGGCCTTTTCCAGCGAGACCAGGACGGCGGTGAACAGCGCCTTCTTGTCGGGGTAGAGGCTGGAGAGCCGCTCGGCCGACAGCCCCGCGCCCTCGGCGATGGCGGCCATCTCGGCGCCGTCGAAGCCAAGCCGGGCGAAGGCCGAGCGGGCGGTGTCGAGCACCCTCTGGTCTTCGGCGACGGCGGTCTGCTGGTCCAGCGGCATGATCCGGTCATAACCCGCCGGGGGCCGCGCGCAAGCCGCCTGTTGGACGGGGCCGAAATCGGGTCTATAGCCCTGCCCATCTCGCGCGGCGCGGACGGGCCTGTGTCCCCCCACTTCAGCGCGCTCAACCCCGGCGCTTAACGCCTTTTGGGAGACTACCGCCTCATGGCCAAGATCAAGGTCGCCAATCCCGTCGTCGACATGGACGGCGATGAAATGACCCGCATCATCTGGAAGCTCATCAAGGACAAGCTGATCTTCCCCTACCTCGACCTCGAGCTCGACTACTACGACCTCTCGATCGAGCATCGCGACGCCACCGACGACCAGGTGACCATCGACGCCGCCAACGCCACCAAGCGTCATGGCGTGGCGGTGAAGTGCGCGACGATCACCCCGGACGAACAGCGGGTCGAGGAATTCAAGCTCAAGAAGATGTGGAAGAGCCCCAACGGCACTATCCGCAACATCCTGGGCGGCGTCATCTTCCGCGAGCCGATCATTTGCCAGAACGTCCCGCGCCTGGTGCCCGGCTGGACCCAGCCGATCATCGTCGGCCGCCACGCCTTCGGCGACCAGTACCGCGCCACCGACTTCCTGTTCCCGGGCGCCGGCAAGCTCAGCATCAAGTTCGTCGGTGAAGACGGCACGGTGATCGAAAAGGAAGTCTTCGACGCGCCCAGCGCCGGCGTCGCCATGGCGATGTACAACCTCGACGACTCGATCCGCGACTTCGCCCACGCCAGCTTCGCCTACGGCCTGTCGCGCCAGTACCCGGTCTATCTGTCGACCAAGAACACCATCCTGAAAGCCTACGACGGCCGCTTCAAGGACATCTTCCAGGAAGTCTTCGACGCCGAATACAAGGCTCAGTTCGACGCCCTCGGCCTGACCTACGAGCACCGCCTGATCGACGACATGGTGGCCTCGGCCCTCAAGTGGTCGGGCGGCTACGTCTGGGCCTGCAAGAACTACGACGGCGACGTGCAATCGGACATCGTGGCGCAGGGCTTCGGCTCGCTGGGCCTGATGACCTCGGTGCTGCTGACCCCCGATGGCCAGACCGTCGAGGCCGAGGCCGCCCACGGCACCGTCACCCGCCACTACCGCCAGCACCAGAAGGGTCAGTCGACCTCGACCAACTCGATCGCCTCGATCTTCGCCTGGACCCGTGGCCTCGCCCACCGCGCCAAGCTGGACGACAACGCCGATCTGGCCAATTTCGCCGACACCCTGGAAAAGGTCTGCATCGACACCGTCGAAGCGGGCTTCATGACCAAGGACCTGGCGCTGCTGGTCGGCGACAAGCAGAGCTGGCTGACCACCGAAGGGTTCCTCGACAAGGTCGATGAGAACCTCAAGGCGGCGATGGCCAAGGCCTAGGAAGACCGGGGGGCGGCGAGGAAACTCTCCGCCCCTTCTTCTTGCCGCCCGCGGGTCTCCCCGCCCTGCGCCACGCCCCGTCGGCGCTCAAGTTTGAGTTTCATAAGTACCGCGACAACGCCGCCGTGAAGATAACAGCGTGATCCTTGTCACGGCCTGCGTCGCACTACATCCTCTATTGGTGATCACCAGCACAGTGAAACTACGTCGCGTTCAGTTGACGTAAATGCGCGTATTGGTTGCTTAAGAGGCTGACAGTTGGATCACCGGACTCCCCTGGCGGAAGACGAGAGCCTGCCAGGTCGCTCGATCGAGCCCTGGCTCAACGAATCCGCCGCCCTGACCGAGTTGCTGCGCTCCGGCTCGCGTGACTTCGCCCGGGGACTGGGAGGGCCGACGACGGCGTTCGCCCTGGTGCGGGCCGAACGGCTGGGGGTGGCCGTGGTCGATCGGCTGGGGTCGGCACTTTTCGCCAACGCCGCCTGGCGCCAGGTCTTCGACAGCACCCCGCCGGACCGAGCGGTCTTGGCGGAGGTGATCGCCGGGGGCAGTCGCCGAACGGTGCTGATCGATCATGGCGAGGCCTCGGCCGGCCGCTCCACCGCCCTCTACGCCGCCGTCGCGCGGGCCCGGGACTGGGCCCTGCCTCAGGAGGCGATCGACTGCCTCGAGGACGACCGGGCGGCGGCGGTGATCGTCGTCGTCGGGGCCCTGTCGGCCGCTCAGGTGCTGGCCGACGTCTGCCGGGCGTTCGGCCTGACCGACCTGCAGACCCGCGTCGCCATCGGCCTGGTGCGAAGTGGCGATGTTCGCGGCGCGGCGCGGCAGGCCGGCGTCTCCTACCAGACCGCCCGAAAGGTCGCCTTCGACGCCATGAAGCGGGTCGGGGCGCCCCGCATCACCGGCTTCATCGAGCGGCTGGTGCGGTTGTCGTTCGGGGTCTGGCCGCAGGGCGAAGCCGGGGCGGCGGAGCTGACCGACGTCTGGGGCCTGTCGGCCAGGCAGGCCAGCCTGGCGCTGCGGATCTCCGAGGGCCTCACCCGGGCCGAGGCCGCGGCGGCGGCGGGAATTTCCGAAGCCACCGCCAAGAAGGAACTGGAGGTCATCTTCGAGGCCATGGGCGTCAGGTCGGCCGCCGCCCTGGCCCGGGCGGTGACCGAGGCGCGCGCCCTCGCCCTGATCACCGACGCCACCCACGGCGAGGCGCAGCTGGACAGCGACACCGTAGAGCCCTTCAGCCTGTTCCGCCGGCCGGACGGCAGCCAGGTGGCCTACAGCGACTATGGACCGAGGTCGGGACGGCCGGTGCTGGTTCTGCATTCCAGTTCCGCCTCGCGGCCGGCCCCGAGCCGGCTGGTGGCGGCCCTGCAGGCCAGGGGCTTCCGGCCCCTCAGTCTCGACCGGCCGGGGTTCGGCCTGACCGATCCGCATCCCGACAAGGCGCGGGCCAGGGCCGCGCCGTTCGACGCCGCCGTCGATGACGTGCGGCTGTTCCTGCGCCATCTGAAGCTCGAGCGCGTCGATGTGGTGGCCAAGGGCGGCGCCCAGGTGGCGGTGGCCATGGCCCGACTGGCCCCGGAGACGATGGGCCGCGTGCTGCTGGTCAACCCGGACCCGGCCAGCGCCTCGCACGACCGACGACGCGGGCCGGTGGGCGCCCTGCAGGAGGCCTATCTGCGGCATCCGGACCTGATCGAGGGGCTGGTCAGACTGATTGTCGCCAACCTCTCCACCGACCAGTCCAAACGGATCATGCTGAAGTCGGTCGAAGGCAGCCCGCTGGACCTGGCCACCTTCTCCGATCCGCGCAACCTGGCGGACTACCGGCGGGGCTTCCGGATGTTCGCGACCGGGCGGATCTCCGGCTATGTGGCCGAGCAGACGGCCATAGGCCGCTGGACGTCCGCACCGCTGGAAAACGCCGCCCACTGGCGGGTGTTGCTCAGCCGGCAGGACTTCCTGCACGATCCCGTCCGGACCCACGCGGTCTGGCGCGCGATCCTTCCGGAGGCCCGCATCGACTGGGTCGAGGACGCAGCCCGGTTCCTGGCCATGAGCCACGCCGACCTGGTGGCCGAAACCCTGGCCGCCTGTCAGAGCGGCTGAGACACGCGCCGGGAGGGAGCACCCTTGCAGGCCGCGCGGTTTGGCCCTCTGAATGGGGCCATGCGCAACACCCTCTTCCGTCTCATCCTGCTCGCCCTGGCGGTCTTCGCCATCGCCTTCGTGGCGGCGCCCTTCTACAGCTACCGGGCCCTGCGGGCCGCCACCGTGGCCGAGGACGTGACGGCGATGAGCCAGCTCGTCGACTTCCCCGCCGTTCGCAAGAGCCTGGCCGGCCAGCTGGACCCAGACAGCACCCGCACGGCCGAGCCGCCGACCATCTGGCAGGATCCGGTCGGGGCGCTGAAGCGGGCCTGGAAGGATGTCGCGCCGCAGCCGCCGAAGGTCGACCGCTACGTCACCGTCGCCGGGCTCGGCGACGTGCTCCGCGGCTATGCCCCGGACACGGCCCCGCCTGAGGAAAAGCCGGACGGCAGTTTCATGAGCGGGGCCAAGGGCATGGTCAGCGGCCCTTGGCCGGGCGTGGCCTACTTCGGGCTGGAGCGGGTGCGGTTCGCGGTCAAGCGGCCGGACGCGCCGGAGAAGGTGACCCTGTTGACCTTCGAGCGCCGCAGCCTGTTCGCCTGGAAGCTGGTGCATGTGCAGCTGCCGGAAGGCGAACGATAGTTCTTGTTTTGTTCCGATTTGGGCGTACGGTCTCCTCCTCAGACACGGGAGGTTTTCATGATCGGCTATGTCACCATCGGGGCGCTCGACAGCGAGCAATCGGGCAGGTTCTACGACGCGGTGTTCGACGCGCTCGGCCATGACCGCCGCACGGAAGGCGGCGGCTGGATCGGCTACGGCCCCAAGGGCGGCGGCGAGGGCTTTGCTGACTGCCACACGGCCATCTGCCCGCCCTTTGACGGCCAGCCGGCCCGCCCCGGCAACGGCATCATGATCGCCTATCAGGCCCAGACGGCGGCCGAGATCGATGCGGCCCATGCCGCCGGTCTCGCCGCCGGTGGGACTGACGAGGGGGCGCCGGGGCATCGGCCGCCGGGCACGCCGGGGTTCTACGGGGCGTATCTGCGGGATCCGACGGGAAACAAGATCGCGCTGTTCGCGGCGGCGTGACATGCGCGGACGGCGGACGACTGTCGGTCTGGCGCGGGCGCTGAGACGGGAGATGAGCTTGCCAGAGGTTTTGCTCTGGCAGGCTCTGCGACGTTGCAAGGTCGAGAGCATCCGCTTTCGCCGCCAGCAGCCGATCGGTCCCTACGTAGCGGATTTCTATTGCGGGGCCCGCAGGCTGGTTATCGAGATCGATGGGCAGTCACACTACTTCGGTGATCGCCCTGATCGAGATGAAGCTCGCGACGCCTGGCTGGTTGGCCAGGGCTTTCGCGTCCTCCGCCTGCCGGCGTCGTTGGTTCTCCGCGATATGGACTCCGCCGTGATGACCATTCTCGCCGCTGTCGACGACCGCCAAAATCCTCCTCCGGGGCGCGAAGCGTCACGGGGGAGGGGGACCACCGGCCCGACTTAGGGCCGGTGGTGGAGGGGGCAGCGCCGGCGGTTGGGACTAGCTGCGTTCTGGCGCGGGCGGCGATGACGGCGTTCCGGATAGTCGTCGGGGGCCGGCGCTGCCCCCTCCACCACGCGCTGCGCGCGCGGTCCCCCTCCCCCGTCAGGCCTTCGGCCTGCCGGAGGAGGATTTTTCAAGCGCTGCCGTCTACGCCAGCGCCGCCTTCACCGCCGCCACGCCATCGGCCGCCTTGCTGTCGTCCGGGGCGCCGCCCTGGGCGAAGTCGGGTTTGCCGCCGGCGCCCTGGCCGCCCATGGCGATGACGGCGGCCTTGGCGAGCTCGGCGGCGTTGAAGCGGCCGACGAGGTCGGACGTCACCGATACCGCCACCGCCGCCTTGCCGTCCGACACGCCGACCAGGGCGACGACACCCGAGCCGACCTGTTTCTTGAAGTCCTCGACCAGGCCGCGCAAATCCTTGCCGCCGACGCCGTCCAGCACCCGGCCGATGAAGGCGATGCCGCCGACATCCTCGGGACCGGAGGCCGCCGCGCCGCCGCCGCCGAGCGCAAGCGCCTTCTTGGCGTCGGCCAGGGCCTTTTCGAGCGCCTTGCGCTGGCCCTCGAGGGCCTCGACGCGGGCGGCGACTTCAGCCACCGGCACCTTGAACTTTTCGGCCAGCCCGGTGGCGACGCCCGCCTGGCCTTCCAGCCACTTGCGGGCCGCCTCGCCGGTCAGGGCCTCGATGCGGCGGATGCCGGCGGCGACGCCGCCTTCCGAGACGACCTTGAACAGGCCGATGTCGCCGGTGCGCGAGACGTGAGTGCCGCCGCAGAGTTCGACCGAATAGTCGCCCTCCCCGTCCAGCGCCTTGCCGAGCGCCAGGACGCGGACCTCATCGCCGTACTTCTCGCCAAACAGGGCCATGGCCCCGGCCTCGATGGCCTGCTCCGGCTTCATCAGCTTGGTCTCGGCGGCGCGGTTCTGCAGGACGACGGTGTTCACCTCGTCCTCGATGGCCGCCATCTCGGCGGCCGTCACCGGCCCGCCGTGGCTGAAGTCGAAGCGGATGCGGTCGCCATCGACCATCTGGCCCTTCTGGCTGACGTGCGGACCCAGCACATGGCGAAGCGCCGCATGCAGCAGGTGGGTGGCAGAGTGATTGGCGCGGGTGGCCTGACGGGCCGGCGGATCGACGTGCAGGGCCGCGCTGGCCCCGACCGTCAGCGAACCCGACAGCACCTTGATGTCATGGACGAAGAGATCGCCGGCCTGCTTCTGGACGTCGAGCACCTCGCCCGAGCCGCCGTCCCATTCGACGACGCCCTTGTCGCCGGCCTGACCGCCGCTCTCGGCGTAGAAGGGGGTGCGGTCGAAGACGGCCTGGACGGTCTCGCCGGAGGCGGCGGCCTCCACGGCGGCGCCGTCGATCAACAGGGCCTGGACCTTGCCGGTCCCGTCGACGCTGTCGTAGCCGGTGAACGCGGTCGCCCCGACCTGGTCGCGGATGCCGAACCAGGCGGCCCCGGCCGACTTCTGGCCCGAGCCCTTCCAGTTGGCGCGGCTGTTGTCCTGCTGGTCCTTCATGGCGGCGTCGAAGCCGTCGGTGTCGACCGTGATACCCTTGGCGCGCACGGCGTCCTGGGTCAGGTCGAGCGGGAAGCCGTAGGTGTCGTAGAGCTTGAAGGCCACGTCGCCGGACAGCACGCCGCCTTCGGCCAGGCCCGCGGTGGCCTCGTCGAGCAGGCCCATGCCGCGGCCGAGGGTGCGGCGGAACCGCTCCTCTTCCTGGCGCAGGGTGTCGATGATGGCCGGCTCGGCGCGGCGAAGCTCGCCATAGGCGCCGCCCATCTCGGCCACCAGGGTCGGGACCAGGCGGTGCATCAGCGGATCTTCGGCGCCCAGCAGATGGGCGTGGCGCATGGCCCGGCGCATGATGCGGCGCAGGACGTAGCCCCGCCCCTCGTTCGACGGCGTCACGCCGTCGGCGATCAGGAAGGCGCTGGTGCGCAGGTGGTCGGCGATCACCCGGTGGCTGGGGGCGCGGTCGCCCTCGGCCTTGACGCCGGTCAGGTCGACCGAGGCGGCGATCAGGGTCTTGAACAGGTCGGTGTCGTAGTTGTCGTGCACGCCCTGCAGCACGGCGGCGATGCGCTCCAGGCCCATGCCGGTGTCGATCGAGGGCTTGGGCAGGCTGGTCCGCGTGCCGTCGGCATGCTGCTCGAACTGCATGAAGACGAGATTCCAGATCTCGACGAAGCGGTCGCCATCCTCTTCCGGCGACCCGGGCGGGCCGCCCCAGATGTGGTCGCCGTGGTCGAAGAAGATTTCCGAACAGGGACCGCAGGGACCGGTGTCGCCCATGGACCAGAAGTTGTCGTTGGTCGGGATGCGGATGATGCGCTCATCCGACAGGCCGGCGATCTTCTTCCAGAGATCGGCCGCCTCATCGTCGGTGTGGTAGACGGTGACGGTCAGCTTGTCCTTCGGCAGGGCGAAGTCGCGGGTCAGCAGGGTCCAGGCGTGTTCGATCGCCTGGTCCTTGAAGTAGTCGCCGAACGAGAAGTTGCCCAGCATCTCGAAGAAGGTGTGGTGGCGGGCGGTATAGCCGACGTTGTCGAGGTCGTTGTGCTTGCCGCCGGCGCGGACGCATTTCTGCGACGATGCGGCGCGCGGGCTGATCGGGGTCTCGGCCCCGGTGAAGACGTTCTTGAACGGCACCATGCCGGCGTTGACGAACAGCAGCGTCGGATCGTTCTGCGGAACGAGCGGAGCCGACGGCGTGACGGTGTGGCCGGTCTTGCCGAAGTAGTCGAGGAAGGTGGCGCGGATGTCGTTCAGGCTCTTCATGCGGCGTATCTAGTGTGCGGCGCGGAAGAGTGGAACAGGGATTTACGCTATTGCGGCGGTGGACCGCTCGATTGCCTGACCACGATCATCGGCAGACGGTCCTCGGGGGCCGGTTCGGCCGTCTCCTTGCCCATCAGCTTCTCGGCGGCCATCTGGCCGATGCGGCGGGTCGGGGTGCGGACCGTGGTCAGCGGCGGCCAGACGCGGCTGGCGATCTGGAAGTCGTCGTAGCCGACGATGGAGACGTCGTCGGGCACCTTGAGGCCCAGTTCGCGGGCGGCGTGCAGGGCGCCGGCGGCCATCTCGTCGTTGCCCGCGAAGATGCCGGTCGGGCGGTCCGGCCTGGACAGCAGGGCGCGGGCGCACTCCAGGCCGGATTCGAAGGTGTAGGCCCCCTCGGCGACCCTATCCGGGTCGAGGCTGAGGCCGTGCTCGGCTAGGCCCTCCTCCAGGCCCGAGCGGCGCTCGCTGCTCGAGCGGAAGGTGGAGACCCCGGAGATGAAGCCGACGCGCCGGTGGCCCAGCTCGGCCAGGTGGCGCGCCGCCGCCAGACCGCCGAGCCGGTCCCGGGTCTCGATCATGCGGCCGGGCGCGTCGAGGGCGACGGAGGCGATGCGGATATAGGCGCAATCGATCTCGCGCAGCATCTCGGCAATGCGCTCGTCTTCGGAGACCGAGGGCGTGAGGACGACGCCGTAGAGTTTCTGCCGCTCGATGAAGTTGCGGATGTCGTCGACCAGCGGCGGATGGGCCCGGTCGCAGGGATGCACCACGAGTTCGAAACCGCTGCCGCGCATGGCGTCGAGCAGGCCCAGCTGCATGTTCACGACATACTGCGGGTTGGGGTTGTCGTAGATCAGGCCGATCAGGAAGGAGCGGCGGAAGGCCAGGCCCCGGGCCTGCGGGTCGGGGACATAGCCGGTCTGCTTGATCACCGCCTCGATGCGCTCGCGGGTCTCCTGCTGCACCGAAGGGCTGTCGTTGATGACCCGGCTGACGGTCTTCTTGGAAACGCCGGCCAGACGGGCGACGTCGTTGATCGTCGCCCGCTTGCGCGAGAAATCGGTATCATTCTCGGACATTGGCTTGCGAGGCGGCATCCAGACTCAGACCAGGTCGCCGTGGGCGGCGTCGAGGAGGAGCCAGGCGCGGCCGGCGTCCGACGACAGCAGGCTGGAGACCAGCATGCCGCCGCGGTCGCGCTCGGCCGCTTCGTCGAGCATGCCGGTGAAGCGGCGCAGGTAGCGCTCGGTCTGGCCACGCAGGGCTGCGTCGGAGAACAGGCGGCGGACCAGGCGGCGGATGGCGGCGGGCGCCAGGCGGCGGACCACCTCGCGGGCGCCGCCGTAGTCGCGGGTCTGGACGGCGGCCGCCAGTTCGTCGATGCGGTTGCGCGGCAGCAGGGCCGTGGGGTCGATGCCCATGGCCTCGATCTCGCCCAGCAGGCGCTCGGCCAGGCCCTCGGCGTCGCTGTCGTCGCCGTCGATGGTCGAGAGCAGGTCCTTCCAGCTCCAGCTGCCATCGCTTTCCGGCGGAGGTTCGACGGGGGCGCGGCCGCCGGCGGCTTCGAAGACGCTGCGGAATTCCTCGTCGGTGGAGGTCGGGGTCAGGCGCAGGCGGGGACGCAGGCCGGCCTCGCGGCTGACGGCTTCGCCGCTGATCTCGCGGCTGCGCAGGGAGGCCGGCGGCGGGGTGACGTGCGGCGCGGGCGCGGCCTGTCCGGCGGCGCCGGCGACGACGCCCATCAGCTTCACCGCGTCGGTCAGCATGTCGTAGTTGCGACGGACGCGATCCTGGAAGGCGGAGTCGATGGCTTGCGTCTCCTCGGCCGTGCGGCGGGCAGAGTCCATCAGGTCTTCCATGCCCTGGTCGACGGCGGCCTTGACCTGCTGGGTCTGGGCGCGGGCCTGTTCGGGCAGGGCGCGGGTGCGTTGCTCAAGGTCGGCCAGCAGGGCCTGGAGTTCGGACAGGGTGGTCCTGGCCGAGGCGGCCCCCTCCTCCAGCCGCTGGGCGGTCTGGGCGCCGGCCTGTTCGACCATCTGGGCGGAGGATTCGATCAGGTCGCGGGCCTCGTCCAGGCGGGCCTGGAAGATGGCGTCGGCCTTCTGGTGGGCGGCGAAGGCGGCTTCGTTCAGCTGATCGACGCGGTGCTGGGCGGCGCCGGCGTGGCCCTCGGCGGCGTCCTTGGCCTCGAGGGCGGCGCGGGTCAGGCGGTCGATGGCGTCACGCAGGTCGCGCTCCATGCGGTTGCGCTCGCCGGCGGCGGCGTCGCTGAGCAGGTTGAGGGCGTTCTGGCTTTCGCCGGTCAGGGCCTCGCGCTCGGCGGCGGCGGTTTCGAGCAGGGCCGACATCTGGCTGGCGGCTTCGCCGATAAGGTTGCGCAGGGCCTCTCCGCCGCGGGCGGCGGTGTCGCCAAGCTCCGAGGCGCTCATCGTCGCCTGGGCCATGAATTCGTTGAGCTGGGCGGCGCGGGTCTCGGCCTGGGCGGCAAAGTCCTCCTGGTCGGCGCGGATGGCGTGGCTGACGGTGACCAGCGAGGCGCGCTGCTGCGACAGGCCGGCCTCGACCAGGCGCATCTGGTCGCCGACCCCGACGCCGGCGGTTTCCAGGCGGGCGACCTGGCGGGCCAGGTCCTCGCCGGCGACGCGGGCGGCGTCGCTGGCCTCGCCGGCGGCGGCCGCCAGGTCGGCGGCGCGGGCGGTCAGGGCGGCCTCGGCCTCGCGCAGCTGGGTCTCGGCCAGGTCGGAGGCTTCGGCGACCATGCGGGCCTGCATCGAGATGCTGTCGGACACGGCGGCCGAGCGGGCGTCGAGCTCGCCCGAGAGGGCGCTGAGGGCGTCGCGCTGGCGTCCGAGGGTCACGGCCAGATCGCCGGCGGTGCGCTCGGCGGTGGCGGCGGCGGCGGCCAGGCGTTCGGTTTCCTCGGCCAGGGCCCGGCGCAGGGCCAGCATGGTTTCGCGAGCCTCGGTGGCGGAGGCGGCGGCGGCATCGATCTGGCCGCGGATGAGTTCGACGGCGCTGCCGGCCTCGGCCGAGGCCAGGGCGGCGGGGCCGACCATGGTCTGGGCCAGCTCGCGGGTGCGGCGGATCTCGACCGACAGCTTGCGGCCCTGCATCGCGAAATAGGCGACCAGCCAGATCAGGGCCAGGGGCCCGACGGCCAGCAGGGCGAAGACGGTCATCGCCATGGGATCGTTCTGCAACGGGGCGATATTCTGGCGATAGCCGAAGGCGTAGGCGATCGGCGCGGCGGCCCAGATGGCCGAAACCACGAAGGCCAGGGCGAGAACCGGGGCGGGGCTTGGCTCCTTGACCCGGGGCGCCCGCTGCAGGACGGCGGGCGGCAGCGGCGGCTCTGCCACGGGCTTGAGGGTCTGTTCGGGGGTCGGCGGGGTCAGGGCGGAGTCGGGCTCGGACAGGGCGGGCTCGGATCTCGCAGGTTCGGACCTCGCCGGCTCGAACCGGGCGGGTTCGGACCAGACAGGCTCGACCGCCATCCGGACGATGGGAGCTTCGACGATCTCCAGCTCGGCCTCAAGCACCGGCGGCGCGTCGAGGCGCTGCTCCGGGGCGGGCTCGAAACGCGGGACGATTCCCTCCGGCGCGATGCGAGTGAAATCGAGCGTCGGGCGCTTCTTGGCCATGCGCTTAGCGTCGTCCTGGGGGCCGGACCTCCAACCTGCGCCAAGGCCCCGACCCCTGCCTCGCGCAACGGGAGAAACCTAGACGGGAAAGGGCTGCGCGTTAAGCGGCTTGCAACGATTTCATTAAGGTTTGACGCCGGACGAACGGCGCGAATGGGCGCCGAGGTCCAATTGCGCCAGCAGGCTGGCGTTTATTGAGGAAATTCAGGCCCCAAGGACTAGGCGGCTCTGGCCTTCGGCCTGGCGGTCTTTACCACGTCGGGGCAGTCGGGATCGCGGGCGTCGGCCTTCTGGTCGGGGGCTGATTCGCGTTGGATCACCCGCTCGGCCTTGGCCGGCGGATCAGGCATGTCGACCTTGAGGCCAAGCTGATTGAGGCTGGCCACGGCCATCCAGACGATGACGGCGACGAGCAGTTCAACAATGGCTTGCATGGGGCGTCCCCTCCCCGGAACCGAATATCCCGGTTATCCAACCTGGGCGGCAGTGTGGCAATATGCCCGATCATGAAGAATTGGACAGGTTGCCACGCCCCGTCTCGCGGATGACCAGGCCGATGACCGCCATCCCGATCAGCGTCATGACGGTCATGCCGAGGTAGCCGAAGGGACCGAAGGCGTCGAACAACGGGCCGGAACCGAGGGTCGCCAGGCCGATGAACAGGCCGCCGGCCAGGGACGAACTGATGGTCTGGGCGGCGCTGGCGGTGTGCGGCGGGGCGTAGCGTTCGATCAGGGCCAGGGAGCCGAGGAAGGTGGCGGTGAAGCTGAGGGAATGCAGGCCCTGCAGCGGAAACAGCAGCCAGAGCGGCGGCGAGAAGGCCAGGGCCGACCAGCGAATGAGGGCCGCGACGCCGCCGATGGCGACCATGACTTCGGGCCGGACGCGGCGCCGCCAGCCCTCGGCGAACCACATGAAGGCGACCTCGAGGATGACGCCGATGGCCCACAGGGCGCCGATCCAGGCCTCGCCGATCTCCTGCCGGCGCCAGAGCAGGGCCGAGAAGGCGTAGTAGAAGCCGTGGCTGGCCTGGATGACTCCCGCCCCGACCACGGCGAGCATGAACAGGCGGTTGCGCAGCAGGTCGGAGAGGCCGCGCCAGCGGGAGGTGCGGGGCGGCGCCTCGCCGCCTTCATGGACCGGTTCGGGCGGCAGCAGGACCCCGGCGAAGATGGCGGCCAGGGCGGCGGCGCTGATGGTCCAGAACAGCACCAGGTCCGGGGTGACGACAGCCAGCAGGGCCCCGACCGCGAGGTTGCCGACGATGAAGGCGATCGACCCCAGCCCCCGGGCGAAGGGGTAGGAGAAGCCCTCGCGGCGGGAGAGGCGCAGGCCCATGACGTCGGCCAGCGACGGCAGGGTGCCGAGCATGGCCATGCCGATGGTCCAGGCCAGCAGCCAGGCGGTGAAGCCATGCACCAGGCCGACGACGCCATAGGCCAGGGCGGCGACGGTCCCCAGAATGACCAGCGGCGTGCGGCGCAGGCGGAAGCCGTCGGCCCAGACGGCGGCCATCGGCGAGATGACGATGCGGGCCAGGGACGGCGCCGCCAGGATGATGCCGATCTCGGCGCCGCTGAGGCCCTGGGCGCGGAACCACACCGGCATGTAGGGCAGGCTGGCCCCCGTGCCGATGAAGATGGCGCAGTAGTAGAGGCCAAGGCGCAGGTTGGTCGGCATGGGGTTCCGTTAGCAGGAGTCGCGGACCGCGCGCCTGCGGGAGGCTTATCGAAGCGGCGACCATTATACTGCGGGACGGTGCGACAGGGCAAAATCGGGTTTTGGCGAAGAAATGCGGGCCAAGCCCCTTAATTTGTTGGGTTTTTGGCGGGATTCTGACGGTGAAACGCCGGTGGCGGGCGCCGGTCTTCGTGGGGGGAGACGCCGGGACTGTGTTGGGGGTCGTGTGGGTGATGGAGGTGACGCCGACGACAGGCGGAGTGAACAGGTTGAATCGCCGCGCACCGCTGGAGCGGGGCCCGGCGAGGAGGCTCGCGGCAAGTCATGCTGCCTCCCTTCCCCAACATGAATATGTCTAGACATATTCATGTTGGGCTTTCAGGCGGCCGGCGGCGAGAAGATCGAGAGGACGGCCAGGACCAGGTAGAGCAGCGTGTGCAGGCCGATGGCGACGGCGAACAGCCAGCGGCGTTTGGTCCAGGCGGCGCACCCGACCAGCACGATGTAGATGCCCATGTTCTGCGCGTAGGCGATCGCCAGGCCCTGGCCGTTCTCGCGGGTCAGGTTGACGGCCAGCTGGCCGCAGACGCCGAACAGGTTGGCCAGGATCAGCAGGCAGAGCGCGGCTCGCCTGTTGGCCCAGAAATGGTCGTCCAGCGGGGCCGGCGTGTCGCCCTCGTCGGGAAAGACCAGGGCGGCGGCGATGAAGTAGACCACGGCGACGATCAGGCCCCCGACCAGCAGGCCGTAGCTGACAGGCAGGGCCCGGTAGTTGACCCAGGCGGCGTCCCAGAAGGTGGCGATGTCGAGGGCGACGAAGACGGCGAGCAGCGGGGTCAGCCAGCCGACCGGCCGGGTCCGGCGATGCTTGAAGGCGCGGGCGGCGCCGGTGGCCAGCACGGCCACGGAGAGGCCGAGCAGCAGGCCGTAGAAGCTGAAGAAGAATTCGAAAGCGCTCATAGCTTGACCGGTTTCTCGATGGCCGAGACCGCCTCGATCAGGTCGTCGGCGCGTTTCCGCAGGACGGCCTGGGCGTCGTAGAGGGCCTGGTTGTAGTAGAGGGGCCCGAGGGTTTCGGCGAGCCAGTCGAGGAGGTCGAGGGCCTCGAACTGGCCGAGCTCGAAGCCGTATTCGTCTTGCAGGTGCTTGCGCAGCTTGCGTTCGAGGATGTCGGTGGTCTGGCGGTCGAGGGCGATGGGTTTGGCCATGGGGGGAGATTGACCCGATTCCTTCTCCCGCTTGTCGGGGGAAGGTGGCCCGCGAAGCGGGTCGGATGAGGGCAGAGCGGAAGGCGGAATATTGGCGGCTGCGCGGACGGCGCCAGAACGAGCGGAGTCACAATATGCCGGCGCTGCCCTCATCCGACGGCCTTCGGCCGCCACCTTCTCCCGACAAGCGGGAGAAGGAACGACGCTAATTCCCCGGCATCGGGGGCATGTCCAACCGCCGCATGTCGGCGCTCTTGACGTAGAAGCGGAGGATGGCGTGGTCGAGGTCGCGGTCGCCCTTCTCTTCCACCTGGGTGTGCAGGGCGATCAGGGCCTTGCGCAGGGTGGCGTTGACGCGGTCGAGGCCGCAGATGGCGTAGTCCTTTTCCGTCTCGGCGCCGGCGGGGATGGCCGCGCCGCCGCTCGTGAGCAGGTCGCGGATGGCCTGGTTTTCCCAGATGCGGGCCTCGGCGCCGCGTTCGGCTTCCTGGGCGGCGAGCATGGCGATCATGCCGGTGACGGCCACCTTGCCGGCCATGAAGTCGCCGAGCGCCTCGGGGGGCGGCGGCTCCATCAGGGCGATAAAGTTGCCGAGCAGCAGTTCGGAGACGGTCGGGGTCATGCCAGGCCCTCCAGTTTGGCGAGGACATTGGCCAGGATCTCGTCCTGGCGGCGGGCGGTGAACCAGCCGGAGAGGCCGAGCACCGGGTCCTTCATACCGCCGGCCCGGTATTCCTTGGCCGACGAAATCCAGATGGCGGCGCCCTTGACCGAGGCGAACAGCTCCCACCAGGCGAAGGCGGCGGGGTCGACCGTGAGGCCGCTGGCCGCTTCCCACAGGGCGATGGCTGTCTCGCGCGGGACCATGCCGGAGACGCGGTCGGTTTCCTTGTAGGACCACAGGGGCTCGATGGCCCAGCCGAGGTCTTCCAGCGGGTCGCCGATGTGGGCCATTTCCCAGTCGAGCAGGGCGACGATCCTGCCATTGCCGTCGTGCATGAAGTTGCCGGTGCGGTAGTCGCCGTGGACGACGCTGAGCTTCTGGGCCGGCGGCGGCGGGTTGCGGCGCAGGCGGCGGATGGCCGCCCGGACGATCATCTGGGGATGTTCCTCATCCTCGTCGATGACGCCTTCCCAGTAGTCGAGTTCCTTCGACCAGCAGGCGTCGAGGGCCGGCGACGGGGCGGCCTCGCTGATCGGCAGGGTGGCCGGGTCGGCGGCGGCGATCTTGCCCAGATGGCTGAAGAACTGCTCGCCGATGGTCGCCGCGTGCTCGCCATAGGGCGGCAGGGTGAAGGGGCTCTGGGCCTTGCCGCCGTCGATGCGGCCCATGATGAAGAAGGGCCGTTCGAGTTCGGCCCCCTCCTCTTCCAGGGCCAGGGCTTCCGGCACCGGCAGGCCCTTGTCGAAGAAGGAGCGGAAGGCGAGGAATTCGACGCGGCGGTCGGTGTCGATCAGGCTGCCGACCGGGTCGCGGCGCAGGATCATGCCGCGCCGGCTGCCCTCGACCTCGAGGTCGAAGCGGTAGGTCTCGCGACTGGCCCCGCCCGGGATGCGAAACAGGTCATGCACCTTCGCCGGCTTGCCGCCGGTGCGGGTCAGATAGGCTTCCAGTTGGTCCTGCAGGCTCATTTGGCCATGTCCAGCATGTCGGTGAAGCCCGAAGGCTGGTGTGGGCCCATGACCAGCTGTTCGAGGACGCCCCTGCCCTTGCGGACGCCGCCGTCGGCGTCGGTGTAGGTCACCTCGCTCAGGGCCTGGACGTGCAGGTTCCAGGGCAGGGTCGGGTTGACGTCGGCAAGGACGATGTCCTCGCGCTCCACCTCCAGCACGCCATGCAGCAGGCCGTGGTTCCATTTGGGATGGGTGTAGCCGAGGCCGTTCATCTGGAAATTATACAGGGGCTTGAACTCGACCTTGCCGGCCGGCTTGCCCCAGTCGTCGGTCAGGGTGACGACGGCGTCGGTGGCGTGGCGGGTGCCGGATTTCCAGTTCACCTGGGCCTGGCCGTTGAGGTGTTCGAAGTCTTCCTCCAGCGCCTGGTCGGGGGCCCAGACGGCGCGGGTGTTCCAGGCGCGGCCGACGGCGTCCTCGTTGGAGTGGAAGAAGAAGGAGCCGGACTCGAAGCTGCTGGGCGACCACAGCCAGTAGAACTGCGGCGCGGGAGCCGGAATGATGTCCTGGCTGTCGCGGGCGCCGACCGGACGGATGCCCCAGCTGCGGTCGCGGGTTCCGACGAAGCCATCGACGCTGCGGCGCTCGCCGTCCAGTTCGATCCAGCCGGTGTAGCGGCCGTTCTGGGTCAGGCGGGTGTAGTCCATGAAGGCGCGGGTGCCGATGCGGCGGATGAAGCGCGGCTCCTCGATGGGGCCCGAACGGCTGGTGAACTCCAACTCGGCCTTGAGGCCGTGTTCGGGGGAATCGACGATGATCTTCAGCCGGTGCAGCGGCTCGACGACGAGGATGCGCAGGGGGCCGCAGGCCATGTCCATCCGGTCGCCCAGCTGGCCCGAGACGTGGAGGGCCGTCTCGACGCCGTTTCGGACGACGACGAACGCTCCGTCGGTGACGTTGAGATGGGGGTAGACGCCGAAGGCGGCGGCGAAGAAGTCCTCGCCCTCGGTCGGGTGGTAGCCGTTGAAGAAATAGCGGTCGTAGAAATTGCGGTCGGTGCCGCCGTAGGCGATCGGCTCCGCTGTCTGGTGAATCGGATAGTCGTCGCCGCGAGTCAGCGCCATGCCGTATTCCTTCCCTCGAATGGTGGTCACGCCTCTTGCCGGGCGGTGTCTTATCAGCGTTCAGGTTACGCGGACGGCAGCGAGACGCAACCGTGACGGAGGGTCAAGTGACGCGGAATTGGGATGTGGCGGCCGCGGCCGTGGTCGGGCTGCTGTCGGTGGGCTTCGGAGCCTTCGCCGCACATGGGATGAGCGACCCCAAGGCGATCGAATGGCTGAAGACGGCGAGCCAGTACGGGGCGGTGCATGGGCTGGCGGTGCTGGCGTTGGCGGGGCTGGCGCGGGGCGGGTTTCGGCCGGTGCGCGGGACGAGCCTGGCGTTTCTGATCGGGGTGCTGCTGTTCAGCGGCTCGCTGGTGGCGATGGCCTTCGGGGCGCCGCGCTGGTTCGGAGCGATCACGCCGATTGGCGGGGTGGCGTTCATGGCGGGGTGGGTCCTGGTGATGGTGGCAGCGGTCAGAGGCCGGAACGCCGACCAGACCCGCTAGTCGTCCGAGGTCCGTAAACCCTCTCCCTCCCAACCTGCTTCGCCAAGGCTACGCAGGGCGGGCCCCTCCCTCTCCCTCGCGGGAGAGGGGCTTGGAGGTGTCGGCCGCCGGCTGAAGACAGGCGGCGAGCCTTTCAGGCGTTGATTTGCCCCCGTCGGGCTCTAAAGCTGTCGGGCCAAGCTAGGAATCTCGAACATGCTTTCAGCCACGCAGCGCATCGCCGACCGGGTGCTTCGGCGCGCCGGGCTGTTCGCGAAGATCAACCGCACCGCCCATTGCACGATCAACGGCCGGCGATTCGCCCTGCCAACCCTGAACGGGCAGCGGGCCGATCCGACCGAGGCCTGGATGGTGGAAGTGCTTCGCCGCCTGTTCAAGACGCGCCAGGGACCGTTCGTGGACGTCGGGGTGAACCTCGGCCAGACGCTTCTGAAGGTCGCGGCGCTCGACCCCCAGCGGCGATACATCGGCTTTGAGCCCAACCCGTCCTGCGTTTCCTATGCCGAGAAGCTGATCGCCGCCAACGGCTTGAGCCAGTGCAGCCTGGTCCCGGTCGGCCTGTCGCGGACGGCCGGCATCGTCACCCTGGACCTGTTCAGCGGAACCGATACCGACTCCGCCGCCAGCATCGTTCCCAACTTCCGGCCCGAGCAGAAGGTTTCCTTTCGCAAGAACGTCGCGGTGCTCAGCGCCAGGGAACTGCCGGCCGAGCTTCTGCCGGCCGGCATCGCGGTGGTGAAGATCGATGTCGAGGGCGCGGAGCTCGATGTCCTCGAGGCGCTGTTGCCGATCCTGCAGCGGGACCGGCCGCTGGTGGTGATGGAAATCCTGCCCTGCTACAGCGCGGAGAACACCGACCGGATCGCCCGCCAGAACCGGCTGCAGGCGCTGCTGGCCGAGAACGACTACCGGCTGTTCCGCATCTCGACCGACCACGGGACTGCCGTGACCGAGATCGACGACATCGGCATTCACGGGGACATGGACCGGTGCGACTACATCGCCTGTCCGGCGGCGGATCTGGACGCGGTCCGCGACGCCTTCAAGGACGGGCGGCCCTAGAGGGGCCCCTGCCGACTGAGCGCCAGCAACCGCAGGCTCAGGGCCGATCCGATCAGGCAGGCCAGCATGACCGCCGCCATCGGCACGGGCGTGCCGTTGTGCATCAGGCCGCCGAGGGCCGAGGCCACCGCTCCCGCCCCGAACGACAGGCCGCCGCTGAGCGCCGAGATCGAGCCGGCCCGGCGGGGATCGCAGTTGAGCGCCCCGGCGGTCGTGTTGCCGGCCATCAGGGCGTAGGTGGTCAGGGTGACGAAGAGCAGCGGCAGGACGGTCCAGGGACCGCCGATGCCAGTGACGGACGCGATCAGCAAGAGCAGGCCGAAGACGATGCCGGCGGTGCTGGCCGCCTTCAACACCGCGTCGGGGCTGTAGGTGCGCAGCAGCATGCGGTTGACCTGGTTGGCGCCGATGATGCCGACGGCGTTGAGGCCGAACAGCCAGGCGTAGGCCACCGGCCCGACCCCGTAGATGCCCATGATCAGGCCGGGCGAGGCCGAGATGTAGGTGAAGAGGACCGCGCCGTTGAGGGCGCCGGCCAGCAGGTAGCCGATCAGTTTCGGCTGGGCCAGCAGGGCCAGGTAAGCCTGGAAGGGATTTTCGGAACGGGCCTGGGCGGCGGTTTCCTCCGAGCGGGACTCAGGCAGGCGGAAGGCGACGGCCAGAGCGACGAGGATGCCGAACCCGGCCAGGCACCAGAAGATGGCGCGCCAGCTGGCGATCTGCAGCACCAGGCTGCCGGCGGCCGGGGCGAGGATGGGGGCCAGGCCCATGACCAGCATGAGCAGCGACAGGATGCGGGCGGTGTCGCGGTGGTCGAAGTTGTCGCGGACGATAGCCCGGGCGACGACGCCGCCGGCGCAGCCGCCCAGCGCCTGCAGGAAGCGGGCGGCAATCAGGGCGTTGATGTCGTTGCTGAGTGCGCAGATGACCGAGGCGACGATGTAGACCCCGCAGCCGATCAGGATGGGGATGCGGCGGCCGAAGCGGTCCGAGGCGCTGCCGTAGAAGAACTGGCCGATGGCCATGCCAGCCAGGAAGGTCGACAGGGTCAGCTCGACCTGGGACTGGCTGGCCTTCAGGGCCCCGACGATGGCGGTCTGGGCCGGCAGGTACATGTCGATCGACATCGGCGCGAAGGCCGTCATCGCGCCGAGCAGGATGACGAGGCCCCAAGGGGTGGGGGCCGGCGGCGGGAGGGATTGGGAGCTGTCGGACAAGGTGGCGGTTACCTAGGCGCTGCGGGCAGCGAGTGCAATTCCTCCTCCGGGACGAAGTCATGAGGGCGGAATTGCGGGGGTTGCCTTCCGTGGCGGCGGTCGGTTCAGCTTGCCTCAAAACAGGGAGAGGGAACGCGACCATGTCCGCGATTCAGACCATGATGCCGCCAGTGCAGTACGCCGATGTGAACGGCATCCGCATGGCCTACTACGAGGCCGGGCCGCGGAAGGGCGTGCCGATCATCTTCAGCCACGGATTCCCGGAGCTGGCCTTCAGCTGGCGCCACCAGATCAAGGCGCTGAGCGATCACGGCCGCTGGGTGATCGCGCCGGATCAGCGGGGCTATGGCCTGACCGAGCGGCCAGCCGAGGTCGAGAGCTATGACCTGGAGCATCTGTGCGGCGACCTGGTGGCGCTGATGGACCACCTGAAGATTCCCAAGGCCATCTTCTGTGGTCACGACTGGGGCGGCTTCGTGGTCTGGTACATGTCGGTGCGGCATCCGGACCGGGTGGCCGGGGTGATCAGCCTGAACACCCCCTTCAGCCCCCGCGCCCCGGCCGATCCCATCGAGATCATGCGCAAGCGGCTGGGCGAGCGGATGTACATCGTCCACTTCCAGACGCCGGGCGAGGCCGACGCGGCGCTGGGCAAGAACCCGCGCAAGGTGATGGACTTCTTCCTGCGCCGGCCGCTGGACATGCCGATGCCCGTGGGCGGCGGGTTCGCGACCGAGCGCAAGGAGGGCGATCCCTCGCTGTTCGCCATGGTCGATATGCTGGAACTGTGGAGCCCGGAGGTCGATCCCCGGCCCTTCTTCCTGACCGACGACGAATTCGAGGCCTATGTCGAGACCTTCGAGCGGACGGGCTTCACGGGCGGCATCAACTGGTACCGCAACTTCACCCGCAACTGGCATGCCGCCGAACATATCGAGCACCGGGTGCGCCAGCCCAGCCTGATGGTCATGGCCGAGAAGGACGCGGTGCTGCCGCCCTCCTCCGCCGACGGCATGGAGGCGATCTGCGACGACCTGGAAAAGGTGCTGATCGAGGGCAGCGGCCACTGGACGCAGCAGGAGAAGCCGGAAGAGGTGAACCGGGCGCTGCTGGCGTGGCTGGACAAGCGGTTTCCGGTTACCTGAACGGAAGGTCACTGGCGGGGTTTTGCGCGGCGTCGTAGAACTCACCCATGGACCGTGCTTCCCAGAATCCCTCCGTCGGCCAGAGCCACGGCCGCCGTGGGCTGTATCCCGAGATCGACCCGTACAACTTCGGCTGGCTGAAGACCGACGGGCCGCATGAGATCTTCTTCGAGGAGTGCGGCAATCCGGGCGGCGTGCCGGCCGTGGTGCTGCATGGCGGCCCGGGCGGGGCGATCAACCCGACCATGCGGCGGTTCTTCGATCCGCAGAAGTATCGGGTGGCGCTGTTCGACCAGCGCGGCTGCGGCAAGAGCCGACCCAACGCCTCGCTCGACGACAACACCACCTGGACACTGATCGAGGACATCGAGCGGCTGCGCGAGCATCTGGGCATCGAGAAGTGGGTGGTGTTCGGGGGCAGCTGGGGCTCGACGCTAGCTCTGGCCTACGCCATCACCCATCCCGAGCGGGTCATGGGGCTGGTGCTGCGCGGCATCTTCCTGGTCACCCAGCGCGAGCTGAAGTGGTTCTATCAGGACGGCGCGGGGATGCTGTTTCCCGACGCCTTCGAGAAGTTCAAGGCCCCGATCCCGGAGGCCGAGCGCGGCGACCTGATCGCCGCCTACCACCGCCGCCTGACCGACCCGGACCGCCGGGTGCAGGGCGTGGCGGCCGCCGCCTGGAGCCAGTGGGAAGGCGACACCATCTCGATCCGGGGGCCGGAAGCGCGGCCGCCGAAGTTCAACGAGACGGATTTCGCCATCGCCTTCGCGCGGATCGAGAACCACTTCTTCGCCAACCGGGGGTTCTTCGAGGAGGACGGCTGGCTGCTGAAGAATGTGCCGGCGATCCGGCATATTCCAGGCTGGATCGTCCAGGGCCGGTTCGACGTGGTGACGCCGCTGGAGACCGCCTACGCGCTGCACAAGGCTTGGCCCGAGACCAAGTTCGAGATCGTCTGGGACGCGGGGCATGCGTCCACCGAGCCGGGGATCATCGACGGGCTGATCCGGGCGACGGACGCGGCGCTGAGGGTTTGATCACCCGACGCCTGTCATCCTTCGGTCGCCCGCAGGGCGATCCGGAGGACCCACCCGTGGGCCTGGGCAGCTGGAGTCGGCGCACCTGATGCCGGCCTGTGGGCAAGCCTTCTGAATCCAGCCGGTCCCGCCCTTGCGGTGGGTCCTCCGGATTCCGCTTCGCGGAACCGAAGGATGACAGGTGTGGGGTCAGGCGCCGGGGGTGAGGCCCAGCGCGGCCGCGACGGTCTGCATATCCTCCGGCATCGGCGCCTCGATGGTCGTGGTCCCACCTTCGGGGTGCGGGAAGCTCAGGCGGGCCGCGTGCAGCATCAGCCTCGGGACCGCCACCCCGTTCACCGTCAGCGCCCCGCCGTAACGCACATCCCCGGCGATCGGCCGGCCGATGCTGGCCAGGTGGACGCGCAGCTGGTGCATGCGGCCGGTCTGGGGGCTGCATTCGACCAGCGCGGCGCCGTCGGTCTTCGCCAGGGTGCGGTAGCGGGTCAGGGCGGTCTCCGCCCCCACCTCATCGGCCCTGGCGATCCGCATGTAGCTCTCGCGGCCGATCTCTTCGCGGCGAAGGGCGTGTTCGATGGTTCCACCGGTCGGCTCCGGCGCGCCGGGGGTGACGATGGCGAGGTAGGTCTTGCGGAAGCGGCGGCCCATCATCGCCTTGCCGAGGAAGCCGGCGGCCGGCTTGGTGCGGGCGGTGAGGATGACGCCGCTGGTGTCGCGGTCGAGGCGGTGGACCAGGCGCGGGCGGTTGCCACTCGACCTGGCGAAGGCGGCCAAGAGGTCGTCGAGGGTGTGGGCCTGGATGCGGCCGCCCTGGCTGGACAGGCCCGAGGGCTTGTTCAGGGCGATGATGGCGGCGTCCTCGTGGAGGACGAGGGATTTGACGAAGGCGATGTCCGCTTCATTCAGCGGACCGCTCACTCCCCCTCCTCCCGCATGGCCGCCCAGCGGTCGAGGCGTTCCTTGATGCGGGCTTCGGCCCCCTCGCCTTTCGGCTGGTAGAACTTGCGGCGGGCCATGCCGTCCGGGAAGTAGTTCTGGCCGGAGAAGCCACGCTCGGTATCGGGGTCGTAGGCGTAGTTCTTGCCGTAGCCGATGTCCTTCATCAGCTTGGTGGGGGCGTTGAGGATGTGGGCCGGGGGCATCAGGGAGCCGGTCTCTTTGGCGGCTTTGCGCGCCTCGCCGAAGGCCTTGTAGACGGCGTTGGACTTCGGCGCGGCGGCCAGATGCACCACGGCCTGGGCCAGGGCCAGTTCGCCCTCGGGGCTGCCCAGGAAGTCGTAGGTGTCCTTGGCGGCGTTGGCGATGACCAGGGCCAGGGGGTCGGCCTCGCCGATGTCTTCGGAGGCCATGCGGACGATGCGGCGGGCCAGGAACAGCGGGTTCTCGCCGCCCTCCAGCATGCGGGCCAGCCAGTAGAGGGCGGCGTCCGGATCGGAGCCGCGCACCGATTTGTGCAGGGCGGAGATGAGGTTGTAGTGGCCCTCGCGGTCCTTGTCGTAGGCGGGGCTGCGCTTTTGCAGAACCTGGGAGAGGCCGGCGATATCGAGCGGCTGGGGGAAGTCGAGCCCCAGCAGGGTGTCGGCCAGGGTCAGCAGATAGCGGCCGTCGCCGTCGGCCATGGCGATCAGGGCCTCGCGGGCGTTGTCATCGACCGGCAGGGGGCGGCCTTCGACGGTCTCGGCCTTGATCAGCAGGCCCCGCTGGGCCTCGTCGTCGAGGCGGCGCAGGACATAGACCTGGCTGCGGGAAAGCAGCGCCCCGTTGAGCTCAAAGCTGGGGTTCTCGGTGGTGGCGCCGACCAGGGTGACGATGCCCTCCTCGACGAAGGGCAGAAATCCGTCCTGCTGGGCGCGGTTGAAGCGGTGGATTTCGTCGACGAACAGCAGGGTCGACTGGCCGGCCGAGCGGCGCATCCGGGCCTGCTCGAAGGCCTTCTTGAGGTCGGCGACGCCGGAGAAGACGGCCGACAGCTGCTGGTACTCATAGCCGGAGGCCTTGGCCAGCAGGCGGGCGATGGTGGTCTTGCCAGTGCCGGGCGGCCCCCAGAGGATCATCGAGGCCAGCCGGCCGCCCTCGACCATGCGGCGGATCGGACCGCCGGGACCGAGCAGATGCTCCTGGCCGACGACGTCGTCGAGGGTTTGCGGACGCAGGCGTTCGGGAAGCGGCGCCGGGGCGTGGGGCGTGAGGCCGGCGGCGGCGAAAAGGTCGGACATGGCGGACGTTGTAGCGGATTCCAGCCGGTCGCGTCTCACCCGATGCGGATCAGCGCGCGGTGTCCCAGCCCGGATCAGGCTTGCGGTACCAGTTGCGACTCATCGCGGGGATTGCTTGGCGTTTTCCGATCTCCTCGAATGTCGCGTCGATCTGGGCCCCGACCAGCGTGGACCGGAACTGAAGGTAGGTAATCTGTCCGCCGCGGATCTCGGGCTGGATATTGAGGATTTGTTTCCGCCATGCCCCGAGCGGCAAGGCCAGCGAAAAGTCATGAACGCCGGCCTTGATGTAGAGCCAGCTATAGTCGCCGTACTCCAACATCAGAAACCGCTTGCCGTCGATGGAGAGCGGGCATGGCCCGAGCGGTGCGGCGGTCCTGAAGATATAGACCAGCCCCTCATCCGGACCGGGATAGCGCGGCGGTGAGACGTGATATTGATGCGCCGCGCGAGCGGGGCCCGATCCGGCCAAGCACAGAGCAGCTGACGCGAACACAGTGCGTCGTGACAAACCGGACACCTGATCCCCCCAAACGAAACACCCCGGAGATTGCTCTCCGGGGCGCTCGCAATTCAACCGAAAATCAGAAGCCCTAGTGCGCCAGGATGGCCAGCAGCAGCAGGGCGACGATGTTGGTGATCTTGATCATCGGGTTCACGGCCGGACCCGAGGTGTCCTTGTAGGGGTCGCCGACGGTGTCGCCGGTGACGGCGGCCTTGTGAGCCTCCGAGCCCTTGCCATGGGTGACGCTGTTGTTGTCCCAGCCGCCGCCGCCGATCACCCCTCGGTCGGACCGAACAGGGCGTTGAAGGCGTCCGTCGCCGCCTTCAGGCCGTCGTCGGTCATGACCACGGACTTGGCCTTGCCGACCGGATCGGTGATCCAACCTTTGTCATGGAGCCGATCAAGCGTTCCCCAGTCGTGCGACTTCCACACCCGGCCATCGCCATGCAGACCGAGCAGCAGCAAGGCCAGGACAGCGCGATCAATTCGCTCCGGATCGCCCGCGACCATGGCGCTCATCGCATCGTCATCCCGCCGCTTCGGGCGCTTTGGCGTCGGCCCACGAAGCCACTCCAGCGCGCCGGGGGTGCTTGACCAGGCCTTTCGGGCGTCAAAGGCGTAGGAGATGGCTTCGCTGGGTTCCCCCGGCGAATAGTAGGGCGGCAGGTCCTTGGGCAGCTTCCGGCCTCCGGTCAGGTAGGCCTCGACATGGCTGTTGCTCGTCCTGGCTCTTTTCAGGCGCGCCTGCAGATCCGGCGCCTTGGCGCGGTAGCCGAGCAGCACCGCCGACCAGGTCCAGGCGGCGAAATCGTCTTCCGCGAACCTGGACCAGAGGGCCTGGGCGTCCGCGTCGCGGCCGGCCATCAGCAGAAAGTCCATCAGGATGTAGCGGATGCCCTGGTTGTCGCCTTCGTTCAGGCGCAGCAGCAGCTCGCAGTGGGGGATGGCGTCCCCGACCATTCCGGCCTCTCCGAGCGCCACGGCCAGGCTATGCAAGGCCCGCATGTAGGGCCTGGCCTCGATAAACATCCAAAGTTGGCCCTGCCCCTCGGCGGCGAGGTCCGGGTCGAGCGCTGCCCGCCCAACCTCGACGGCCTTACTGAACAGGTCGATCCGCCCGGCGGGATCGGAAGCTTCCTCGCCCAACACCAGATATCCGTCCGAACAGAACGGCGACAGGGACAGCGCCTTGCGGGCCAACTGTTTGCGCTTGGCCGGCGTCGCCGCCTCCATGGCGTCGAAGGCGATCTCCTGCGCGGCGTCCAGCGCTTCGCGGTCTATCGCAGGCCTCAGGAGTTTCTTGGGCATGGTGGGTTTTGGTTGAGAGGGCGGCAGAGGCAAATTTGTCACGGCGCGACCTGGTGCTCAATATCCAGGGTGCTGAAGACGGCATCGAAACGAAAACGCCCCCGGAGACGGGTCTCCGAGGGCGCTCGCAGTTCAACCGAAAATCAGAAGCCTTAGTGCGCCAGGATGGCCAGCAGCAGCAGGGCGACGATGTTGGTGATCTTGATCATCGGGTTCACGGCCGGACCCGAGGTGTCCTTGTAGGGGTCGCCGACGGTGTCGCCGGTGACGGCGGCCTTGTGAGCCTCCGAACCCTTGCCGTGGGTGACCCCGTCCTTGTCGGTGAAGCCCTCCTCGATGATCTTCTTGGCGTTGTCCCAGGCGCCGCCGCCGCTGGTCATCGAGATGGCGACGAACAGGCCGGTGACGATCACGCCCATCAGCATCGCGCCGAGGCCGGCGAAGGCGTTCTGGCGGGTGGTGATGGCGTCGAGGATGAAGAACAGCGCGATGGGCGACACGACCGGCAGCAGCGACGGCACGATCATCTCGCGGATCGCGGCCTTGGTCAGGATGTCGACGGCGCGGCCGTACTCGGGCTTCACCTCGCCGGTCATGATGCCGGGGTTTTCCCGGAACTGACGGCGGACCTCATGCACCACCGCTTCGGCGGCGCGGCCCACGGCGGTCATCGACATGCCGCCGAACAGGAAGGGCAACAGCCCCCCGAACAGCAGGCCGACCACGACGTAGGGGTTGGAGAGGTCGAAGGCGACGTCGCCCAGGCCGTGGAAGAAGCTGCCGACGTCGGCGTTGGCCGCGAAGAACTTCAGGTCCTCGGTGTAGGCGGCGAACAGCACCAGGGCGCCGAGACCGGCGGAGCCGATGGCGTAGCCCTTGGTGACGGCCTTGGTGGTGTTGCCGACGGCGTCCAAGGCGTCGGTGGTGACGCGGACTTCCGGGGGCAGGCCAGCCATTTCGGCGATGCCGCCGGCGTTGTCGGTGACCGGGCCGAAGGCGTCCAGCGCCACGATGAAGCCGGCGAGCGACAGCATGGTGGTGGTGGCGATGGCGATGCCGAACAGGCCGCCGAGGGTGTAGGTGACGATGATGCCGACGATGATCACCAGCGCGGGCAGCGCGGTGGACTCGAGGCTCATGGCCAGGCCCTGGATGACGTTCGTGCCGTGACCGGAGACGGAGGCCTGGGCCACCGAACGGACCGGGCGGAAGCCGGTGCCGGTGTAGTATTCGGTGATCATGACGATCAGGGCGGTGACGGCCAGGCCGGCGAAGCCGCAGTAGCTGAGGGCGTCGGCCGTGTAGGTGACGCCGCCGGCGACGATGTCGGCGGGGACCAGCTGGTGAACCACGACCCAGACGGCCGGGATCGACAGGATGCCGGTCACGATGAGGCCCTGGTAGAGGGCGCCCATGATGTTCTGCTTCTTGCCCAGACGGACGGCGAAGGTGCCGACGATCGAGGTGAAGATGCAGACGCCGCAGATGGCCAGCGGCAGCATCATCATGGCGGCCGCCTGCTCGCCGGCGAACAGGATGCTGGCCAGAACCATGGTGGCGACCGTGGTCACCGCGTAGGTCTCGAACAGGTCGGCGGCCATGCCGGCGCAGTCGCCGACGTTGTCACCGACGTTGTCGGCGATGGTGGCGGCGTTGCGGGGGTCATCTTCCGGAATGCCAGCTTCGACCTTGCCGACCATGTCGCCGCCGACGTCGGCGCCCTTGGTGAAGATGCCGCCGCCGAGACGGGCGAAGATGGAGATCAGCGAGGCGCCGAGGCCGAGGCAGACGAGGCTGTCGACGACCTGACGGCCTTCAGTCTGCACCACATTGGTGAGCACATAGTAGTAGCCCGCGACGCCCAGCAGGGCGAGGCCGGCGACCAGCATGCCCGTGATGGCGCCGGAAGTGAAGGCGACGTTGAGGCCCTTGCCGAGGCTCTCGGAAGCAGCCTGGGCCGTGCGCACGTTGGCTCGGACCGAGATCAGCATGCCGATGAAGCCGGCGGCGCCCGAGAGCACCGCGCCGACCAGGAAGCCGATGGCCGGCAGCAGGCCGAGGACGAAGAACAGCGCGACCAGAATGACCGCGCCGATGGCGCCGATCGTGGCGTACTGGCGGTTCAGGTAGGCTTGCGCGCCCTCCTGGATGGCCGCGGCGATTTCCTGCATGCGGGCGTTGCCCGGCGATTTGCGCAGCAGCGCCATGGTCTGGAAGATGCCGTAGAGGACGGCGACGACGCCGCCCCCGATGGCAAGCCAGAGGAATTGATCGGTACTCATGATGAGAAGAAGCCCCTTGTTTCCATGCATGGGAGGCTTTGGCCCGCTGCACTGAGCGGCTTCCAGTCCCCCTTCTTTGCAGAGCGGTATCCCGCCCCCTTACGAAAAGACCGGTCGTGTTTGCCAGTTAGGGAATTGCGGCGCAATGGCGCCGTTAGGGTTTTGCTAAGCCGGGGGGCGCGGCAAACCGCTGCGCTGCTTGGGCGTCATCGAGGTGATGGTCACCGAGGTGAAGTTCTTCGGGCCGGCGATGGCGCCCGCCTCGCGCAGCAGCACGGACTTCAGCCGGGCCTCGTCGAGGGTCAGATAGTTCTTCGGATTGGTGAACGGCTGGCGGTGGCCGGCCCGGACCATGGCGTCGCGGAACCAGGGCTCCTTGGCCCTGAGCTTCACCGAGTCGGCCGACGGGGTGAGGTTCAGCCGCAGGGCCACGAAGATGTAGTTGATCAACTTGCCGCCGACCACGACCGGCAGGGCGATGGGGGCGAGATCGACATACTGGCCGGCGGAATCCTTCTTCTTCTCGCCGCCGCCCGAGGCTTGCGCGGCGGTGGCGGCCAGCAGGGCTGGCACGAAGGCGAGAAGGGCGCGGCGATCCATGGGATGGGTTATGGGCGGGTGTGGTTAAGGGCGGGTTTCGGAGAGATTGAGGCCGGCGATGACGTAGGGTTTGGACGGGTCGTGGATGCCGCAGGCCTCCCAATAAAGGTCGCGCCAGTCGGGATTGGAGGTTTCGATGAGCTTGGGCTTCCATTCGCGCCGCCATTCCTTGAGGCGGCGCTCCTGTTGAACGGCCGCTTCGCGGGTGTCGTAGGCGCAGAACCAGACGAGCTGGTCGCAGCCGTACCTGGATGTGAAGCCCGGCGTGAGTTTTTGCTTATGCTGGCTGATGCGGACCGTGAGGTCGTCGGTCTGACCGACGTAGAGCGTGCCGTTCCGACCACTTGCCACGATGTAGCAGAAAAAGGCCATGGCTGAGCATGGCTCAAACTAGAACAAATCCGCAACAAATAATTCCGACCATCCCGACGAAAGTCGGGACCCAGCTGGCAAGCAGCTTGTGGATTCGGCTCTGATCAGCGCCAACGTCTGCTCCGCTGGTGGACACTGGGTCCCGACTTTCGTCGGGATAGTCGGATTTTTGAGGATGGGCGGGCTAGTGAGTCCAGCCCAAACGCTGGGGCTCGACCGGATGGCCGTTGAACGTCGCACCAACCCCCTGCCCCAGCTTGAACCGGCCGACGGTTACCAGTCCGGCCTCGGCCGCGTGCAGGGCCGGCCGCTCGGCCGGATCGACTGAGCAGACGATCTGATAGTCGTCGCCGCCGGTGGCCAGCGCCAGACGGGCCGTGACCTCATCGGCCTGCAAGGCCAGCCAGGCCGCCGCTTCCGGCGACAGCGGCATCTGATCCAGCGCCACCTCGACCCCCAGGCCGCTGGCGATCGCGATCCGCCCGGCATCGGCCAGCAAGCCGTCCGAGACATCCGCGCTGGCCCGCGCGAACTGGCGGAGGGTTCCGATGAGGTCGAGGCGGGGCATGGGCGTGCGATAACGCGCGGCCAGCACACCGTCCGGATCCGCAATCATCCCCCGCGCCGCCTGCAAGCCAAGCCAGCCGTCGCCGATGGGCCCGCTGACCATCAGCAGGTCGCCGGGCCGCGCCGTGCGCCGCAGGACTATGCCGCCGGTGGGGACCTCGCCCATCAGTGTGGCGGTCACCGTCAGCGGCCCGGGGGTGGAGACCGTGTCGCCGCCGAGAAGGGGCAGGCGCCAGTCGCGGCCGGCCTGGGCAAGCCCTTCGGTAAACAGCACCTTGGCGGACCAGGGGGTGTCCTTCGGCCAGGCGACCGACAGGACGTAGCCGATCGGCTCGGCGCCCTTGGCGGCGAGGTCGGAGAGGTTCACGGCCAGGAGCTTGCGGGCCACCGTGTCGAGCGGGTCATCGGGCAGGAAGTGAACGCCGGCGACCATGGCGTCCTTGGTGACGACCAGGTCGTGGCCCTCGCGCGGGCGGATGACGGCGGCATCGTCGAGCAGGTCCAGAGCGCCCGGTGCGCCCAGGGTAAGCGGGCGGAGGAGGCGTTCGATCCAGTCGAATTCCCCCTGCCCGTCTGGATCAGGTGCGCTTGGCATCCTTGGCGATCCCGTCCAGCGCGCCGTTGATGAAGCCCGGTTCCGGCCCCTCGAAGAAGGACTTGGCGATCTCGACGTATTCGTCGATGGCCACTTCCAGCGGCACGTCGGGGCGGCGCATCAGCTCCCAGGCGCCGGCCCGCAGGATGGCGCGGGCGGTGGCGTCGAGGCGGTCGAGCTTCCAGTTGGAGGCCAGACGGGCGATGACCGCCTTGTCGATGTCGGCCTGCTCGCCGACCGCGCCCCGGATCAGGTCGGCGAAGAAGTCCTCGTCGGCCTGGGCCAGCAGTTCGCCCTCGATGTCGCGGTCGAAGCGGTGGTCGCTGAATTCCCGGATGACGGCCTCGACGCCGGCCCCGGTCATTTCCATCTGGTACAGGGCCTGGACGGCGGCCAGGCGCGAGACGGTGCGGGCCCGGCGCTGCTTGGCGCTCAGGTTGGCCACGGGTTTTTCCTCGGCCAGCTTCTGGAGCTTGTCGAAGGCCTCGGCCAGGGAGGCGGGTTTGGGTTCGTCGCTCATCGGCCGGCTCCCCCCAGCAGGCGGCGCTTGTGGCTCAGCACATCGAGCGCGGCGCGGGCCGCGCCGCCGCCCTTGTCGCCCTCGGAAACGCGGGCGCGGGCCCAGGCCTGTTCCTCGTCCTCGACCGTCAGGATGCCGTTGCCGATCGGCAGGCCCTTGAGGGTCAGGTCCATGACGCCCCGGCAGCTTTCATTCGAAACGATCTCGAAGTGATAGGTCTCGCCGCGGATGACCACGCCCAGCGCCACATAGCCGTCATAGCGCACGCCGGCCGGGCGGCGGCCGCCCTCGTCGGCGATAGCGATGACGCCCGGGATCTCCAGCGCGCCCGGCACGGTGATGACGTCATACTCGGCGCCGAACGCGGTGATGGCGTCGGTCGCCCCGCGCAGCAGCTCGTCGGACAGATCGTTGTAGAAGCGTCCCTCGACGATCAGGATGCGGACGGGGTCGTCAATCATTCACTCTCTCCGGTGATCGGGGCGCGCCCGACGATCTTCAGTCCATAGCCCTCGAGCGCCGCCGGCTTGAACGGGCTGGAGGTCAAGAGGATCATCTCGCGTACGCCGAGATCGAGGAGGATTTGCGCCCCGACGCCATAGTCGCGCAAGGCGTTGTTTCGATATTGACTGCCGGCCTCGGTATCGACGCCGTAGCGCTCGCTTAGCCAGGCCGGGTTGGGATCGCGGATGAACACCGCCACGCCGGGGCCGTCATGCCCGCCGATCGCCTTGAGCGCCGAGGGGATGTAGTCGGTGCGGGCGCCGAGCGCGCCCAGCATGTCGGCGGCCATGTCGACCTGGTGCATGCGCACCAGCGTGGGGTGATCGGCGTCGATCTTGCCCTTCACCAAGGCCAAATGCTCGCATCTGTCGATGCTGTTGCGGTAGACGATCATGCGGAATTCGCCGCCGAAATTGGAGACGAACGGCCGCTCCAGGGCCCGCTCCACCTGGCGCTCGTTGCGGCGGCGGTAGGCGATCAGGTCGGCGATGGTGCCGATCTTCAGGCCATGCAGCTGGGCGAAGGCGACCAGCTGCGGCAGGCGGGCCATGGTGCCGTCGTCATTCATGATCTCGCAGATGACGCCGGCAGGGTTGAGGCCCGCCAGGCGGGAGATATCCACGGCGGCTTCGGTGTGACCGGCGCGGACCAGCACGCCGCCGTCCTTGGCGACCAGCGGGAAGACGTGGCCCGGGGTGACGATGTCATCGACGCCCTTGGTCGGGTCGATGGCGACGGCGACGGTGTGCGACCGGTCGTGGGCCGAGATGCCGGTGGTGACGCCTTCCTTAGCTTCGATTGAAACCGTGAAGGCCGTCTGCATGCTCTCGCGGTTGTCGGCGGCCATGGGCGGCAGGCGCAGGGCCTTGGCGCGGTCGTTGGTGATCGAGAGGCAGATCAGGCCGCGCGCGAAGCGGGCCATGAAGTTGATCTGCTCGGGCGTCGCGAACTGGGCGGGGATGATGACATCGCCCTCGTTCTCGCGGTCCTCGGCATCGACGAGGATGTAGGGACGGCCGTTGCGGGCGTCCTCGATGATATCCTCGATCGGCGAGATGGGGGTGTCGTGGCTCATGAGGCGGTCTCCTGCCACCGCGCGAGGTATCGCGCCAGCATGTCGATCTCGAGATTGACCTTCGAGCCCGGTTTCAGCTCGCCCAGGGTGGTCACATCCCAGGTGTGGGGAATGATGTTGAGGCCGAAGACGTCGTCCTCGACCTCATTGACGGTCAATGAGACGCCCTCGACGGAAATCGAACCCTTGGGGGCGATCAGCCGGTGCAGCGGACGCGGCGCGCGGATGCGGTAGCGGTGCGAGCCGCCCTCCGGCTCGATGGAGAGCACCTCGCCGACGCCGTCGACGTGACCCGAGACGACGTGGCCGCCCATCTCGTCGCCGAGCCGCGCGGCGCGCTCGAGGTTGACCCGGTGGCCCTCCTCCCACCCGCCGAGCGTGGTGTGGGCCAGGGTCTCGGCCGAAACCTCGACGGCGAACCAGGTATCGCCCTTCTCGACCACGGTCAGGCAGCAGCCGGCGTGGCTGATCGAAGCGCCCATGTCGATGGAGGCGACGTCGTACGCGGTCTCGATCTCGTACCTGCGGTCGCGATTGGTCTGCCGGACCGAGCGGACCCGGCCGACGTCTGTGACGATCCCGGTGAACATATCAGAGCCTTTCGTACCGCTCCCACAGGTCGTCGCCGACCTCGTGGACCGCAACCCGTTTGAACCGCGGCGCATCAGCCAGCCGGTTCAGCACAAACTCGCCGACCGCCGGCCGGCCTTCGTCGCCGAGCACGATGGGCGCCCGGAACCATTCGATGGCGTCGACCAGTCCGCTTTTGAGGAAACTGGCCGCCACCTGCCCGCCGCCTTCGATGAACAGCGACGGGGTAAAGCCTTCGTAGTTTTCCGGCAGCGCCGTCGGCAGCCGCTCAGTAATCTTCCAAAGCAACCAGTCGGACAGAGCGTCCAGCGCCTCGCGAAGATGGGGTCGCCCATCCTGTTGTCCAACCTTGAGCACGGTGACCCCAGCGTCAGTCAAACGCTTGTTTGGATCGGTGGTGGAAATGACGACGGTGTCGAGGCGGTTGGCCTCATGGACCAGCTTCAGATTCGACGGCAGCCGCTGGCGGCTGTCGAGCACGACCCGCGCCGGCTGCAGGCCGACAAAACCCGGCAGGCGGACGGTGAGCTCCGGATCGTCGGCAATGGCGGTCTCGACCCCGACCAGGATGGCCTGGTGCATGGCGCGCAGCCGATGCACCTCCTCGCGCGCCGCAGGACCGGTGATCCAGCGGCTCTCGCCCGAGGCGGTCGCAATGCGGCCGTCGAGGGAGGTGGCCAGTTTCAGGGTGACGCGCATCCGCTTCCTCTACCCCTCCGATCATCCCGACGAAAGTCGGGACCCAGCTAGCAAACTGCTGAAGGGTTCGGCTCTGATTTGAGCCTGCCTCGGCTCCGCCGGTGGACACTGGTTCCCGACTTTCGTCGGGATGATCGGAATTTGGGAGTGGGGCCTAGTCCTCGGCTTCCTCGTTCAGCCCCTCGTCGGAGAGGAACTTCGCGAAGTCGTCGGTGTGCCGGAAGTCCCGGTAGACCGAGGCGTAGCGAACGTAGGCGACGTCATCGAGGCTCTTGAGCGCCTTCATGACCATCTCGCCCACAGCGCTGCTGGGCAGTTCGGTTTCGCCCATGCTCTCCAACTGGCGGACGATGCCGTTGACCATGCGATCGACCCGTTCGGCATCGATCGGGCGCTTGCGGGTGGCGATGGCGATCGAACGGACCAGCTTCTCGCGGTCGAAGGGCGAGCGGCGGCCGGAGCGCTTGAGGATGGTCAGTTCGCGCAGCTGCACGCGTTCGAAGGTCGTGAAGCGGCCGCCGCATTCGGGGCAGAGGCGGCGACGGCGGATGGCCGCGCCGTCTTCCGACGGGCGGCTGTCCTTGACCTGGCTTTCCATGTGTCCACAGAACGGGCAACGCATGATTTGGCCCCTCCGGTGGGCTTCGACCTACTAGTTGTAGATCGGGAAGCGTTTCGTCAATGCGATGACCTCTTCGCGAACCCGGGCCTCGACGGCCGGATCGCCGGCTTCATTGCCCGACAGGCCGTCAAGAACTTCACCGATCCACTTGCCGATCTGACGGAATTCTCCCTCGCCGAACCCGCGGGTGGTGCCGGCCGGGGTGCCGACGCGGATGCCCGAGGTCTTGGTCGGCGGCAGCGGGTCGAAGGGAATGCCGTTCTTGTTGGTGGTGATGTGGGCGCGTTCCAGCGCCTTCTCCGCCAGGGCGCCGGTGACGTTCTTGGGCCGCAGGTCGACCAGCATGACGTGGCTGTCGGTGCCGCCCGAAACGATGTTCAGGCCCGCCGACTGCAGGCCGTCGGACAGGGCGACGGCATTGGCGATGATCTGGGCGCCGTAGTCCTTGAAGGACGGCTGCAGCGCCTCGCCGAACGCCACCGCCTTGGCGGCGATGACATGCTCCAGCGGGCCGCCCTGGATGCCGGGGAAGATGGCGCTGTTGAACTTCTTGCCCAGATCCACATCGTTGCTGAGGATCAGGCCGCCGCGCGGGCCGCGCAGGGTCTTGTGGGTGGTGGTGGTGACCACATGGGCGTGCGGCACCGGGCTGGGATAGTGGCCGCCGGCGACGAGACCCGCAAAGTGGGCCATGTCGACCATCAGGTAGGCGCCGATGCTGTCGGCGATCTCGCGGAAGCGGGCGAAATCGATGACGCGGCTATAGGCGCTGCCGCCGGCGATAATCAGCTTGGGCTTCTCGGCGGCGGCGACTTCGGCGACCTGATCATAATCGATCAGCTGGTCCTGCTGACGCACAGAGTAGCTGACCGGCTTGAACCATTTGCCGGACTGGTTGGCCGGGCTGCCGTGGGTCAGGTGGCCGCCGGCCGCCAGGTCCATGCCCATGAAGGTGTCACCCGGCTTGAGCAGGGCCATGAACACCGCCTGGTTGGCTTGGCTGCCCGAGTGCGGCTGGACGTTGGCGTAGGCGGCGCCGAACAGCTCTTTGGCGCGGTCGATGGCGATCTGCTCGATGACGTCGACGTATTCGCAGCCGCCGTAGTAGCGCTTGCCCGGATACCCCTCGGCGTACTTGTTGGTCAGGATCGAACCCTGGGCCTGCAGCACGGCCCTGGAGACGATGTTCTCGGAGGCGATCAGCTCGATCTGGTCCCGTTGCCGGGTCAGCTCGAAATCGATGGCTTTGGCGATGTCCGGATCGGCTTGGGCCAGATCGGCGCCGAAGAAGGCGGGAGCAACTTTGGTGTGGGCGGTCATGGGTCTCTCCGGCGGCAACGGGCGCGGGGTCGCGCCCTGTTAAGGGTTGGAAGCGGGGGGATCAATCGGAACCGGCGGGGCGGCGAGACGTTCGCCTTGCCAAGCCGCTCGAAAAGGGGCGGCAAGTTCCGTTAGTCGTTGAGTTTGAAAGGTTTTGAAGCCATGGCCGACTCCACCCGCCCGCTGGGATCGTCGGACACGGAGTTGCTGCAACTGGGCTCGGACATTGTCTCCGCCTATGTGACGCGCAACCAGGTGAACGCCACCGCCCTGCCCGATTTGATTCGAAGCGTGCATCAGACGCTGAAAGGCCTGGAGAGCGCCGAGGTCGCCCCGGCGCCGCCAGCGGCCAAGCAGAAGCCGGCGGTGCCGATCGGCCGGTCGGTGCAGCACGACTACATCGTCTGTCTTGAGGACGGCAAACGGCTGACCATGCTGAAGCGCTACCTGCGGGCGCGCTACGATCTGTCGCCGGAAGACTATCGCCGCAAGTGGGGTCTGCCGCCGGAATACCCGATGGTCGCGCCGGCCTACGCCGAGCGACGCTCTGATTTCGCCAAGAAGATCGGGCTCGGAAAAGGTGTGCGGCGGAAGTAGCTCCCTTAGGCGGCCACGCCGCCAAGGCGCGCAATATTGCAGTGCGCCCAGAGTTTTTCCATAGCCCTGACGAGGTCGCGCATCATTTCGTCGGTGTGGAACGGCGTGGGCGTGAAGCGCAGGCGCTCGGTGCCGCGCGGCACCGTCGGGTAGTTGATCGGCTGGACGTAGATGCCGTGGTCTTCCAGCAGCATGTCCGAGACCATCTTGCAGTGCACGGGGTCGCCAACCATCACCGGAACGATGTGGCTGACCGACGGCATGACCGGCAGGCCGGCGTCGCGGAACATCTGCTTGAGGGTTTCGGCCCGTTCCTGATGGATGTCGCGGACCTCGGGATGCTGTTTCAGCCAGCGAACCGAGGCGGCGGCGCCGGCGGTCAGGGCCGGCGGCAGGCTGGTCGTGAAGATGAAGCCGGAGGCGAAGCTGCGGATGGCGTCGACCATCTCGATGTCGCCGGCGATGTAGCCGCCCATCACGCCGAACGCCTTGCCCAGCGTGCCTTCGATGATGTCGATGTCGTTCATGACGCCGTCACGCTCGGCCACGCCCGCGCCGCGCTGGCCGTAAAGGCCGACGGCGTGAACTTCGTCGAGGTAGGTGATGGCGTTGTACTTTTTCGCCAGGGCGACGGTGCCGGCCAGGTCGGCGATGTCGCCGTCCATCGAATAGACGCTCTCGAAGGCGATCAGCTTGGGCGCATCGGCCGGGGCGTCGATCAGCAGGCTTTCGAGGTGTTCCAGGTCGTTGTGGCGGAAGATGTGCCGGGCGCCGCCGCCATTGCGGATGCCGGCGATCATGCTGGCGTGGTTCAGTTCGTCCGAGAAGACGATCAGACCCGGCAGCACCTTGTAGAGGATCGACAGCGTCGCCTCATTGGCCACGTAGCCGGAGGTGAACAACAGGGCCGCGTCCTTGCCGTGCAGGTCGGCGAGTTCGCGTTCCAGTTCGACGTGATGGTGGGTGGTGCCGGAGATGTTGCGGGTGCCGCCCGAGCCGGAACCGTTGGCGTCGATGGCCGCGTGCATGGCGTCGAGCACGACCGGGTTCTGGCCCTGGCCGAGGTAGTCGTTCGAGCACCAGACGATGATGTCCTTGGAGCTGCCGTCGTCACGGGTCCAGGTGGCGCGCGGGAAGGCTCCACGGTGTCGCTTCAGATCGGCGAACACCCGGTAGCGACCTTCAGAACGAACCTGCTCCACGGCGGTCCGAAACGCGGCTTTATAGTCCATCTGGCGATGTCCGGTCCTCGCCCCGAGGCCCGGCCCCTCTTCTTCTCGTTGTCGGCGTGGGGTTTATCCCTCATCACCGAGACCTGTCCAATTAAGGATTTGTACGGAGGCAGAATACGCCGCCGACGGTCGCGGGTCCTGTGAGAACGTCTCTCAGGTTTATCCGACGAGCTCGTCCAGCTTTCCCCGCATCAGTTGCAGGACGGCCGAGAAGTCCTTCTGGCCGAATCCCAGGCCATCGAACATGGCGTAGAGGGCCTCGGCCTGGTTGCCCATCGGGGTGGTCGCGCCGGCTTTCGAGGCGGCGTCCTGGGCAAGCTTCAGGTCCTTCAGCATCAGGGCGGTGAGGAAGCCGCCTTCGTAGCCGCGGTTGGACGGCGCCGATTCCACCGGGCCCGGCCAGGGGCAGTAGGTGGTCAGACTCCAGCACTGGCCCGACGACTTCGAGGCGATGTCGAAGAACTTCGTCGGATCGAGGCCGAGCTTCTCGGCCAGGGCAAAGCTCTCGCAGACGCCGAGCATGGAGACGCCGAGCAGCATGTTGTTGCAGATCTTGGCCGCCTGGCCCGAGCCCAGGTCGCCCGCGTGAAAGACAGCGCGGGCCATGGGTTTGAGAGCCTCTTCGTAAGCCGGGTAGTCGTCCTCCTCGCAGCCGACCATGAAGGCCAGGGTCCCGCCCTCGGCGGCCATGATGCCGCCGCTGACCGGCGCGTCGCCGAATCGGAAGCCGGCGGCCTTGGCCATGGCTCCGACGGCGCGGGCGCTGTCGACATCGATGGTCGAGCAGTCGATCAGCAGGGCCGTGGTCGGGGCGTTGAGCAAGATGTCCTTTTCATAGACCTCGCGCACATGCTTGCCGGCCGGCAGCATGGTGATGACGATGTCCGCATCCTTCACCGCCTCCGCGACCGAGGCAGACGGCGAACAACCGTGGGCCACGGCCTTGTCGAGGGCCGCCGCCGACAGGTCAAAGGCGGCGACATGACGGCCGGCTTTGACCTGGTTGGACGCCATGCCAGCGCCCATGTTGCCGACGCCGATGAAGGCTACGCGGGTCATTTAAAACGCTCCTTGCGCCGACCCGTAGCGAGGCCGGCGTCGTTGGGAATCTACAGGCGGCGCAAGCCTATTTCGGCTTGCGGAACTTCAGCACGAACTGGTCGGTCTGGCCGCGGATCGAGGCGTCGAAGACGCTGGCGGTGCGCGGATCGGCGGGATTGCGCAGGATGTCGCTCTGGCTCTCCAGCACGAAGCCGGCGGCCAGGACTTCCTTCTTCACCGTCTCGATGTCGATGCGGTGCAGGCTGTTGCTGTCGCGCGTGCCCGAACCGTCGGCGGCGTAGTGATCGACGATGACCAGCAGGCCGCCCGGCTTCAGCGCGTCGAACAGCGCCTTGTCGACCATGCCGGCCAGGGCTTCCGGGGCCATGCTGAGGTGCATGTCGTGGTAGTTCTGGGCGGTGAAGATGACGTCCAGCGGCTCGGGAAAGGTGACGGCGCCGAGCGACGGGCGCAGCGGCACCACGTTGGCATAGTCGGCGACCACCGTGTCCTGGTTGGTCCCATAGCTGGCCTGGAAGTCGATGAACTCCTTGGGCTGCACGGCGTAGACCTTGCCGGTCGAACCGACGGCGGCCGAGAAGATGCGGGTGAAATAGCCGCCGCCCATGATGAAGTCGCCGACCTTGTCGCCGGGATTGACCTCGGCGATGGCCAGCAGCTCCGCGGGCTTGCGGGCGACGTCACGGGCCTTCTGGTCGGCCGGACGCTTGGCGTCGTTCAGGGCGGCGCTGTAGTCGGCGGCGACCACGGCCCCGGTCATGGCCAGAGCGAGCGCTCCGGCGACAGCGGCGATCAGTGTCTTGTTCAACGGCGTGCCCTCCCAGGCTTGCGGAAGCGGTAGACGAACTGGTCGGTCTCGCCCCGGATGGTTTTGTCGACGACGCTTACATTCATGCGGTCCTTCGGCTCGCGCAGGAACTCGCCCTGCCCGTCGAAGATGAAGCCGGCCGCCTCGACTTCCCGGCGCACGACGGCCGGATCGATGCGGTGGAAACTGTTCACGGCAGACAGGCCGCTGCCCTTCTGGGCCGAGTGGTCGATGACGACGTAGAGACCGCCCGGCTTGAGGGCGCGGAACACCGCGCGGTTGAAGGCCGGCACATCGACCGGTCCCATCCGCGTGGTGTGCAGGTCGTGGTAGTTCTGGGCCGTGAAGACGACGTCCAGCTTCTCGGGAGCAGAGAACCTCGGCATCGTATCGACGATCATGCGGGTATTGGCGTAGGCCGGGTCCTGGGTGACGACCGTGACCGCCGGATCGCGATTGGCCTGGGCGGCGAACTCGCCGGGCACATAGGCGTAGACGCGGCCACGCGGACCGACGGCCTTGGAGAAGATGCGGGTGAAATAGCCTGCCCCGGGGATCAGGTCGGCGACCTTCATGCCGGGCTTGATGCCGGCGAACAGGACGGTTTCGCCCGGACGCCGGCCCACGTCGCGGGCCATGTCGGCGGCCGGCCGGCTGGGATCGGTCAGGGCGGCGTCCAGCCAGGTCGGCAGCGCCGCTCCGGCTTCCACGGGCGGCGGCGGCGGGGGCGGGGTGGTGGCGCAGGCGGTCAGGGTCAGGACGGCGGCCAGGGCCAGCCAACTCACGCGGGGCGTCATTCGTCTCTCCTGGACGTTTGCTTCGTTCGGTCCCCCGACCTGCGGACCTCTCTAGGCTAGATTGTGGCTCACGTCAGCGGAGTCCATTCCTCATTCGCGGGCAGAGGCGCGAAAATCTCGTCCAGCAGGTCGTCGCCGACCGCCTCGACGGTTTCGGGGCTCCAGCGCGGGCTGTTGTCCTTGTCGATGATGACGGCGCGGACACCCTCGATGAAGTCGGGCCGCTGCACGACGTGGGCGCCGATGCGGTACTCCATGACCATGTTGTCGGCGAAGTCGTCGAACAGGGCGCCGTGGGCCAGTTGGCGGAAGGCGACTTTCATCGTCTGCGGCGACTTGGTCCCGAGGGTGACGAGGGTGCTTCGCGCCCATTCGCCGGTGTCCTGTTCCAGGTCTTCGAGGATGGCCTCGACCGACGGGCGGCCGAAGAACCGGTCGATGTCTTCCAGATGCGCCTCGATCGGGGCCGGGCCGGCGTCGCGGACGAAATGGGCGAGCGCGCCGGCGATGCTCTCCGGGTGCTCGGCCAGCGCGGCCTTGAAGCCCTCGACGTGCCCGCTCGGCATATAGTGGGTGGCGATGCCCAGCCGAATGCAGTCGGCGCCCTTGATCCGCGCCCCGGTCAACGCCAGCCACAGCCCGGTCTTGCCGGGCAGGCGCGGCAGGAACCAGCCGCCGCCGACGTCAGGGAACAGGCCGATGCCGGTCTCGGGCATGGCGAAGGTGGTCCGCTCGGTGGCGATGCGCACGGCGGCCGGCATGGAGAGACCGACACCGCCGCCCATGGTCACCCCGTCCATCACCGCCACCACGGGCTTGGGATAGACAAACAGCAGATGGTTCAGCCGGTACTCGGTGTGGAAGAACTCGCGAGCCTCGCGGCCGTCCCCTGCCCCGCTCTCGGCCAGCATGCGGATGTCGCCGCCGGCGCAGAAGCCGCGCTCGCCGCTATGGTCGATGAGAACGCAGTGGACCGCGTCGTCGTCGCGCCAGGCCAGCAGGGCTTCAGTGATCAGCCGGCACATGTTGGTGGTCAGCGCATGCAGCGCTTTGGGCCGATTGAGGGTGACGCGACCGACGCCGGCTTCGACGCGGGTGAGGACTTCGGGTTCTTCGGTCATGTTCATCTGATAGCGCACGAGCGGGGCAAAAGTCGCCCTATTGCCGGAACATCTCGCGCCCGATGATCACCCGCATGATCTCGTTGGTGCCTTCGAGGATCTGGTGCACCCGCAGGTCGCGGACGATGCGCTCCATCGGGTAGTCGGCCAGGTAGCCGTAGCCGCCGTGCAGCTGCAGGGCGTTGTTGGCGACGTCGAAGCAGCTGTCGGTGGCGAAGCGTTTGGCCATGGCGCAGAGCTTGGTGGCGTGGGGGTCGCGATTGTCGAGGGCGCTGGCGGCGTTGCGGACCATCAGCTGCGAGGCCTGAAGGTCGGTGGCCATGTCGGCGATCTTGAACTGCAGAGCCTGGAAATCCTTCAGCGGTTTGCCGAACTGGTTGCGGGTTTCCATGTAGGCCTTGGCCGTGTCCAACGCGAAGGCGGCGCCGCCCAGCGAGCAGCTGGCGATGTTCAGCCGACCGCCGTCCAGGCCCATCATGGCGAAGCGGAAGCCCTCGCCCTCGCCGCCGATGCGGTTCTCGACCGGCACGCGAACGTTGTCGAAGTTGACCTGGGCCGTCGGCTGCGACTTCCAGCCCATCTTCTTCTCGTTGGCGCCGAACGACAGGCCTTCCCAGCCCTTCTCCACGACGAACGCCGAGACGCCCTTGGGGCCGTCGGCCCCGCTGCGGGCCATGACGACGTAGACGTCCGAGACCCCGGCGCCGGAGATGAAGGCCTTGGAACCGTTCAGGACGTAATGATCGCCGTCCAGCCGGGCGCTGGTGCGCATGGCGGCGGCGTCGGAGCCGCTGCCGGGCTCGGTCAGGCAGTAGCTGGCGATCAGCTCCATGGTGGTCAGGCGCGGCAGGTATTTGTGGCGCAGTTCGTCCGACGCGAAGCGGTCGATCATCCAGGAGGCCATGTTGTGGATGGTCAGGTAGGCGGCGGTCGGCACGCAGCCGTAGCTGAGCGCCTCAAAGATCAGCGAGGCGTCGAGGCGGCTCAGGCCGGAGCCGCCGACATCTTCCTGCACATAGACGCCGGCGAAGCCGAGCGCGGCGGCCTGGCGCAGGACATCAACCGGGAAGTGGCTTTCTTCATCCCATCCGGCGGCATGCGGGGCGAGTTCATCCCTTGCGAAGGCCTGGGCCATCTCCTGGATGGCGCGCTGATCGTCGGTGAGGGAGAAATCCATGCGTCGATGTCCTGATCTCGCGCGAAGAGTTACCCTCACGCCGTGGGCTTGCTGACCTGACGCCGAGGGGCCAAGCTGTCAACCGCTGCCTGACGGGAGAGCCGCATGACCTTAACGGACGCCGAGGCCCGCCGGTTCGACACCGAGCGGGTCATGGGACTGATCGGCTACGGCCTGCTGTTCAGCGCCATCTTCTTCGCCGGGGTGCCCGGCATCGTCGGGGTGATCATGGCCTACAGCCAGCGACGGTCCGCCACCCCGCAGCTCCGCGAGCATTACCGGTTCCAGATCCAGATCTTCTGGATCGGCTTCCTGCTGGGCCTCGTCGCCGGAATCTGCGGCCTCTGGGCGCTGGCCGACCTGCTCGGAGAGGCCTGGCGCGACGAGCTGCACAGCGACGTGCAGGTCTCGAACCTGACCTTCACCGGCCGCATCATCGGCCTGTTCATCGCCTCCGGCATCGGCCTGGCCCTGATGGCCCTGTGGTCGCTGGCGGCCCCGGCGGTCGGCTTCCTGCGGCTGGCGACGACGCCGCGGCCGGTCGCGGCGGCATGAAGCGGCTGCTGATCGGCATACTGGCCCTGTCGGCCCTGGCCGGCGCCGCCAGCGCGGCGGACGGTAGCTATTACGTGATCATGAAGGGCGATCCGGAAAAGCCGGACCTCTGCCTGTTCCGGGATGCGAAGAGCCGCGACCGGTCGGCGCCGGGAGATCAGGCCTATGTGATCGGCAAGGTGTCGCGGGCCGGGGGGTCCGTCAGCATCGACCAGACCGTCTACACGCCGTCCGGGGACTGGAGTGTTGAGGACCGCTACAGGTTTGCCGCCGACGGCTCGGGAACTCTGGAGCGATCCGGCGCCAGCGCGAGCAGCGGGACCGGCTTGAAGGAGCGCTACGCCTGGGGGCCGGCGGGCAAGGCCGAGCGGACCCTGCACGAGATCCGCGACCTCGAACCGCCTCATGCCCCGACGACCGATTTCTATCCGGACGACATGACGGTGATCACCCGGCCGGACGGCTTCGACTTCTGGTTGCTGGTCGAGCAGCTCGACGCCGTGGAGGCGGCCGATCACGTCTGCATGCCAAGCGGCAGCTGGCGCCCCTAGGCGCTTGCGCTCGCCTGCCCGTTGCGCGACACCGCGCCCATGACCGTTCCGCCCCTCGCCGCCTACCCCGCCACCCGTTTGCGCCGCCTGCGCCAGGCCGACTGGTCCCGCCGCATGGTGCGCGAGACTTCGCTGCAGCCCTCCGACCTGATCTGGTCGATGGTGGTGCATGAGGGCGAGGGTCGGATTCCCGTCGCCTCGATGCCGGGCGTCGACCGCCTGAGCATCGCCGAAGCGGCCAAGGCGGCCATTGCAGCCCGCGAGCTGGGCATCCCATGCATCGCCATCTTCCCCCACATCGACGGGGCCCGGAAGGACGCCGAGGGCAGCCTGGCGGCCGAGGAAGACGGGGTCATCTGCCGGGCGATCAAGGCCATGAAGGCCGCCGCCCCCGAGGTCGGCATCATGTGCGACGTGGCGCTCGATCCCTTCACCACCCACGGCCACGACGGCGTGCTGAAGGACGGCCGCGTCGTCAACGACGCCACCATCGAGCGTCTGGTCGAGCAGGCCCTGGTCCAGGCCCGGGCTGGCTGCGATATCCTCGCTCCCTCGGACATGATGGACGGCCGGGTCGGGGCGATCCGCGCGGCGCTGGAGGCCGAGGGCCTGCAGGACGTTATGATCATGTCCTACGCCGCCAAGTACGCCTCGGCCTTCTACGGTCCCTACCGCGACGCCATCGGCTCCGGGAAGCTGGGCAGCGGCGACGTCGCCAACCCCGGCGACAAGAAGACCTACCAGATGGACCCGGCCAACACCGAGGAGGCCATCCGCGAGGTCGCCCTCGACATCGCCGAGGGCGCCGACATGGTCATGGTCAAGCCGGGCATGCCCTACCTCGACATCGCCCGCCGGCTGGTCGACGAATTCGCCATGCCGACCTTCGCCTTCCAGGTGAGCGGCGAGTACGCGATGATCATGGCCGCCGCCCAGAACGGCTGGATCGACGAGGAGCGGGCCATCCTCGAGAGCCTGGGCGCCTTCAAGCGGGCCGGCTGCGCCGGGATCATCACCTACTTCGCGCCGCGCGTGGCGAAGATGCTGCGCGGCTAGTTGAGATTCAATATTAAGTAGGCCATGCTGCCCGAGCATTCGGGAAGGACGGCCATGGAAACGATCACCTCGGTCAAGGCGCTGGAGGATCGCATCGGCGTCGCCGGCCTCGGCGTGAAGATGAAGATCATCGACCATCTCGACGAAACGGCGACCGGCTGGATCGCCGCCTCGCCGTTCGTCTTCCTGGGCATCGGCGGCGAGGACGGGCCGACGGCGACAGCGGCGGGCGGACCGGCCGGGTTCGTGACGCCCACCCGGGCCGGGGTCTCCATCCCGCTGGACGCCATCGACAACCCGGGCGGCCTCGAGGTCGGCGTCGGGGCCGGCCTGCTGTTCCTCGCCCCCGGCGTCGGCGAGACCTTGCGGGCCAATGGCAGGATCTCGGCGGTCAGCGAGACGGCGGTGGAGATCGCCGTCGAGGAATGCTTCGTCCACTGCGCCAAGGCCTTGATCCGCTCCGAATTCTGGACCGGCGGCGAACCGGCGGCGCCCACCGATCCTGACGCCTTCATGGACGCCTGCCGCTTCCTGGCCTTGGTCACCATGGACCGGGGCGGCCAGGCCGATGTCAGCCCCAAGGGCGATCCCGCCGGCCTGCTGGTGCGGATGCGGGACGGCCGCGCCACCCTGGCCGAGCGGCCGGGCAACCGGCTGGCCTTCGGCTACCGCAACATCATCGAACAGCCCCGGGTCGCCGCCTTCGCCATCGCACCGGGCAGCGGCCAAGCGGCGGTGCTGCGCGGCCGGGCCGTGCTCACCGCCGATGACGACATACGCCAGGCCTTCGTGGTCGACGGCAAGACGCCGATCCTGGCCACCGTCATCGAGACGGACAGCCCGACGCTCGCCTCAAGCCGGGCGCTGGAGCGGGCCGGACTGTGGAACGGCCCTCCGGCCTCTGGGATCGACCCGGCGGCGGCGCTGGTCGCCCACATCAAGCTTAACAAGATCAAGGGCGTCGAGGCCACCCTGCTGCGGCTGGCCGTCAAGCGCGACCTGGTCCACGGTGGCCTGCAGAGCAATTACAAGACCGATCTCTACTGATCCTTGCCGCCAAACGGCCAGCGCAGCCAGCCCTGCTTCTTCGGCGCCGCGACCGGCGGCGGCTCGGCCCGCTGCGGACAGGCGTCCACCGCGAAACCGCCCAGGTCGATGCAGCGACCGTCGATGTCGGCCGGCGGCCTCACCCCGATCAGATGCGCCAGCGTCGGGCCGATGTCGGTGGTCTCGATGGGATAGAAGCGCTCCTGCCCCTGTCCGCCCGACCACCAGAACAGGATCGGCACGCGGCGGTCGTAGTCCCAGGGGCTGCCGTGGGTGCTCAGGGCGCCGCCCAGCCGGGCCTGCAGCGGCGAAACCCCCGGCGCGAGAATGACGATGACGTCCGGCGAGCGGCCAGCGACAGCGCTCATCGCGGCGCGTTCCTTGACGCTCACATCCTCCGGCGACAGGCCGGGCCGCAGCGGAACCGCGAGCAACTCATCAAGGGTGTAGGCGGCGGCGATGCCGGACTTCGTCGCCAGCCAGTCGGCGGCCGCCCTGGCGATCTTCGACCGCAGGGGCTCAGGCAGGCGCACATTGCGGTCATCGACGACGTAGAGGCCGCTGCCGTCGAAGATCACCGGATTGGCCGTCAGCTTGAACTGGGCCTTGAGGGCCATGTTCAGTTGCGCCAGCACCTCGGGGTCGTAGCGCCGGGCCTCAGGATAGCCACGCTCGGCCTGGCGCTCGGAGAAGTCGGAGCCGCCATGGTCGGCGGTCAGCACCACCAGCGCCCCGCCGGGTGCAGCCTTCGCGGCCTCGAGCAGCTTGCCGAGCGCGGCGTCGAGGCGGAACTGCTGTTCGCACATCTCCGGCCCCTGGGTGCCGAAGCCGTGGCCGATGCGGTCGGTGGCCGACAGGCTGACGGCCAGCACGTCGGTGGCCGCGCCGGCGCCCAGCTTCTGCTCATCGATCAGACGGATGGCGCCTTCGACGGTGACCTCGTCGAGCAGCGGGGTGTTGTCGAACTGCACCTTGGCCGGCGGCACCTGGCTGTGCCAGGTCTGGCCGGCGATCTGGTAGTCGGCCTCGAGCGTGCGGCAATAGTCGTTCTGGTAGGTCCAGGAGGCCGGCTTGCCCTCGTAGCGGGCCTTGAGGTCGGCGTTGATGGCCTTGACCGGCGCCAGCCGCGCCTCGTCACTCTGGCCGGGCTCGACGTAGGTCGTGAAGCCGAAGCCCTCGCGCCACCAGAAGACGCCGTCGCCCTTGTGGCCTGCCATGGCGATGGCGCCGCGGTCCTTGCCGGAGATGGCGAAGACCCGGCCGCCCGCGCCGCCGTCCTTCATCCAGTCGCCAAGGGTCGTGGCCCTCATGTTGTCGGGACCGACCGGGCCGTTGCCCCCGGTCAGGCCGCCCGCCAGCCGGTTGGCCGGGGCGCTGAAGCAGTAGACGCTCTTGCCGGTGACCGGGTCGAGCCAGTCATTGGCCGGGATGCCGGTCTTGTTGGGATGCTTGCCGGTCAGGATGGTCGAGTGGCCCGGGCAGGTCTCGGTTCCCGAATGGGTCTGGTAGCCGTTGATATGCACCAGGCCCTGGTCGGCCAGGGTGCGCAGCCCGCCGACATAGCGGCTGCGGTACTGGTTGAAGAGGTTGGAACTGAACTGGTCGACGCTGATCACCACCACCAGCTTCGGAACCGGCCTGGGGTCGGCGGCCTGGGAGACGCCGGCGACGGCGAGGACGGAAAGGCCGGCGAGGGCGCCGGACCAGTGACGAAGCGTCATGGACCTACCTGAACAACGATGCGGAGCGTCCTCATAGGGCGCCCCGCCGACATTTTCACGACGCTTGGTCAAGCACCGCCGAGATCGGCAGCTTGCGGATCGGCTTGCCGGTCAGTTTCGCCAGCGCATTGACCAGCGCCGGGGTCGCCGGCGGCAGGCCGGGCTCGCCGATGCCGCCAAGCACCGGCTCGTCGTTTTCGATGAAAATGGTCTCGATGACCTTCGGCGCCTCGTTCATCCGCATGATCCGGTAGCCGTCGAAGTTGCGGTTTTGGCAGGAGCCGTTCGCCACCTCGATGCCTTCGAACAAGGCCGTGGACAGCCCCTGGACGATACCGCCCTCCATCTGGTTGCGGGCCCCGTCCGGGGTGACGACGCGGGCGCAGTCGATGACGCAGGTCACCTTGTGGACGGTGACGACGCCGCCATCCAGGCTGGCCTCGACCACATGGGCGCAAAGGCTGGCGAAGCTGTAGACGAAGGCGAAGCCCCGCGCCCGCCCCTTCGGCAGGGCCTTGCCCCAGTCGCCGGCCTCGGCGGCGGCGTCGATGACCTTCAGGGCGCGCGGATTGTCGGCCAGCAGCTCGCGGCGCAGCTGCACCGGGTCCTTGCCGGCCGCCAGCGCCACCTCGTCGAGGAAGCTCTCGACAAAATAGCCGTTCTGTGTGGCCCCGACCGACCGCCAGGGGGCCATGGGGATGACCTGATCGACCCGCACCCAGTCGATCCTGTAGGCCGGGAACCTGTAGAGGATGTCGGGCAGGATCTGCACCGAGGAGCCGTCGATCTGGCCCTTGGGCAGGCCGCCGGGCGCGAAGCTGTCGCGCATCGAGGGGCCGGCCGTGCGGATGTGGAAGGCGGTCAGCTTGCCGTCCTTGCCCAGCGCCGCCTTCATGCGGGCGACCTGTGCGGGGCGATACCAGCCCTGGCCGATCTCGTCCTCGCGCCGCCAGAAGACCTTGACCGGCGTCTTGAGAGCCATGGCCACGGCGACAGCCGCCGGGATGCCGTCATCCCCCAGCCGCCGCCCGAAGCCGCCGCCCAGCATCAGGGTGTGCAGCTTGACCTTTTCGACCGGCAGGCCGGCGGCCTTGGCTGCGGTGCCCCGGTTGCGGTCCTGGGTCTGGAACGGTCCCCACAGTTCAAGCCCGCCGTCGGCGGTCGGGGCGATGGTCACCGACCAGGGCTCCATCGGGGTGTGGGCGATGTAGGGCACCTCGTAGTCGGCCTCGACCACCTTGGCGGCGCCGGCCAGGGCGGCGGGCACGCCCGCGTCGTTGCGGGCGACGATGGCCTCGGCGTCCTTGTCCAGGCCCGTCAGCATGGCCGCCGAGATGGCGTCGGAGCTGAGCCCGTCATAGGCCGTCGAGGCCCAGGAGACCTCCAGCGCCTGGGCGCCCTTCATGGCCGCCCACTGGGTTTTCGCCACCACCGCCGCGCCGCCGTCGAAGGCCACGACCCGCGTCACGCCCTTGACGGCCAGGGCCGGCGCGTCATTCAGCTTGGCGACCTTGCCGGTCCAGACCGGCGACAGCACGGCGCAGGCGTAGACCATGCCCGGCAGGGTGAAATCGGACGAGAAGATCGGCTCGCCGCGCACCTTGGCCGGGATATCGACCCGCGGGGTCGATTTGCCGACGATGGTGTAGCTCTTGGGGTCCTTGGGAACGCCCTCGACGGCCGGGCTGGCGGCCGCCAGCTTCGCCGCCTCGCCGAGCGGCATCAGCGGTTTGCCGGCCCGCAGCAGCCTGCCATCGACGATGGTAACCTCGGCGGCCGGGACCTTGGCCTTGGCGGCGGCCGCCTCGATCAGGCTCTGGCGGGCCGAGGCCCCGACCTTGCGCAGGGCGTCCCACCAGGCGCGCACGCCCTGGCTGCCGCCCGAGCCCATCTGGCCGCCGCGCCGGAACGGGTCGGACGGTTCGGGAGTGTCGACGCTGACCCAGGCCAGCGGCACGCCGATCTCGTCGGCGATGATGGCGGCGTGGGCGGTATGGGTCCCCTGCCCCATCTCGGTGGTCGGGGAATGCAGCAGGATGCGGCCGTCCGCGCCGATGACCAGATAGGCGGTCCAGGCGGCGGCGGTTCCGTTCTGGGCCCCGGCCGGCGGGGTGACGACAAAGCTGACGGTGAAGGCGCCGCTGGTGGCGAGGAAGGCGCGGCGGTTGAGGGGAGCGTTCATGGCTGGATCTCCTCTCACGCGGCCTGGCCGCTGGCCGCCTTGATGGCGGCGCGGATGCGCAGATAGGTGCCGCAGCGACAGAGGTTGCCGGCCATGCCCGCATCGATGGCGGCGTCGTCGGGCTTGGGGTTCTCGGCCAGCAGCCCCTTGGCGCTCATGATCTGGCCCGGCTGGCAGAAGCCGCATTGCGGGACCTGGATATCGATCCAGGCCTTCTGCACGGGGTCATCCTTGGCCAGCCCCTCGATGGTGGTGATCTCGGCCCCGGCGATGTCGCCGACCGGCAGACTGCAGGACCGCACCGGCTGGCCGGAGACCAGCACCGTGCAGGCCCCGCACTGGGCGATGCCGCAACCGTACTTGGCGCCCTTGAGGTCGAGCTCGTCGCGCAGCACCCAGAGCAGCGGCGTGTCCGGCTCGGAGGCCACGGTCACCGGTTTGCCGTTCACGGTCAGCTTGGTCATGGCGAGGGCCTCCTGCGGCGATGGTAGGGTGTGGCGGGACGACGCGGCAACTAAATCCTCCTCCGGGACGAAGTCACGGGGGAGGGGGACCGCGACCGTAGGTCGTGGTGGAGGGGGCAGCGCCGGCTTGTCAGGAAGAAGTGCGTTCTGGCCCGGCTGTGGCAACCGCGTTCATGGCAACTGCAACGGCCGGCGCTGCCCCCTCCACCACCCGCTGCGCGGGCGGTCCCCCTCCCCCGTCAGGCCTTCGGCCTGCCGAAGGAGGATTTAGGCCCTCGCCAGCCTCGCCAACACGCTCAACACCTTCTCCGCCGCATCCAGCCGCGCCGCCGGCGTCGCCCATTCGCCCTGCACGACGATCTTCTGGTCCGGACGCAGCCGCCAGACGGCGCCGTTCTTGGCGATATGCCCCACCAGCGCCCCGGGGTTCTCGAACACGTCGTTCCGGAACTGGATCACCGCGCCCTTCGGCCCGACATCGATCTTCGACACATTCGCCTCGCGGCACAGCCCCTTGATCGCGACGACCTTCAGCAGGCTGTCGGTCTCCGGCGGCAAGGGCCCGAAGCGGTCGATCAGTTCGGCGGCAAGCGCCTCGCGGTCGGCCGACTTCTCGGCCTCCGACAGGCGACGGTACAGCGACAGGCGGACGTTGAGGTCCGGCACATACTCTTCCGGGATCAGCACGGCGGCGCCGGTGTTGATGGCCGGCGACCAGCCACGGTCACTGAGCGAATCCTCGCCCGCCCGCTCCTTCAGCGCCGCCACCGCCTCCTCCAGCATCTGCTGGTACAGCTCGACCCCGATCTCGCGGATATGGCCGCTCTGCTCGTCGCCCAGCAGGTTGCCGCCGCCGCGAATGTCGAGGTCGTGGCTGGCCAGCTGGAAGCCCGCCCCCAGGCTGTCGAGGCTCTGCAGCACCTGCAGCCGCTTCTCGGCCGACAGGGTCAGGGTCTTCTCGACCGGCGTCGTCATATAGGCGTAGGCCCGCGCCTTCGACCGCCCGACCCGTCCCCGCAGCTGGTACAGCTGGCTCAGGCCGAACATGTCGGCCCGGTGGATGATCATCGTGTTGGCCGAAGGGATATCCAGCCCGCTCTCGACGATCGTCGTCGACAGCAGCACGTCGTACTGCCCGTCGTAGAAGGCGGTCATCACCTCCTCGAGCTGGGTCGGGGCCATCTGGCCATGGCCGACCACGAACTTCACCTCGGGCACCGAGACGCGCAGGAACTTCTCCAGATCCGGCAGGTCCTTGATGCGCGGGGTGACGAAATAGCTCTGGCCGCCGCGATACTTCTCGCGCAGCAGGGCCTCGCGCAGGCTCACCTCGTCCCACGGCATGACGTAGGTCCGCACCGCCAGCCTATCGACCGGCGGCGTGGCGATAATCGACATCTCGCGGATGCCGCTCAGCGCCATCTGCAGGGTGCGCGGGATCGGCGTCGCGGTCAGGGTCAGCATGTGCACGTCGGCGCGAAGCTCCTTGAGCTTCTCCTTGTGCTTGACCCCGAAGTGCTGCTCCTCGTCGACGATGACCAGCCCCAGGTCCTTGAAGCTGACCAGCTTGCTCAGCACCGCATGGGTGCCGACGACGATCTCGAACTCGCCGTTGGCCAGCCCCTCGCGGGTCTCGGCGGCCTCGGCGGCGGGCGCCAGGCGCGACAGCCGGCGGATCTTGACCGGCCAGCCCTGGAAGCGCTCGGTGAAGGTCTTGAAGTGCTGGCGGGCCAGCAGGGTGGTCGGGCAGACCACCGCCACCTGCTTGCCGCTCATGGCCATGACGAAGGCCGCGCGCAGCGCCACCTCGGTCTTGCCGAAGCCGACGTCGCCGCAGATCAGCCGGTCCATTGGCTTGCCGGAGCCCAGATCGGTCAGCACATCGGCGATGGCATTGAGCTGGTCGTCCGTCTCCTCGTAGGGGAAGCGGGCGCAGAACTCGTCGAACAGGCCGGACGGCGGATCGGTCTCCTCGACCGACTTGGTGGCGCGCGCGGCGGCGATGGCGATCAGGCCCTCGGCCATGACCCGCAGCCGCTCCTTGGCCTTCGACTTGCGCGACTGCCAGGCGGCCCCGCCCAGCTTGTCCAGCTGCACCCCGTCGCCCTCGGCGCCGTAGCGGGTGAGCAGGTCGATGTTCTCGACCGGCAGGTAGAGCTTGGCCTCGCCGCCGTACTGCAGCTCCAGGCAGTCGTGCGGCGCCTGCTGCACCTCCAGCGTCTTGAGGCCTTCGTAGCGGCCGATGCCGTGGTCGATGTGGACGACCAGATCGCCGGGCGTCAGGGCGCTGGCCTCGGCCAGGAAGTTGGCGGCGCGGCGCTTCTTGCGCGGCCGGGCCAGGCGGTCACCGAGGATGTCGGTCTCGCTGATGACCGCCAGGTTGTCGGTCTCGAACCCATGCTCCAGCGGCAGCACCACCCGCTGCGGGACCTTGGGATCGTTGGCCTTGGCCGCCTGCCAGTATTTGGCGACCGGCAGCTTCTTCATGCCGTGATCGGCCAGCATGCTGCCGAGGCGTTCGGAACTGCCGTCCGACCAGCTGGCGAACAGCACCCGCTTGCCGGCCTCCGACAGGGCCTTGGCGTGGGCGGCGGTGGCCTCGAACAGGTTGACGCTGTCCTGCTGCCGCTCGGCGGCGAAGGTCCGTCCCTGCCGCGCGCCCATGTCGATGACCGCCGCGCCGTCGCGCTGGAACGGCGTGAACCAGCGGGTGGGCCGCAGGCTCATCAGCCCGTCGAATTCCTGGGCCGTCAGGTACAGCGCGTCCGGCTTCAGCGGCCGATAGCTGTCCTTGCGCTGGGCGTCGGCGCGGGCCTCGTAGGCGTCGTTGATGACGGCCAGCCGCTCCTCGCGCGCCTCCAGCGCCTGGTGGTCGAAGGCGATCAGCGCCTCGTCCGGCAGGTAGTCGAACAGCGTTTCCAGCCGCGGGTAGAACAGCGGCAGCCAGTGCTCCATCCCGGCCCGGCGCCCACCCTCGCGGACCGCCTCATAGAGGGCGTCCTGCCCCGGCGCGCCGAACTCGCCGACATAGCCCTTGCGGAAGCGGGCCACCGCGTCCTTGTCGAGCAGGGCCTCGCTGACCGGCAGCAGGCGGATGTCGTGCAGCTGCTTCGTCGACCGTTGCGTCTCCGGATCGAAGGCGCGGATCGATTCCAGCGTGTCGCCGAACAGGTCGAGCCGCACCGGCTCCTCGCCGGCCGGCGGGAAGACGTCGATGACCCCGCCCCGGATCGCGAACTCGCCGCGCTCAGAGACAGTGGAAGCCCGATGGTAGCCGTTGACCGCGAAATAGCGCTCGAGGTCCTCGATCTTCACCGTCGCGCCGGGCCGGGTCGAATAGCTGGCCTCGATCACCGAGGCGCGCGGCGGAACCCGCTGCATGGCCCCGGCCATGGCCGCGACCAGCAGCAGCGGCTTTTTGGCATCCACCCCGGCCGCCAGCCGCGAGAGGGTGGCCATGCGCTGGGCGGCGACCGACGCAGCCGGCCCGACCCGGTCGTAGGGCAGGCAGTCCCAGCTGGGGAAGTGGACGACCTCGATCTCCGGCGCGAAGAAGGCCATGGCCCCGATGAAGGCCTCGGCCCGCGTGCCGTCCCGGGCCACGAACAGCGCCGGCCCGCCCCGGGCCCGCAGCAGATCGGCCATCACCAGGGCGTCGAAGCCCTCCGGCGCCGACGTCAGCTCCAGCCGGCCCTCGGCCCTGGCGATGGTCTTCAGGTCGCCATCACGCGCCACGGTCGATGCCCTGGCTGGGGTCGAAAGCCTGCAGTTTCTTCATCAGGGAGGTATCGTGCTCGGGCGCCGGAGGTTCCCGCCCGATGATCCAGCCGTAGACATCCTGATCGTCGGCCAGCAGCAACGCCTCGAAGGCGGCCAGTTCGGCTTCGTCCAGACTCTGGGCGTGCTGATCCGCGAAGGGCCCCAGAATAAGGTCCATTTCCCGGAAACCACGCCGCCAGGCGCGTATCCGCAAGCGTTTCAGGCGAGCGTCATCCATGCAGAGCGGCGGGATATAGGGCGGAGGAAAGGTGGGGGCTAGGGACAATCGACAGCGGCCGCCCTTACGGTCTACCGGTCCGCCTGTCGCTCGAAGGGCTGTGCGCTCACACCCGAACCGGATTTCGGAAGACTGTTGGACTGAGCCCGGTGCCCAAGGATGGAAATTCCTGCTCCGTGCAACCTAATCCGGGTTACGCAGGGCCGGACCAATGCGGCTCATTCCGTCCTGGATTCTCACCACAGCGGCCAGGTACTCGACAAGCTTGAGCGACAGTTCCGGGCCCAGATATTGAAAGTCGGGCGACTTCGACAGGGCGCTGCCCTTTCGGAAAGCCGACTTGGCGAGGCGGTCCACGTCATTGGCCATGCCGAGCAGGATGCCGCGTTCCTTCGCGGGATCACGCGCATCGCCGGCATGTTGCATCCGGTAGATCAGGCTTTCGTAGGAATACTCCGCCGGTGAGTAGTCGTTGACGAAAGACTGGAACGCATCTCGGGCCCGCTTCTCCGCCGCCGCCTTGACGAGCGCGGGCGAGGTTCGCTGGGCGAGATACCGGTTCTTGCGCACTCCGGCCTCGTCCCGGGCGATCACCGCCAGGTGGCGGGCGTCAGCGTCGGCCTTTCGGCCCGACGCATCCAGAACCTCGATCAAGAGACCTTGGACTTCAATAGACTGGGGCTTCAGCCGCTCGAGGGCTTCAAGATCCGCGAGGGCGAGCGGAAGGCGCCTGGCCTTGAAATAGGCCCCGGCGCGATTCAGCAGGATGGCCCCGTCGTTGGGCCTGGCGCCGAGCGCCACGGTGAAATCATCGATCGCCGGCTGATGTCGTCCCAAGGCCAGCAGGGTCTCGCCGCGCAGGGCGCGATAGTCGGCTTCCCGGGGCGCCAGCGCGATGGCGGCGTTCAGCTCCGTCAGGGCTTCGTTGAGGCCGTTGCCCCGGAGAAACAGGATGGCGCGGACCAGATGGGCGCGGTGCAACGTGGGATCGGCGGCCAGGGCCTGTGTCGCGTCGTCCCAAGCCAGCGCGGAAAGCTTGCCCATGTTGAGGTTCGTGAGCGCCCTCGCCCGCATGAGCCGGGCCTGGACATTGGTGGGATCGGCGCGCAGGGCCTGGTCGGCGAGATAAACCGCTCGGATGCGGCTGGGGACATCGGATGTTCGGGTCAGGCGCGCCGCCTCGGCCAGCCAGGCGACGGGGTCGCCCCTTTCCGGGCCCTCCTGGAATTCCCGCTTCACCGTAGGGTCGTCGGGACGCAGCATCCGGACCCGGCTGAGAATGATATATCGGTTCTCGCCCGCCGGCGGATTGGCGAAGAGCGCCAGTTGCTCGTCGATGAAGGCTTCAGTCCTGGCGGCCGCCTGGTCGGGACGCCAACCGTCGGGGGTGGGCTGAACCTGGGCGAAGGCCGGGGCGGCAAGAAGGCTAAGCCCTATCGCCAAAATCCGCAATCCTAGACCCCAGGCCATAACCGACGCTCCCATCTGGCTTGCTTCCTACCAACGCAAGAACGGCGGTCCATGCCGCATAAAGGGGGAATACGGCGGCAAATCCGGGGAGGATAATCCTGGGACACTATGTGGATTTCCGTGGCGATCAGCCCGCAGCCGCACAGCCGCGCGTGGAAGCCTCTACAGCGCCCCAAGATTATCCCTTAATCGAGCTGCAATTTCTGCGTGCGAACCTCACAATTGTTGGGAGGCGCGGATGAAAGTCATTCGGATTGCGGCGATGTCACTGCTGCTCGTCGGGTGCGGCAAGCAGCTCATCGCGACCGCCACGGACGACGCCCTGATCATCGTCAGTGATGTCGAGACAACGAGTTTGCCGGAGCAGCGGCACGCCCTCGTCCATTCCAGTCTGGCCCTGCCGCCGCGCGACGGCGACCGCTCCAAAATGCAACAGACCGAGCGGGTGGCGTTCGACTGCAAACGTCACATGAGCCTCTCGCTGTCCGACGTGACCTATCCGATCAAGCGCGCGACCGACGAGGTTGCGGTTTCCGGCCAGTGGAAGGCCACGGTACCCGGGACCTACGGCGAGGATGTCATCCGCGTCGTTTGCGCCCCGACGAAGCAGGACAAGCCCACCATCAGGCCGGTGCGCTCCATCGAGCGCGATTGGCGCGAGCGGGTCCAGGCGCGGCGCGCCAAGGCGTCCGGCTGAACCGCCCCTGAGAGGAACGGGGTTGGCGGATCATCGGCAACCACCCGTGACAGATGGGTGTCAGGGCCCGACCGGCATATCCCTGACCACCGCCCCGCCAGCCGTCGCGATGCGGGGGTCCATCCGCTCCAGCCCGTAGGACAGTGTGCCCTGATGCATGCCGCCGCTTCGCACGACAAAGAAGCCCTCGACCACATAGGCCCCGCCGACCAGCCGGGCCTCGCCCTTCGGCAGCACCACCTCGATGCCGCCCTCTGTCGCCCCCGCGCGCTTGAAGACCATGAACAGGTCGCCGCTGACCTGGGCCAGATAGTTCGACGCCTTGAAGTCGCCGTCCGAGCCAGGGGTCACGCTCAGGCGCAGGGCGACCACCTGGTCCAGCCGGTCCGCAATGAAGGTCGTGTAGCGGGCGGCGTTGCCCGGCGTGACGGCGCCGACAAGGCGCGGAACGGTGCGCTTGGGGGTCGCGGCGGCCGCATCCGCCGGGACCGTCGCGGCGGCTATCGGCGTCAGGGCCAGGCTGAGCGCCAGCAATCCGGGGGCGATACGCATCATTCGATATCCTCCAGCTCGATCCAGACCGGCGCGTGGTCGCTGGCGCCGGGCCGGCCGCGCACATCACGATCAACGCCCCCATCGACAAGGCGCTCCGCAAGGCCCGAGCTTAGCAGCAGGTGATCGATCCGCATGCCCTTGTCGTTCGCCCAGCGGTTCCGCAGGTTGGTCCAGAACGTCCACTGCGGATCGTCCGGATAGAGGGCCGCCAGCGCGTCGGTCCACCCCTGCCCCAGCAGCTCGGCATAGGCCGCGCGCGGCTCCGGCTGCAGCAGGGCGTTCCTGCGCCAGCTGGCCGGGTTGTAGATGTCGGCGTCGGTCGGCACGACGTTGTAGTCTCCGATCAGCGCCACCGGATGACCGCTGTCGAGCAACGCCTGCGCATGGGCATTGAACCGCCCGAACCAGGCCTGCTTGTAGTCGAACCTCGGCCCCGGCCAGGGATTGCCGTTGGGCAGGTAGAGGCAGCCGACCAGCACCCCGTCCACCGCCGCCTCGATGTAGCGCGCCTCGCTGTCCGACGGATCGCCCGGCAGGCTCCGCCGTGTCACCACCGGTTCGGCCCCGCGCGCCAGGATGGCCACCCCGTGCCAGGTCTTCTGCCCCTTCACCACCGCCCCGTATCCGGCCCGCTCCAGCGCCTCAAACGGGAAGCGGTCGTCCGTCACCTTGATCTCCTGCAGGCAGGCGACATCGGGCCGCGCCTCGTCCAGCCATTGGAGCAGATGGTCCAGCCGGCTGTTGATCCCGTTGATGTTGAAGGTGGCGAGCTTCACGACGCGCTTCCAACGCGCCGCCGACGCAAGGTATCCACAACCCCATGAAGGCGCCCGCCAAACGCTCCGGCTCGAAGAAGACCCTCAACCTCGCCAATCTCGAGCGGCTGGGGGCCGAACGGCTGGCCGCCCTGATGATGGAGATCACCGAGGGCCAGGCGGCGATCAAGCGCCGGCTGCGGCTGGAGCTGGCCGGCGAGGCCGGGCCCGACGATCTCGCCAACGAGATCGACAAGCGCCTCGCCTCCATCGCCGAGAAGCGCACCCGCATCACCTGGCGCCGCTACGCCGAGTTCGTCCGCGAATTGAAACAGCTGCGCGCCGCCATCGCCGGCCCGATGGCCGAGCTCAACCCCTTCGTGGCCCTGGAACTGCTCTGGCGCCTGCTGGCCCTGGCCGACCCGGTCATGGACCGCATCGACGACTCCAAGGGCGAGGTCGCGGCCGTGTTCACGACCGCCGTGCAGGACCTCGGGCCTCTGGCCGTGGCCGCCAAGGCCCAGCCGGGCGGGTTGGCCGACCGGGTCTTCGAGATGCTCACAGCCGACACCGAAGGGCTGATGAGCGGCATCGTCGCCGCCGTCCTGCCGGCGCTGGACGACCCGGCCATGTGGGCGCTGCGCGAAAAGCTGACCGGGGCCATCAACCGCCGGGCCCGCACCAGCCTGACCCTGCGCCGCGCCGTGCAGCAGATCGCCGACGCGCAAGGCGACGTCGAGGGCTTCATCGCCACCTGGACCCCCAAGGAGCTGCAGGAGCCGCTGGTCGGGGCCCACATCGCCTCCCGCCTGCTCGCCGCCGGCCGCACCGCCGAAGCCTTCGCGGCCCTCGACCGCGCCCGCCCCTCCCCCGGTCCCCGCACCCGCAGCACGGCCGACTGGGAGCGCGGCTGGCTGGCCGCCCTCGAAGCCGACGGCCGCGACGCCGAGGCCCAGGAGATCCGCTGGGCCGGCTTCGAGGACCGCCTCGACGCCGACTTGCTGCGCGCCCACCTCAAGCGCCTGGGCGACTTCGACGACGTCGAGGCCGAGGACCGGGCCATGGCTTACGCCCGCGTCTTCCCCAACGCCGCCATGGCCCTGCGCTTCTTCGTCGAATGGCCCAATGCCGCCGAGGCCGCCCGCCTCGTCCTGACCCGCACCGCCGACCTGAAGGGCGACGCCGTCGACCTGCTCGAACCCGCCGCCCGCCTGCTGGAGGCGCGACACCCTCTGGCCGCCGCCCTGGCCCTGCGCGCCATGATCGAGGACACCGCCCGCTGGCGCCGCCACGAACGCTACGGCTCGGCCCAGCGCTGGCTGCTGGAGGCGGCCTCCCTCGAACCCCAGATCGCCGACCACCAGGGCTTCGGGACTCACCAGGACTTCCTGAAGAAAATCGAGCCCTTCCGCCGCTTCTAGGGGGGACGTGATCGCCGCGCACCCCGTGCGAAGACCAGCCTAATCGCCTGAAGCGGCGTTCATGTCCCCGGCCGGCGCTGACCGGGGACATGAACGCCGCCCCAGACGTATGACGCAAACACCCGTCGCCATGCGCGGCGATCACGTCCCCACCCAACAGATTTCCAGAACAAGATCAGCCCCTTACGGCGCCCCATAATTTTCACCGGGTAAAACTATCGCCCTCAAGAGCTCCTCGCTGTCGCAATCAGGCGCCGCGTAGGCCACCGATACCTCATCCCAGCCTACAATCGCCGCGCTCCGACCTACGCCCGACCTACGCCAAGGCCTACGCCCACAGCGCCCCGACCCACGCCAAAGCCCACGCCGCCAGGCTTTTCGGCCGCCGGCGAAAGAATCCCGCCCCTGACTGTAGGTCTGCGTGCCCGTGGTATGATGGTCGGCCGCTTCGATAATGGCGGCCCGCGCGCCAGCATGATAAAAGTGACCAACAACTTGGTCAGGAGGCCATGATGACAAGGGTGAACCTCGCAGAGGCCAAGGCGCACCTGAGCGCTCTGGTCGAGCGCGCCGAGAACGGCGAACGCATCTCCATCATGCGCCGTGGCAAGGTGGTCGCCGAACTGACGCCGCCTCAATCGCCGCGAAAGCCGATCGACCTCGACGCCTTGAAGGCGATGACCGACAAGATGACGCCTCAGACGGAAAGCAGCGGCGATTTCATCCGCCGGATGCGTGACGACTATCGCTACTGATGTTCTACCTCGATACCTCGCTGATCGTCGCCTTGATCACCAACGAGGCGCACACGCCTGACGCACGAGGTTGGCTGTCGATGCATCTGACAGACGAACTGGCCATCAGCCTCTGGGTCACGACGGAGGTGTCCTCCGCACTGTCGATGAAGCTGCGAACCGGTCAGATCGATGCCGCCGAGCGGGGCCAGGCCGCCAGCGCCTATGCGGCCCTTGTCGCCGGGTCCTTGCTGAGTTTGCCGATCTCCACGACCGCGTTCACGGTAGCGGCCCGCTATTCTGACCGCGAGGACCTGGCCCTGCGCGGCCCCGACGCCCTCCACCTCGCCATCGCGGCCGAGCACGGCGCCGAACTTTGCACGATGGATCGTCCTCTGGCGGGCGCGGCTCTGGCCCTTGGCCTTCCAGCGCACCTGGTCTGATCCATGCGCCCGGAGAGTCTCTTCCCGCTGTTCGCCCAGGTCTCGACCCTCAAGGGCGTCGGGCCCAAGGTCGCGCCCCTGGTGGAGAAGCTGGCCGGCCCCCTCGTCCGCGACGTGCTGTTCCTCAAGCCGCACAGCCTGATCCACCGCAAGCCGTCGAGCTTCCTCAGCCTGGTCGATGGCGAAGTCGCCACCCTCTCGGTCGTCGTCAACGATCACCAGCGGCCGCGCGCCGCCAACCAGCCCTGGCGCATCCGCGTCGTCGATGGCGAGAGCGGCTTCATCACCATCACCTTCTTCAAGGGCCACGGGCCGCATCTGGAACGCCAGCATCCGGTCGGCGCCAAGCGCATCGTCAGCGGCAAGGTCGAGCGCTTCAACGACAGCTGGAACATCGTCCACCCCGACTATTTCGTCGATGTGGCCCGGGCCGCCGAGGTGCCGGAGCTGGAGGCCATCTATCCGGCCACCGCCGGCCTGCCGGCCCGCACCGTGCGCAAGATGGCCCATGAGGCGCTGGAACGGGCTCCGGATCTCGCCGAATGGCAGGACCCCGCCTGGCTGGCCCGCGAGGGGTGGCCGAGCTGGCGCCAGGCGCTGGAGCATCTGCACAACCCGCGTGACGAGGCCGACATCGCGGTTCTGGGCAGGGTCCGCAGGCGCCTCGCCTTCGACGAACTGCTGGCCCACCAGCTGGCCCTGGCCCAGCGCAAGGCGGCCCGCAAGAGCGAGCCGGCCCCGGCCATCCTCGCCGGGCCGATGGCCGACCGGCTGGAAGCGGCCCTGCCCTGGAAGCTGACGGGCGCCCAGATCCGCGCCCTGTCCGAAATCCGCGGCGACCTGCAGGCCGGCGAGCGGATGAGCCGTCTCCTGCAGGGCGATGTCGGCTCCGGCAAGACCGTGGTCTGCACCCTGGCCATGGCTGATGTCCTCGACGCGGGCCGGCAGGCGGCGCTGATGGCCCCGACCGAAATCCTCGCCCGCCAGCATTTCGAGACCATCGCCCCGATGCTGGAGGCGCAGGGGACGCGCGTGATCCTGCTGACCGGCCGCGACAAGGGCGGGGTGCGGGCCGAGAAACTGATGGCCCTGATGGACGGCACGGCCGGCGTCGCCGTCGGCACCCACGCCCTCTTCCAGGACGAGGTGAAGTTCAGGGGCCTGAGTCTCGCGGTCATCGACGAACAGCACCGCTTCGGGGTCAACGAGCGCAAGCGGCTGACCGACAAGGGCGACGGCGTCCACCTGCTGGCCATGTCGGCGACGCCGATCCCGCGCACCCTGGAACTGACCGTCTTCGGCGACCTCGACGTCAGCCGCATCGACGAGAAGCCGCCGGGCCGCACGCCGGTGGCCACCGCGGCCGTCCCCTCCCCGCGCCTGCCGCAGGTCATCGAACGGTTGCGCAACGCGGTGTCGGAGGGCGCCCAGGCCTTCTGGATCTGCCCGCTGGTCTCCGAATCCGAAGAACTCGACGTCATGGCCGCCGAGACCCGGGCCGCCGAACTGCGCAAGGTCATGGGCTCGCACGTGGGGTTGGTGCACGGGCAGATGAGCGGCGCCGAGAAGGACGAGGTGATGGCCGCCTTCGCCGAGGGCCGCCTCCCCGTCCTCGTCGCCACCACGGTGGTCGAGGTCGGGGTCAACGTGCCCAACGCCACCATCATGGTCATCGAACACGCCGACCGCTTCGGCCTCGCCCAGCTGCACCAGCTGCGCGGCCGCGTCGGCCGGGGCCGGCGGGAGAGCGCCTGCCTGCTGATCTACGACCCGCCGCTGGGCGACATCGCCGAGCAACGGCTCGACATCCTGCGCAAGACCGACGACGGCTTCGAGATCGCCGAGAAGGACCTCGAACTGCGCGGCGGCGGCGACCCGCTCGGCCTCAAGCAGAGCGGCTTCCCCGCCTACCGCTTGGCCGACCCGGCGGCTCACCGCGACCTGATCGCGGTGGCCGCCGACGACGCCCGCCTGGTCCTGACCCGCGACCCCGAGCTGACCGGGGAACGGGGCATGCGCCTGCGGACGCTTCAGGAACTATTCGACTGGCGCCCGGGAGCGCAGGGGGACTAGTCCGGCAGTTCGCGCAGCGTCCGCAGGGGCGAGAAGATCGGGATCAGGGCAGCCACCACCATGCCGATGGCCGCCACCCACATCGTCTCGCGGATGCCGAAGACCTGGGCCGCCGCCCCGCCGACCAGGGCGCCGATCACCGACATGCCGCCGCGCGCCACATGGAACACCGCCCCCGTCCGCCCCAGCTGGGCCGGCGGAAACACCGACTGCCGAAGGGTCCCGGCCGGGATCATCGAGGCGACACCGAACCCATCGCCGAGGAGTTGACCGATGATCAGCACCGCCGCCCCGCCGACCATGCCGACCGGAGCCAGCGGAATCAGCAGAGCCGATGTCGCCGCGATCAGCCCCAGCCCGATGATCGCCGGCCCAAGGCCCAGCCAGCGCACCGCAAGAGGCGCGATGATCGCCCCCAGCAGGGCGCCGATCCCGCCGACCGCGATGACCAGGCCCAGTAGGGCGGTCGACAGGCCCAGGGTCTGGATGGCGAACAACAGGTACAGCCCGGCGAAGAAGGACATGAACAGGGTCTGCACCACCGTCATGACCAGCAGCGGCCGCACCAGCGGCTGGCCCCAGATGGCCGAGACGCCGAACACCAGGTCCTCGAACGGATGTTCGGCCCTGGCGACCGGCTCCGGCGCGGCCTCCGGCTTGCGGATGCCCAGCAGCAGGACCGCCGAGGCCAGGTAGGTGGCGGCGTTGACCAGCAGGGCGAAGGGCGCGGTCAGCAGGTTGAACAGCACCCCGGCCAGGGCCGGTCCGCCGATCTCGGCCACCGACTCGGTAACGCCCAGCTTGGCGTTGCCCTCCATCAGCTGGTCGCGCGGGATAACGCTGGGCAGGTAGGCATGGTCGGCGATGGCGAACATCAGGCTGGCCGCCCCGACCGCCGCGGCGACCAGATAAAGCTGCGGCATGGTCAGCCAGTGCATCCAGGCGGCGATGGGAATGGAGAGCAGCAGCAGGACCCGCAGCAGATCCGTCCCGATCAGGATCGGTCGGCGATAGTTACGGTCCGCCCAGCCGCCGGCGAACAGGCCGAGGATCACCCCCGGCCCCATGCTGAGGGCGGCCAGCAGGCCAAGCTGCGCCGGCCTGGCGTCGAGGGTGAGGATGGCGGCCATCGGCAGGCCTTCGCGGGTGATCCGCGCGCCGAAGGCGGAGACGGCTTGCGCCGCCCACAGTTTCAGGAAGTCGCTATGGCGCCAGAGAGACTGGGTCATTGGAAGCTTTCAGGAGAAGGAGTCATGAGGCGTCGCCCGCGCGATGCGGGGGACAGGAGGTTCGGGACGCGCCGTTCGCGTCCGACGAACTACCGGGTGGCGGTGGCCTGCATGGTGTTGACTCCTTTCACGGAAGGGACCGGAAAGCGCTTGTCGAATACCCGTGGTCGCCGTGATCCGCAACTGGTTGACTGACGGTGGGTGAAGGGTCGGAATCGAAAGCATGGATGATCTTCAACAGGCGCTCACGCCGCTCGCCCCGCAGCTCGACGCCGGCGCCACCACGGTGGTCAACCTGCGCCGCCTCTCCGGCGGGGCCAGCCAGGAAACCTGGGCCTTCGAGACCGACACCGGCGCGCCGATGATCCTGCGCCGCAAGCCGCCGAGCGCGACGGGCAGCGGCAATGCCGTACCCCTGGCGACCGAGGCCGCCCTGATCCGCGCCGCCGCCGCCAAGGGGGCGATCGTCCCCAGGGTGCTGGCCGAAAGCGCGCCGGACAGCGAGATCGGCGAGGCCTATGTGATGGCCAGGCTCGAGGGCGAGACGCTCGGCAAGCGCATCACCCGCGATCCGCCCTTCGAGACCATCCGGCCAGGCCTGGCGGCCCAGTGCGGCAAGGCGCTGGCCGCCATCCATGCCGTACCGACCGAAGGCCTGCCGCCGCTGGTCACCTCCAGCGCCCTCACCGAGCTGGAGAAGTACGAGGCCGTCTATCGCGGCTCCGGCGCCGAGCGCCCGATCTTCGAGGCCGCCATCCGTTTCCTGCGCGACCGCGCTCCATCACTGGAGACCCCCGTGCTGGTGCATGGCGACTTCCGGAACGGCAACATCATGGTCCACCCCGAGCAGGGCCTGGTGGGCGTGCTCGATTGGGAACTGGCCCATCTCGGCGATCCGGCCGAGGACATGGGCTGGATCTGCACCCGCAGCTGGCGTTTCGGCGGGACCAAGCCGGTCGGCGGCTTCGGCGACTATGCCGACCTGCTGGACGCCTATCACGCGGCCGGCGGCCGGGAGATCTCGCTCGAACGGGTCCTCTACTGGGAGATGCTGGGCTCGCTGAAGTGGGGCTGCATGTGCCTGACCATGTACATGGCCTATGCCAGCGGCGCCGACGCCTCGGTCGAGCGGGCGATGATCGGCCGCCGGGCCAGCGAAACCGAAATCGACCTCGTCGCCCTGCTGGAGCAAGCCGCATGATCACCCAGCCGACCAGCATCGAACTGATCGAAAGCGTCATCAAGTTCATCGAGGAACGCGCCGCGCCGCAGCTGAAAGACCGCGACGCCTTCCACGCCCGGGTGGCGGTCAACGCCCTGGCCGCCATCAAGCGCGAGATCGCCGGCGGCCAGGCGGCCGAGGATGCCCAGACGGCGCGGATGGTCGCGTTGCTCGGCCATGACGGCGACTGGGCGACGCTGAACACCGAACTCTGCGGCAAGATCCGCGACGGCGAAATCTCCCCGACCGACCCGGCCCTGCTGGCCCACCTGAAGGCCTCGACCATCGACCAGGTCCGCATCGACCAGCCGCAGTACGCGGGCCTGAAGACGCTCGCGGGCTAGTCGATCCTGTGGGTCGGCACCGTGCCGACCGAGATCGACTGGCTGATCGGCGGCGCCGCCTTGGCGCCTTCCGGCACGCCAAGCAGCGCCGCGACCCGGGCCTGCGAGTCCGCTTCCAGGTCGCCGTAGAACAGGTTGTAGGGCGGCATCCGCAGGCGGTCGGCCCAACCGCCGCTCCGCCGCAGGGCGCCGGACTTGGGCCTGGAGACCTTCAGGATGCCCTCGTCGCATCTGGCGTGCACAGCCCGGGCGATCAGCGGCGGGCGCTCGCCCCAGGCCAGGCCGGACGCATTGGCGGCGCCGAGATTGGCGCGTTCCAGCGCCTCCTCCGTGGTCGCCGTACCGGTCAGCGGGTTGACGCAGAGCGGCATGCGGCCGGCGAGGTTCACCAGGGTTCCGCTCGGCGTCCAGCCCAGCGAGCGCTCCTTGATCCGCCCCCGCTCGACCGCCCCGGCCGACTTCCAGGCCAGCACGCAGCCGGCCTGATACCGCGCCGTGCAGGCGGCCGGCGGATGGGTCGGGCCATAGGCGTCGGCCGGGACGACGGTCTCGATGAAATAGGCGGCCGCCATCCGCTTCATCAGGGCGGGATCGGCCGCGATCTCCTCGGCCAGCAGCCGGGCCGCCAGCAGGCCGCCCTGCTCCACCCCGACCAGGATGAACGGCCGCTGCCCTCCGTACTTCGCCTTCCACTGCCGGAAGGCGTCGCGGACGTCGTCATAGGCGAAGGCCCGCGCCTCGCGGGCGTCCTCGCGCAGGGTCAGCTGGGCGTAGAGGCTGGCCTGGCGGTAGTGGGGGGCGAACACCCTCCCCGCCTTGGCGAACGGCCCGGCGTAGTTGGGCAGCATGACCTCGCGGGTCAGGCGGGTGGCCTTCGAATCGCGGAACGGGGCGTTCCAGTGGTCACCGCCGTCATAGGTGGTCGGGTGGATGAAGAAGACATCGGCGGCCGGGTCGTCGATGCGGGGCTTGTCCGGCGCCTTGGGGATCAGCGCCCAGGCGCGCGGTTGATCATAGTAGGGCCTCCCCGGCGGATCGTAGGTCTGGAACGGCACGCGGGGATCGAGGGAGGCGCGCAGGACATCGACGCCCCAGACCATCCAGGCAAGCCCCAGCACAAGGCTGAGCCCCACGGCGCCCAGCGCGATCCAGAGTCGGCGTCCTTGCAACCACTGCGGCATGGGATCAGCCTCGCATGACGTGCGGCGCGGGTTAAGCCCCTGTTCAGCGATAGGAGTCAGACGCCGCCAGGTACTTGGTCACATACTCGGTGATGCCATCCTCAAGCGGCGTGAACTGGCCCGGGTAGCCGGCCTCGCGCAGGCGGTCCATGCGGGCCTGGGTGAAGTACTGGTACTTGTCGCGGATGCCGTAGGGCATGTCGACGTAGTCGATCAGGGGCGCCTTGCCGGCCGCCTTGAACACCGCCTGGGCCATCTCCGAGAAGCTGCGGGCCTGGCCGGAGCCGAGGTTGTAGATGCCGTTGACCGACGGGGTCTCCACCAGCCAGGCAATGACGTCGGCGACGTCGCGGACGTAGACGAAATCGCGCAATTGGCCACCGTCGGCGTAGTCCGGGTTATGGCTCTTGAACAGCTGCACGGTGTGGCCGGACTTCACCTTCGGGAAGATCTGGGCGGCCACCGACTTCATGCTGTCCTTGTGGTGCTCGTTGGGGCCGTAGACATTGAAGAACTTCAGCCCGACCCATTGCGGCGGCTTGTAGTCCCGCGCCGCCTGGCGGGCGGCGAAGACGTCGAACAGGGCCTTGGACCAGCCGTAGGCGTTCAGCGGCTGGAGGGCCTTGAGCGAGTCCAGATCGTCGTTGTCATCGAAGCCGGTGACGCCGTCGCCGTAGGTCGCGGCGCTGCTGGCGTATATGAACCGGCGCTGGCGGTCGGCGCACCAGCGGTAGAGGTCGCGGCTCAGGCAGAAGTTGGTCTGCATGATCTTGTCGGCGTCGGGCTCGGTGGTCGAACTGATGGCGCCCATGTGGATGACGCACTCGATGTCGCGCCAGCGCTTCTCCAGCCAGTCGAACATCTCTTCCGGCGGCACGAAGTCGCCGATCGGGTGCTTGGCGATGTTCTTCCACTTGCCGCCGTCGGCCGTGCCCAGCCAGTCGCAGACGACGACGTCGAGGCTCGGGTCCTCGCACAGGCGGGCGACGAGGTTGGAGCCGATGAAGCCGGCCCCGCCGGTGATGAAGACGATACGGCGGGTCATTCAGGTGTCCTTCCCGGTCATGCGGGCGATAGCGGCGGTGGTCGAATAGCCGTCGACCAGCGGGGCGAGCTTCACCTCGCCGCCCCAGCCCTGCACCAGTTCGTGGCCGACCACGCCCTCGACGGTGTAGTCGGCGCCCTTGATCAGCACGTCGGGCCGGGCGGCCTCGATCAGCTTGAGGGGGGTGTCCTCGTCGAAGGCGGTGACCAGGTCGACGCCCGCGAGGCCGGCCAGCACCATGGCCCGGCTCTCCAGGTCGTTGACCGGCCGGCCCTCGCCCTTGAGGGCCCGCACGGAAGCGTCGCTGTTCACGGCCACGATCAGGCGGTCACACCAGGCGCGGGCCTGGGCCAGGTAGGCGACGTGGCCCTTGTGCAGGATGTCGAAGCAGCCGTTGGTGAAGCCGACCTTGAGGCCCTGTTTGCGCCAGTCGGCGGCCTGCTGGGCCATCTGCGCCGGGCTGGCCAGCTTGGCCTCGGCGGGGGCCAGGTGGGCAGCGATCTCGGCCTCGACCAGTTCGCGCGGGGTGGCGGTGGCGGTGCCGGCCTTGCCGACCACCACGCCCGAAGCCAGCAAGGCGAAGCTGACCGCGTCGTCCATCGACTGGCCGGCGGCCAGGGCCAGACCGAGCGCGGCCAGCGCGGTGTCGCCGGCGCCGGAGACGTCGAACACTTCGCGGGGCCGGCCGGGGTAGTGCCTCACCCCCTCGCCGCGCACCGCGAGGGACATGCCCTTGGCCGCGCGGGTGACCAGCACCGCCTTGCAGCGGCTGAGTTCCAGGGCGTGCTTCAGGGCCGCCTCGACCTCCTCGTCGGTCTCGGTCGGCAGGTCGGTGGCGCGGGCCAGTTCGCTGGCGTTCGGCTTGACGATGTCGGCGGCGCCGTAGCGGGCGAAGCTGCGGGCCTTGGAATCGACGATCAGCACGGCGCCCCTGGCGCGGGCCTCGAGGCAGGCCTCGATGACCTTCTGGGTGACGGCGCCCTTGCCGTAGTCAGACAGCAGGATGGCCCCGGCGCCCTCGGCGGCATAGCGGGCGGAATCGGCGATCTTCTTCTCGGTGTCGCGGACGGCCGGCGAGGCGTCTTCCGAATCGACCCGCAGCAGCTGCTGGCCGGAGGCGACGTAGCGGGTCTTCACCGTGGTCGGCCGGCCCGGGTCGGAGATCAGGTGGGACTCCATGCCGGCCTCGGCGCTGATCATCCGCAGCGCCTCCTTGCCGGCCGCGTCGTCGCCGATCAAGCCGGCCAGGGCCGCCTTGCCGCCGAGGGCGGCGACGTTGCGGGCCACATTGCCGGCCCCGCCGAGCATGGCCGTCTCACGCCCCAGCGCCAGCACGGGCACCGGCGCCTCCGGGCTCGTGCGGCTGACGTCCCCGTAGACGAAGCGATCGACCATCACGTCGCCCACACAGGCCACGCGGGCGCCGACGACGGCGTCGAGGAGTTTCTGAAGGCCGGCCAGATCCATGAGGGGGAGGCTCTGCTCTTTGACGTGGGGTCGGTCAAGACCGGCGAAAGTGATCCAACCTCCGCACACCAACGTACGACCTGGCGTGACTACGCCAAGGACCAATGCCCCGACCCTGCTCTGGCTGCGCCAGGACCTGCGCCTGGCCGACAACCCGGCCCTGCAGGCGGCGGAAGGTCCGGTGATCCCGGTCTACATCCTCGACGAGACGGGCGGCGTGCGGCCAATGGGCGGCGCCTCGCTGTGGTGGCTGGACAAGTCGCTGGCCGCGCTGGCTGCCGGCCTGGAAGCGCGCGGGTCGCGGCTGATCCTGCGCCGGGGGCCAGCGGCGCGGGTGCTGGCCGAGTTGATCGAGGAGACGGGCGCTTCGGCCGTGCACTGGAACCGGCTGTATGACGCCGGGACCATCGCCCGCGACAAGGCCATCAAGACGGACCTGACCGCGGGCGGGATCAGATGCCTGTCCTGCAATGGCGGCTTGCTGAACGAGCCCTGGGACATCGAGACCGGCACGGGCGGGCCCTACAAGGTCTACACCCCCTACTGGCGGGCGGCGCGGCAGCGGGTCGGCGACTTCGTCCTGCATGGCGCCCCGCAGGCCCTCGAAGCGCCGACGACCTGGCCGGCGTCCGACCGGCTGGCGGACTGGGGGCTTCATCCCAGCCGGCCCGACTGGTCCACAGGCTTCGACTGGACGCCCGGCGAGGCCGGCGCCCATGAGGCGCTGCACGATTTTCTCGATGGCCCGGTGCGCGACTACGCAACTGACCGCGACCGGCCTGACCGGGCCGGAACCTCCCGACTGTCCCCTCACCTGCATTTCGGCGAGATCGGGCCGCGTCAGGTCTGGCGGGCGGCGCAGGACGCGGCGGCGCGCGGCGCCGCCGGGAGCCAGGTCGACAGGTTCCTCGCCGAGCTCGGCTGGCGGGAGTTCAACCATCACCTGGCGTTCCACTGGCCTGACCTGGCGACCAGGAACTTCAAGCCCGAATGGGATCAGTTCCGTTGGCAGAGCGACGAGGCGGCCTTCGAGGCCTGGGCCATGGGCCAAACGGGGTTCCCGATCGTTGATGCGGGCATGAGGGAACTTTGGGCCACCGGCTTCATGCACAACCGCGTGCGCATGATCGTCGCCAGCTTCCTGATCAAAGACCTGCTGATCGATTGGCGGCGCGGCGAGCAGTGGTTCTGGGACTGCCTGGTCGATGCCGACGCCGCCCAGAACGCCGCCAACTGGCAGTGGGTGGCCGGCAGCGGAGCTGACGCCTCGCCCTGGTTCCGCATCTTCAACCCGATGACCCAAGGCCAGAAGTTCGATCCGGACGGGGCCTATGTCCGCCAATGGGTCCCTGAATTGCGAAACCTGCCGACCACGGTCATCCATGCACCGTGGACGGCCGTATCTGAAGTACTTGCCCAGGCTGGCATCCAGCTTGGCCGGGATTACCCGAAGCCCATGGTCGATCATGGCCAGGCTCGGGATCGTGCGCTGGAAGCTTACGCGGCCTTGAGAGCCGTGCCTCGGGAGACGGAACCCTCGTGAAAATAGCCATCATCGGTTCGGGGGTTTCGGGTCTGGGCGCCGCGCTGGCCCTGAAGGACACGCACGCCGTCACCCTGTTCGAGAAGGACAGCCGGCTGGGCGGCCATGCCAACACCGTCACGGTCGCGTGCTCCGACGGCCCGGTCGCCGTCGATACGGGCTTCATCGTCTATAACGAGGCCAACTATCCCAACCTCGTCGGCCTCCTGGGCAGCCTCGGGGTCGAGACCCGCCTGACCGACATGAGCTTCGCCTGCGCAGGCGGCGGGGTGGAGTGGTCGTCCAACTTCCCCAGGGGGGTGTTCGCCCAGAAGCGCAATCTGGTGAACCCGTCTTTCCTGTGGATGCTCAATGACATCCGGCGGTTCAATGACCTGGCCCGGAACGACCTCCTCAAGGCCGATCTCAAGGATCTGTCGCTGGGCGCCTATCTCAAGCTTCGCGGGTTCGCCGAGGGCTTCCGCGATCGCTATCTGCTGCCCATGGGCGCGGCGATCTGGTCGACGACCGAGGGGCGGATCGGCGACTTCCCGGCCGAGAGCTTCCTGCGCTTCCTGCAGAACCATGGACTGCTGCAGTTCACCCCGCCGACCTGGAAGACCGTGGCCGGCGGCAGCCGCGCCTATGTCGAGAAGATCGGCTCCATCCTTGGCGACCGGGTGCGCACCAACGCCGCCGTGACCTCCGTGCGCCGCGTGCCCGGCGGGGTGCTGGTCGAGGCCGGCCAGGGCCCGGAGCTGTTCGACAGGGTCATCATGGCCTGCCATTCGGACCAGAGCCTGAAGCTGCTCGACGTCGATCCAGAGGAACGCGCCTTCCTGGGCGCCGTCCGCTACTCGGCCAACAAGGCTGTGCTGCACCGTGACCCGGCCCTGATGCCGGTCCGCCGGCCGGCCTGGGGCAGTTGGAATTACATTGGAGATAATCGCGCGACTTCAACGCCTTATGTCACCTACTGGATGAACAACCTTCAGATGTTGACGACGGCCGATCCGCTGTTCGTCACCCTCAATGGCCCACCGGCCGACCCGGCCCTGGTCATCGCCGAGTTCGACTACGATCACCCGCAGTTCGACACCGCCGCCCTCGCCGCCCAGCGCCGCATCGGCCGCATCCAGGGCCGTGGCGGCGTCTGGCATGCCGGCGCCTGGCTGGGCTACGGCTTCCATGAGGACGGCCTCACCTCCGGGGTGAAGGTGGCGCTGGAGCTTGGCGGCCGCGTGCCGTGGGCCTTTGTCGATCACCGCGTCGCCAGTTTCGAGGGCGCCGGCTCCCCCCTCGCCCGGGCCGCCGCGGCATGACCGCGGCAGCCCTCTATGTGGGCGAGACCTGGCACAAGCGCTTCGCCCCTCGCCCCCACGAATTCCGCTACCGACTGTTCCAGCTGCTGGTCGATATCGACCAACTCGACGAAGCCTTCGCGGGCCTCAGATGGATGCAGCTTGGCCGCCAGGGCCTGCTGAGCTTCGATCCCCGCGACCATGGCGACCGCGAGAGCCGCCAGTTGCGCCCCTGGGTGGCCCTCACCCTCGCCCAGGCCGGCGTCGAGGCCAGCGCGGCGACCATCCGCCTGCTGTGCTTTCCGCGCGTGCTGGGTTTCGTCTTCAACCCGCTGTCGGTCTTCTTCGTGCACGCGGCGGACGGGCGGCTGGAAGCGGTGATCTATGAGGTCAACAACACCTTCGGCCAGACCCATGCCTATGTGATCCCGGCCATCGGCGCGGCCCGCGAGACCCAGCGGGCGGCCAAGGCCTTCTACGTCTCGCCCTTCTACAAGGTCGAGGGCGAGTACCGGTTCGACATCTCCGCGCCGGGCGAGACCCTCGACCTGCGCATCGTCAAGGCGGTAGCCGGCAAGCCGGACTTCGTCGCCACTCAGACGGCGACACGGGAACCGCTTACCGATCAAAGCCTTAAGGCGCTCTTCTGGTCGATCCCGCTGCTCACCCTCAAGGTCGTTGCGGCCATCCACTGGGAAGCGCTGCGTCTGTTTCTGAAGGGCGCCCCGTTCGGGTTGCGGCCGCCGGGGCCACAAGCCGGACAGAGTACGGGCGAGCCGCTGGGCCTCGCGCATCCGAAAAACAGTGATAATATTGCCTCAGAGACGCGGAGCGAGCATGAGCGAGATCGCCTCAAACGCCACGTCGGAGTGGGAAACGCCTGACTTCCGGGCGGCGCCCGCAGCCTTCCGCACGGCCATGAAGGTTCTGCGCAGCAACTGGGATACGGGTAACCTCGATGTGGTCATGCCGGGTGGCCGGCGCCTGCGCCTGCGGGGCGCCAAGGAAGGTCCGGCCGCGGAGCTGATCATCAAGGATTACAAGGCCGTGGGCCGGGTCATGTCAGGCGCCGACATCGGCTTTGCCGAGGGCTATATGGCCGGCGAGTGGGATACGCCCGACCTGCCGGCCCTGCTGACGGCCTTCACCTGGAACCTCGACCGGATCGGCCGGCTGATGGCCGGCAATCCGCTGGTCAAGGCCTGGAACTTCCTGATCCACTTCATGCGTCGCAACGACCGCGAGGGCTCGCGGCGAAACATCCACGCCCACTACGATCTCGGCAACCGCTTCTACGAGCTGTGGCTGGACCGGACGATGACCTACAGCTCCGCCCGCTTCGAGCGCGCCGACCAGCCGCTGGAAGAGGCCCAGCATGAGAAGTACGCGGCTCTGGCCCGCTCCATCGAGCTGAAGAGCGACCAGACGGTGCTGGAGATCGGCTGCGGCTGGGGCGGTTTCGCGGAGTTCGCGGCGAAAGAGGTCGGCGCCAGGGTGACCGGCATCACCATCTCCCAGGCCCAGTACGACTATGCCCGCGAGCGGCTGTTCAAGCAGGGGCTGGCCGAGAAAGCCGACATCCAGCTGATCGACTACCGGGACGTGCAGGGTCGCTTCGACAGGGTGGCCTCCATCGAGATGTTCGAGGCGGTCGGCGAGGAATACTGGCCCACCTATTTCGGCAAGATCCACGAGGTGCTGTCGCCCGGCGGCCGGGCCGGCCTGCAGATCATCACCATCAAGGACGAGCTGTTCGAGCACTACCGGGCCCATGCCGACTTCATCCAGAAGTACGTTTTTCCCGGTGGCATGCTGCCCAGCGAGGAGAAACTGAAGGCGCAGACGGACCGGGCCGGGCTGGACTGGACCGGGCTTAACCGCTTCGGCGAATGCTACGCCGACACCCTGAACCAGTGGCTGCACCGCTTCGACGCGGTCTGGGAGCAGGTCAAGGCACAGGGGTTCGACGAGCGGTTCCGCAAGCTGTGGCGGTTCTACCTGGCCTATTGCGAGGCGGGCATGCGCACCGGCCGGACCAATGTGGTGCAGTTGGGACTGTCGCGCGCCTGATCTCCGCCCCGCTTTAGTTTTTCTACCCTTGCGGATCAGGGGTCGCGCACGATCTAGAGAGCCTCACGACGCAACGAAGGCCGCCCGAATGACTGTCCGCCCCAGCGTGATCGAGGCCATCGGCAACACGCCCCTGATCCGCCTGAAGGCCGCCAGCGACGCCACCGGCTGCGAGATTCTCGGCAAGGCGGAGTTCATGAACCCCGGCCAGTCGGTGAAGGACCGGGCGGCCCTCTACATCATCAAGGACGCCATCGCCTCGGGCGCGCTCCGGCCCGGCGGTCGGATCGTCGAGGGCACGGCGGGCAACACCGGCATCGGCCTGGCCATGGTCGGCGCGGCCCTGGGCTACCAGACCACCATCGTCATCCCCCGCACCCAGAGCCAGGAGAAGAAGGACGCCATCCGCCTGGCCGGCGCCGACCTGGTCGAGGTGGACGCCGTCCCCTACGCCAATTCGGACAATTATGTGAAATATTCCGGTCGGTTGGCGGCTAAACTGAATGCTGAGGAGCCGGCTGGCGCGATCTGGGCCAACCAGTTCGACAACGTCGCCAACCGACGCGCCCACGAAGAGACCACCGGCCCGGAAATCTGGGACCAGACGGACGGCGGCGTCGATGGATTCGTCTGCGCCGTGGGCTCGGGCGGCACCTTGGCCGGCGTCGCGGCGGCGCTGCGGGCCCGCAAGCCCTCGGTGAAGATCGGCCTGGCCGATCCGCACGGGGCGGCCCTGCACAGCTGGTACACGACCGGCGAGCTGAAGGCCGAGGGCAGCTCGATCACCGAGGGCATCGGCCAGGGCCGCATTACCGCCAATCTTGAAGGCTTTACGCCCGACTTCTCCTACCGCATCGACGATGAGGAAATCGTCCGCATCGTCTTCGAACTGGCGCGGCATGAAGGCCTGCTGATGGGTGGCTCCAGCGGCATCAACGTCGCGGGCGCCATCCGGCTGGCGCGCGATCTTGGGCCCTGCCACACCATTGTGACGGTGTTGTGCGACCACGGATCGCGCTATCAGAGCAAGCTGTTCAACCCGGCCTTCCTGGCGGAGAAGGGGCTTCCCTCCCCCGGCTGGCTCTAGAGGATCTACGCATGGCCCAGGACCCGCTCGTTTCGACCGCCTGGCTGGCCGAGCACCTGAACGCGCCCGACGTCCGCATCATCGACGCCAGCTGGTTCCTGCCCGGCGACCCGCGCGATCCAAAGGCCGAGTATGCCTTGGTGCATATCCCCGAGGCCCTGTTCTTCGATATCGACGAGATCGTCGATGAAACCAGCGACCTGCCCCACATGCTGCCCTCGGCGGTCAAGTTCGCCTCACGCATGCGCAAGCTCGGCATCGGCGACGGCGCCCGGCTGGTGATCTACGACAGCCAGGGCCTGTTCTCGGCCCCGCGCGTCTGGTGGACCTTCCGGGCCATGGGGCATGAGGACGTCGTGGTGCTGGACGGCGGCCTGCCCAAGTGGATCGCCGAGGGCCGCCCCGTCGAGGACGGCGTGCCGCCACCGCGCGAGCGCCACTTCACTCCCCGCTACAGCAACGACCTGGTCCGCGATCGGGCCCAGGTGCGCCGCGCCCTGTCGAGCGGCAAGGACCAGCTGGTCGATGCCCGCCCGGCCGCCCGCTTCAAGGGCGAAGCGCCCGAGCCGCGCCCGGGCCTGCGCAGCGGCCATATGCCCGGCGCCCTCAACGTGCCCTCCTCCAGCGTCATCGCGCCCGATGGGGCCCTGAAGTCCGCCGAGCAACTCAAGGCCGTGTTCGAGGCGGCCGGGGTGGATCTGTCACGGCCGATCATCACCACCTGCGGCTCGGGCATCACCGCCTCGCTGCTGGCCGTGGCGCTGGCCCGCCTCGGACGGGACCGCACGCCCGTCTATGACGGCAGCTGGGCCGAATGGGGTCGGCCCGGTGATACCGAGGTCGTCACCGGCGCTTGATCCCCAGGCGGCTGCGGCCGTAACTGCGCCGATGGACGAGAAGACCCGCCTGATCCACGCCGGCCGCGAGGTCGCGCCGCGCGCCCGTACTGTCGGACCCGCGATCCAGCGGGGCTCGACCGTGCTGCTGCCCAACAGCCGCGCCCTCTACGAGGAAGACCTCGGCTACGGCCGCGCGGGCCTGGCAGCCCAGGAGGCGCTGCGCGAGGGCTTAGGCGAACTGGAGGGCGCGAGCAGCGTCCACCTCTATCCCAGCGGCCTGGCGGCCCTCTCCGGGGCCCTTACGGCCGTGCTGAAAGCCGGCGATGCCATCCTGGTCACCGAGGGCGCCTACAAGCCGACGCGGGTCTTCTGCCAGCGGGTGCTCAGCCGGTTCGGGGTGCGGGTCGAGATCTACGACGCCCGCCTTTCGCCCGACGCCCTGATGGCCCTGGTCAAGGACGACACCCGGCTGATCCTGCTGGAATCGCCCAGCAGCCTGACCTTCGAGATGCAGGACGTGCCGGCCATCGCCGCCGCCGCGAAGGCCAGGGGCGTGCTGACCCTGATGGACAACACCTGGGCGGCCGGCCTCTACTTCAAGCCGCTGGCCCATGGCGTCGATATCTCGGTCCAGGCCCTGACCAAGTACGTCTGCGGCCACAGCGACATCTTCATGGGCAGCGCCGCCACCAACGACCGCAAGCTGGCGGCGCAGTTGGAGGCCGGCGTCCACGACTTCGGCTGGGCGGTCACCGGCGACGCCGCCTACGACATGCTGCGGGGCCTGCGCACCCTGCCCACCCGCCTGGCCCGCCACGACGAGACCGCCCGCGCCGTGGCCGGCTGGCTGAGCGCCCAGCCGCAGGTGAAGCAGGTGCTGCACCCCGCCCTGCCCGGCGCGCCTGGACACGCCATCTGGGACCGCGACTACAGCGGCGCCAGCGGCCTGTTCGGCCTTGTCTTGAACCCCTGCCCGCTCGACGCCGAACACGCCCTCCTCGACGCCCTGAAGATCTTCGGCCTCGGCTTCAGCTGGGGTGGTTTCGAGAGCCTGGCCATCCGGTGTGATCCGCAACTGACCTCGCGGACCTTCGTGACGGAGATGGCCGGGCCGCTGTTCCGGCTGCACATCGGGCTGGAGCAGGCGAGTGACTTGATTGCCGACCTGGCGGCGGGGTTCGCCGCGATGGACGCGGCCAGTTGAGGTGGCGACTCCAGTAGGATTCGAACCTACGACCGTCCGCTTAGAAGGCGGATGCTCTATCCAGCTGAGCTATGGAGTCTCAAGGGCGCTGGATACCACAGCTAGTGCGTCCAGGGCGCTCTGCGGTTGGTGGCGAAGTTGTCGGCGTAGGCCTTGATGATCTTCCGGGGTTCCTTCGGTTCGATGACCTGGAAGGCGATGCCGTGCTTCTGGGCGTAGGCGACGGCCTCGTCGCGGGTCTCGAAGGTCAGGCGAATCTGGCCGTTCATGTCAACGCTCTGGGTCCAGCCGGTCAGCGGGTCGTTGCGCTTGGCGGCGGCCGATTCGAATTCCAGCACCCAGTCGTTGGTCTTGGCGCGGCCCGACTGCATGGCGGTCTTGGCGGGGCGGAAGATGCGAGCGAGCATGGCGGGTCCTTGAAGATCTCTTCCCAGGGTGATGGGGTCGCAGGACGCCAACAAGCACCGACTCCCCGCCAGGATCACCTGGAAGCGCGTCCAATAGCTTGCCCGCCCCGAGCCGTCCAGCAGCGCCGGCGGATCAGCGCCACGCCTCGTCCAAGGGTTTGCCCGCGTCCTTCCACGGCCCGATGTACCGACCGGTCCTGCGCCGGTAGGCCTCCACGTCGTCCGGAAACTGGGCCATCGCTTTCTGCATATCGGCCCTGACCGTGCCCGCGTGAGCCGACCAGAGCTCGCCAGGGAAATAAGGCGGCGGGGGAAGCCGGGCCTCGTAGTCAAGAGCGCGCTGCACGACGGTCCTGGCCATGTCCTGGTCGCTCAACGCCCATTGCAGCGCCTCGAAGCCGGACAGTCGGAGACCGAGAGGAATTTCGTATTCTTCCTCATCGCCCTCCTCGCGGGTTTCGCTGAGGATGCCGAGCATGACACCCGCTCGGGTGACGAACACCGTGTACCAGAAGAACGCTTGGGCCCGGTCACCACGTTCCCAGAGCGCTTGCACGGTGACGGCGTACAAATCGGGATCGGCGTTCTCGGGGTGCGCCAACAATCGATCGATGTCGAAGTCCGGCGCCGCGCTGGCCGGCGGCGGCGTTTCCGGCCGAGCCGCCGACGCCTGACCGGCGAGCAGGGCCGCGATCAGTGACGAAACCAAGAACGCTTTCAAATCACCCCCCAAGGTCAGCCCGGCACCTGCCCACGCCATGGCGGCTTGGCCGGTGGCAGACCCGGTCCCGTGATGGTCGGGGCGGCAGGATTTGAACCTGCGACCCTCTGCTCCCAAAGCAGATGCGCTACCAGGCTGCGCTACGCCCCGTCATCACCGGAACGGCGGTGTTTGCCACTTTGCGCCGTCCGATGAAAGGGTTCAGGGCATCTTCCGGCGCAAGGGCTTGAAGATGGCCGTGGCGCGGGCGACGTCTCGGCCTGACGCATGGATGCGGCCCTCGACGAAGACCAGGTCCCTCGTTTCGCGGGTGACCCGCCCCTCGCCGAACAGCCACTCGCCCCGGCGGCCGGCGCTGAGGTAGTCGAGCGACAGGTGAACCGTCACCGCCGCGTGGCCGCCGGTGGCCCCATGCACGGCCCTGGCTAGCACGCCGTCCATGAAGGTGGCGATCATGCCGCCGTGGGCGAAGCCCATGCCGTTGCAGTGGCGGGGCAGGACGAAGAAGGCGTGCTCATAGGTCCCGTCGGCCCGGTTCAGATGGAACATCGGGCCGTTGTGGGTGGTGTAGGGGCCGCGGGCGGAGGGCTCGAAGCCCTCGGGCGGCGTGGGGGTCTCGTCACTCACCCTTGAAGATCCGGTGGGAAACCTTGTCGCCCGGCTTGATGCCCAGTTCGCCGGCCCGGCCGCCGGCGATCTCCAGCACGCCGAGGGCCGCGCCATGCGAGGGGATCGGGGCTTCGGACTTGGGCGTGGTCAGCTGGGCGATCGAGACGACCGTGCCGTCGGCGGCGATGTAGAGGATGTCGAGCGGGATCAGGGTGTTCTTCATCCAGAAGGAGCGCTGGGCCTCTTCCTTGAAGTCGAACAGCATGCCGCGGTCGGGAGCCAGGCTCTCGCGCCACATCAGGCCGTTCTGGCGTTCGGTCTCGTCGTCGGCGATCTCGACCTGGAACTTTACCGGGCCGCTGGCCGTGGTGACGGTCAGCGGCTCGAGGGCCGAGATCAGGGTCTCCGGCTTGGCCTGCTCGCCCTTGCAGGCGGCGAGACCGGAACAACTCAGGGCCGCCGCCAGCAACAGGGCGCGGCCGATGCGATACGCTGGGGTCAACCAAGTACTCCGAACCTCTCGAGGCTCAGGAGGCCTCGATCTGCGCCACGACCAGACCCTTGGGCCCTTCGGCGAAGCGAACCATGACCGCTTCCCCGGGCTGCAGGTCATCGAGGCCGCTGCGGCGCAGGGTCTCGATATGGACGAAGATATCGCCCGGCTCGTTGTCGCGCACCACGAAACCGTAGCCCTTGGTGCGGTTGAACCATTTGACGCTGCAGCGCTCCATCGGGCCGTCGGCGACGACCAGAGTGGCGCGCTGGCGTGATTCCTTGGCGCCCAGGCGGCCGTCGCGGCGCGGCTCCTCGACGCGGCGCGGACGGTCGGCGGCCGGCGGGGCGGCGGTCTCGTCCAGCTCGACGATGTCGGTCACCTGCCAGCCCTTGGGCCGCTTGACCGCGTCGCAGACGATGGTCGATCCCTCAAGGACCGAATCACGGCCCAGATTGCGCAGCGACGTCACGTGCAGGAGCACGTCGCGGAGATCTGTGATGTCCGGGTCATCGGGCACGATGAAGCCGTAGCCCTTGCCCAGATCAAACCACTTGATCCGGCCGCTGATCCTCACCGCATCTTCGTGCGGGTCCTCGATATGCACATCCAAACTCGACATCACTCTCCCCCACCTACCGCAAACAGGTCGGTAAGCGCCTCAGGAATAACAATGTTCTCCTGTGAGGTGAGCCGTCAATCACAGAATGTCGGCTAGAGTACGTAAGACTACTTATTCGCGACAGTCGGTCGCACCCGTATGGGGTAATGGACTCAATCTGCGGGAAAGGCCTCGTGGCACGCCCTAGGGGAGTCGAACCCCTCTTACCAGATTGAAAATCTGGGGTCCTAACCGATAGACGAAGGGCGCGCGGCGAGGAAGCGGCGATATAGCCAACCCTTCCGGGGTGCGCAACCCCGCCCGGAAGAGAAAAGTCAGCCGACCGCCATTCGCGGGTCGGCGGCGTCCTCGATCTCCAGTTCGACGTCCTCGCGGCCCTGCCAATCGTCGGGTTTCAGCTTGCCGGCCAGGTGCAGCCCGCCGCCGCCGGCCAGCAGCCGCTGGCCCATTTCGGTCTCGCCGGCCCGCCAGGCGACGGCCTTCAGCCGCTGGCCGGACGAATCGACCAGGGTGACCCGCACATGGCCGCCGCGCATGGCGATCGGCCGCTCGATTCGGGCGTCGGGAATGGCGAACAGCGGCTCGGGATTGCCGGGGCCGTAGGGGGCGAGGCGCTGGAAGTCGGTCCACAGAGCGCGGGTGGCGCCGCCGGGGGCGATCAGGGCGTCGATCTCGACGGCGTCCTGGGCGGCGGCGTCGATCATCTCGCCCGCCAGCTGTTCGCAAAGGTAGGCGCGCAGCTCGGGAATCGCGGCGGGACGAACGGTTAGGCCGGCCGCCATGGCATGGCCGCCGCCCGCCAGCAGCAGGCCCTCGTCGAAGGCGGACTGCACGGCGCGGCCAAGGTTGACGCCGGGCTGCGAACGGCCCGAGCCCTTGCCGATGTCGGCGTGGCGGTCGATGCCGATGACGATCACCGGCTTGCGATAGCGCTCGCGCAGGCGGCCGGCGGCGATGCCGACCACCCCCGGGTGCCAGCCGTCGCCGGCGGCGACGATGACCGGGGCGTCCGGGTCGAAGTTGCTCTGCTTCTCGATCGAGGCGACGGCCTCGTCGATGACGGTCTTCTCGACCTCCTTTCGGGAGGCGTTGAGGGCGTCGAGTTCCTGGGCCAGGGCGGCGGCCTCTTCCGGGTCCTCGGTGCTGAGCAGGCGGGCCCCGAGGTCTGCACGACCGATTCGGCCGCCGGCGTTGATGCGGGGGCCCAGGATGAAGCCGGCGTGGAAGGCCGTGGCGGGCCCCTGGCTCTTGGCGACGTCGAGCAGGGCCTTCAGGCCGATGTTGCGCCAGCCGGACATGACCTTCAGGCCCTGGGCCGCCAGGGCGCGGTTGAAGCCGGTCAGGGAGGTGACGTCGCAGAAGGCGCCCATGGCGGCGAGATCCAGCCAGTCCATCACATTGGGGGCGGGGCGGTCCTCGAACAGGCCGCGCCTGCGGGCCTCGCGGTTGAGGGCGGCGAGCAGGACGAAGACGACGCCGGCGGCGGCGAGATGGCCCTGGCCGGAGGTGTCGTCGGGACGATTCGGATTGACCAGGGCGGCGGCGGGCGGCGGCTCGCCGCGCATCAGGTGGTGGTCGATGACCACGACGTCGAGGCCGATACGGGCGGCCTCGTGCAGGGCGTCGTGGGCGGCGGCGCCGCAGTCGACGGTGATGACCAGGTCGGCGCCGCTGTCCTTGATCTTGCGGAAGGCGGCGGGGCTGGGGCCGTAGCCCTCGAGGATGCGGTCGGGGACATAGACCGGCAGGTCGCGGCCCATGGCCCGGAACCAGCGGACCAGCTGGGCGGCGCTGGAGGCTCCGTCGACATCGTAGTCGGCGAAGACGGTGACGGCCCGGCCGCTGACGGCGGCGTCGACGAGAATCCCGGCGGCGCGGTCCATGTCGGCGAAGGACGAGGGGTCGGGGAACAGCGACTTGAGCGTCGGATTGAGGAAGTCCCCTCCCCCGTCCGCGTCGATGCCGCGCGAGGCCAGGGCGCGGGCCAGGGGCTCGCTGAGGCCGTGGCGCAGCTGCAGCTCGCGGGTGATCCCCTCATCGGCGGCGCGGCGGCGCCAGACGCGGCCGGTCAGCGACTTGCGGACGCCGAGGAAATCGAGCGGGCCGGCCCCATCCGCCATTACAGAGCCCGCTTCATCCGCACTTCGCGCACGGTGTGGCTGTGGCTGTTCATCACCAGGGAATGGGTGTGGACGAAGCCGTTGCGGTAGGTGACGCCGTCGAGCAGCGCGCCCTTGGTGACGCCGGTGGCCACGAAGATGGCGTCGGCCCGGACGATCTCGTCCAGGTCGTACTTGCGGTCGAGATCGGTTATGCCGAGGCGCGCCGCCCGGGCCCGTTCGTCGGCGTTGCGGAACAGAAGCCGGCCCTGGAACTGGCCGCCGACGCATTTGAGGGCGGCGCAGGCCAGCACGCCCTCTGGAGCTCCACCGGCGCCGATGTAGAGGTCGATGCCGGTTTCCGGGTCGGCGGTGTTGATCACCCCGGCCACGTCGCCGTCGGGGATCAGAGAAACCCGGGCCCCGACCGAGCGCAGGCTGGCGATGATCTCGGCGTGGCGCGGGCGGTCGAGGACGCAGACCGTGATCTGGTCGGCGGTCGTGCCCTTGGCCGCCGCCAGGGCCAGGACGTTGTCGGCCGGGCTGCGGTCCAGATCGAGGATGCCGGCCGGATAGCCCGGCCCGCAGGCGATCTTGTCCATGTAGGTGTCGGGGGCGTTGAGCAGGGTCCCGGCCGGGGCCCAGGCCATGACGGCCAGGGCGTTGGCCTGGGCCTTGGCGGTCAGGCTGGTGCCTTCGAGGGGGTCGAGGGCGATGTCGACGCGGGGACCGCCCTTGCCGACCGTCTCGCCGATGTAGAGCATCGGGGCCTCGTCCCGCTCGCCCTCGCCGATGACGATGACGCCTTCGATCTGGAGATCGTTGAGGGCGTTGCGCATGGCGTCGACGGCGGCCTGGTCGGCGGCCATCTCGTCGCCGCGGCCGACCAGGGCCCAGGAGGCGATGGCGGCGGCCTCGGTGACGCGCACGGCGTCGAGCACCAGGCCGCGATCGAGGGTATCGGAACTCATGCAGGCGTCTCCCGGCCTTGCCTGTCTGACGCAGGCCACAGGGGGGTTTAGCGATTGCCGGGAGTCGGCGCGAGCGGCAACTGGGCCGCGCCGCGCCGGGGCCGGTTATCGAAGCGGACTACATTATAGCCCGGGCGCGGCGGGTCGAGGCATGGGGTTTCGGCTAAGTGATTGAAATCCTGTGGCCGGAATGTTGGTCCAATGCCTGTGGATGTGGGCTTGGGCGTAGGCACGGCGTAGGCGTCGGCGCGGGGTATGTGGGCCGCTTTGTGAGCGGCGGCGCCTACAGATTGGTGGGTCGGACAATCGACCCAATATGGGGCGATTTGGATATGTCTAGACATATTCATCTTCGCCAAGCTGCCTTGCAGGCCAGCAAACAACGCGCTAAACACTGAACCATATGGTTCAGTTTAATTCAGCCCGCCTCGACGCCTCGTTCGCCGCCCTCTCCGACGCCACCCGGCGTGGGGTGCTGGAGCAGCTGGGGCGGGCGGATGCCTCCGTCACCGACCTGGCCGACCGGTTCGGCATGACCCTGACCGGCATGAAAAAGCACATCGGCGTGCTGGAAGAGGTCGGGCTGGTCACCACCCGGAAGGTCGGCCGGGTGCGGACCTGCCGGCTGGGCCAGCGGCGGCTGGCGGAAGAGGCGGCCTGGATCGAGGGACGCCAGCAGGTCTGGGACGCCCGGTTCGAGGCGTTGGACGCGATTGTCGAAGAACTCAAAACGAGGGAGCGAACCGATGGGTGAGACACAGGCGGGCCAGAACGGCCCCACGAGGATTGAGCGGACGTCGGACACGGAGCTGGTGGTCACGCGGACCTTCAACGCCCCGGCCCGCATCGTCTTCAAGGCCTGGACGACGCCCGAGCTGTTCAAGCGCTGGTGGTCGCCCAAATCGCTGGGGATGCCGATCCTGGCCTGCGAGATGGATGTCCGCACCGGCGGCGGCTATCGGCTGACCTTCGGCCAGGACGAGGCGTCGTCGTTCAGCTTCTTCGGGAAATACCTCGAGGTGATCCCGGACGCGCGGCTTGTCTGGACCAACGAGGAAGGCGAGGACGGCGCGGTGACCACCGTGACCTTCGAGGACCAGGGCGAGCAATGCCTGCTGACCTACTGCGACCGGTTTCCGAGCAAAGAGGCGCTGGAGGCCGAACGCGGGGCGGAAGAGGGCTTGCCCGAGCAGTTCGAGCAGCTGGACGACCTGTTGGCCGACTTTGCTTAGCTTTCACCCCGTCCAGGGCGACAGCCAAGGGTCGGTGAGCAACTGCAACCTCGGCAATCGTTGCACCTCACGGTGGAATCCGGCCGCAACCTGCTATAAGTCGGGCCATCATGTCAGCGCCCGGCGTCAGCTTCGAAAAGCACGACCTTGAGACCCTTCTCAAAGGCGCGCGAGAGATGGACCACTACGCGCTTCGAGACCGCTTTGCTGTCGACTTTGGCGAGAAGCCTTTTTTCGCGCCGTTTTCGATGTTGCTGGTCGGGGCAAAGCTAAGACTACTTAAGAAAGCCAACCCCAGCCTTAAGATCGACATTAAGGGGTACAAGGGCCTTGAATATGCCGCACGTAGCGGTTTCTTTGATCTGGCTGGAATAGAATATGGTCTTCAGATAGGCGAAGCACGCGCGAGCGAGAATTATTTACCCATAACGCGAATTAACCGGGAGAGCCTTGAAGACACCTCTGGTGATCAATTCCTTGCAATTCAAGATCTTGTTCAACGACACGCCGACAATGTTTCGGCAGTTCTTTCGAGAGACATCGAGGAGCATAAAGATCTTTATGACGCACTTTCGTACTCCATTCGTGAGATTATGAGAAACGTCTTCGAGCATAGTGGTGCTATTGAACTGTATTATTGCGCTCAATACTGGCCGAAGAGCAACCGCGTTGAATTTGCGATGGCGGATTTCGGAATGGGTATCCGGCGGGGCCTTTCTGAAAACCCCAACTTCAGAGGACTTTCGAATCGAGAGGCCTTGCATATGAGCCTCATGCCCGGAGTATCAGGCAAAACACATAAGGGAGATCGCCATTCAGAATGGCACAACTCCGGATATGGCCTCTACATGACCAATAGGCTCGCGCGAAACGGCGGCGGCAATTTCGTCATTGCAAGTGGCGATCACTCTATTCACTTGGGCCCGAAATCCAAAAGCGACTACCCAACTTCCTTCCCTGGGACCGTTGTTCGTTTCAATCTGCATGCTGGCCGGATCGGAGATGTGAAGACGAGACTCAATGAGTTTCGTGAGGAGGGAGCGAGAATTGCATCTAACATCAAAGGCGCGGGCAACCGCCCGCCATCCTCCATGTCCATGCTTCTCCGGAAGGACTATTCAGGCCGCTAGCTGAGCCAAGGTTCCGATCAGGGGAGATTCTTCGGCGGATCCGGTCCATCGAGACCATGGCAATTTCCCGAGACCACAGTCTGGCCGAATGGTGACAGCCACTTTTGGCGAACAGTTACCTGGGTCCGTCTTCCGCCACTTCCTTGTCGCAAGGTCAGCCGACTCAATGAGCCGCAAAAGCTAGGCTTCCGCCAGATGCGCCGTTTCATCACCACCACCGTTGCCGTCCTGGCCGCCAGTTGCTCACCGGCGCCGGCGGAGAAGGTTCAAAAGCCGGCGGCGGCGACCTCAAAGCCGACGACCTATCTCGCTTCCATCGTCATTCCGCTGGGACCAGGCGAGCGGGTGTCGGCCTTCAATTTCGATACCTGGGGGGTCGACGTTGTGGCCGTCTGTCGAATTCCGCCCGGCTGGTGGATCAAGGGCGGCCGCAGCGCCACGGCGCAAGGGGTCATCGCCGGCGAAGGCAGCCATGGCGTCACCTGGATCGGCGACATGACATCGCTTGAGAACCTGATGCTGGTCAGTCTGTACGGGCCCGTCCGGGAGACGGAGCGGAAGAACGGCCCCACGACCTGGCCAGCCACATTCAAGGGGCTGGCCGCCCTGGAAACGCCAGACACCCAGCGGGAGGTGGCGCTGGGCCATGCCAATGTCCGGCTCGTCCCGGCTGACGCCTGTCCCTAGGGGCGCCTGGCCGCCCAGGCCTGCTCAAGTTCGCGCAGGCGCCTTCGCTGGTCCGGCGTGCGGATTTCCGTGCGTTCGAAGAGGTGACCTTCGCGCCAGATGAGGCCCGCCGCCACGCCGTACGCCTTGAGCTCATCGATGTCCTCGACCCGGCTGTAGGCCCAGAGCCGCCAGCGAGGCACGAGAAGCGACCAAGTGAGCCAGGCCAGCGGCCAGCAGACCATGAAGGCCAGAACTGCCACAGTCGCGGCTGACGAGCTGTCCACGCCGAGCAACAAGACGGCTGCGTAAACCAGGCTCGGGAGGCCGAACATCACCAGCATGACGCTGCCGTTGACGACCAGGACGCCACGGCTGACGGCTTTGTCAGGGGTCATTGTTCGGAGACCAGTCGGCTGATGATTCTTGAATTCATGGTGACTATCGCGCCGGTCCGATGGCCAACCCTATCGGCGCCAAAGGCAGATTCGCACGGGCTTGCCCGGATAGACGTAGCCATCGGTGGTCCGTCCCGCATCGGTCTCGCCGGCATAGCAGGCGCCGCTCCGGGTGAGGGTGCGGTAGGCTATGTCGCCATGCGTCGCGCGGATGTCAGAGTTGCCGTATCCGGTCCAGCTTCCATCGTTGTCCCGGTAGACGACGGCCCAGTAGTCTCTGGATTGAACACAGGCGCCGCAGTCCGAGGCGTCGGGATAGTGGATGCCGTCGTAGATTTGCCTGGGGCCGTTGATCGTGAATTCGCCGCCCTTGCGGATCTCATAGCCGCACGGCCCGGAGATCAGGGTCTCGCCACCCACCTTCAACAGGCAGCGCCCCCAGCGATAGCCCTCGGGAAGGCGATGCCTGGCGGCCTCGGCGGCCGGCGCCGCGCCGATGAGGGCCAGCACGACGGCGGCGAGCGGGACGCGTATGGTCATCCCCAGAAAAAGACGGTGCGCAGGTCGCAGCCTTCGGGATCCTCGCCCTCGTTGAACAGCCGGACCCGGGCGATGGCGTGGCGCTGTTTGGCGGTGAAGGGCCTCGGCGAGGTGAAGTAGGCGGCGCCGTGCTCGCCGTTCCAGAGGGCGATGACGTAGCCCCGGTCGTCGCGCCGAACGGCGAAGCGAGCGGGCTTGTCCCCGACCCTCGGTTCGACGATGCGGCCGGGGGGCCTGCTGGCCCAGCCGATGCCATCGACCGTCATGGAGCCGAACGGTCCATCCCAGCGGAAGCGGCCGCCATGAATGCCGCCCTGAAGCGTGGTGACCGACTCGCCGCGCTTGAGCTCGATGATCGGGGAATAGCCGCAGAACCGGGCCGGGCCCTCGAGGTCACCGGCCAGCGCGGCGCCGGGAATCGCGAGCGCGGCGACAAGAAGAACAGCACTGGCCTTGATCACCCCTGCCCTCCCCTTGCGTGTCGCATGGACGCGACGATGGCTGCCGCGGAGCCGGGCGTCCAGCCTCGCGCCGTGCGGGGGCGGGTCAAGGTGCGTCCGCCCGACCTTGCGGACAGTTCTGGCCGGCGGCAAGATTGTCGCCATGAGCGTTCATGGAAGCTGTCATTGCGGCGCCGTGCGGATCGAGTTGCCGAGCCCGCCGGAATGGGTTGCCGACTGCAACTGCTCGCTCTGCCGGCGGACGGCATGGCGCGTGGCCTACTATCCGCCGGAGCAGGTACGGATTTCGGGCGAGACGACGGCCTATGTCTGGGGCGATCGGATGATCGGCATCCACCATTGCCCGGTCTGCGGCTGCGGGACGCACTGGCAGACGCTGGGGGAGGACTTCGGCAAAATGGGCGTCAATGCCCGGCTGCTGGACGGGTTCGACGAGGGCGCGGTCGAGGTTCGGAAAGTCGAAAACGCAGGTTAGGCGGAGCGCTAGGGTTCACCCAGGCGCCCCGGGGAACGGCCAAGGGTGCAGTCGATATCTGCTTTCGATGCATGGCCCCCTGGGAGCGCAGGGCAGCCTTCCTCGTCGCTCTGAACATCGCTAGGGCAACGGCTTCATGCCTGAGTGAAGCGATGCTGATACCCGATCTGATCCTGATGGCCATGGTGCTGGCGCTGGCGGCGTGGCGGCTGTTCGCGCCGGGCTGCCGGCCGAGGTTGCGCAGGGCCGGGGTGGGCCTCGGCCTGTTGCTGGCCGCGGGTCAGTGGGCGCTTTGCGGCTTCACCTGGCAGAGCCTGCCGGCCTGGCTGTTGCTGGCGCTGAGCGCCCTGCCGCCGGTGCGGACCGGGATGGTGTTGCGCTGGACCGGTCGCCTCGGTCTGGTTGCTGTCGCCGCCGCCTGTCTCGGCGTCTGGATCCTGCCGGCCGTTCCGAAGTTGCCCGCGCCCGACGGACGGTACGGGGTCGGGACCGAGATCTATCGCTGGACCGACGCCTCGCGGGACGAGCCGCATACGGCCGATCCGAACGACCGGCGCGGCGTGATCGCCCAGGCCTGGTATCCGACGAACGGCCGAGACGGCGGCGCCCGCCTGCCCTACATCGACGGCATCGGACAAATGCCCGCGCAGGTCAGCGTCATGCCGGGCTTCATGCTGGGCCGCGATGGCCAGATCAACACCCACGCCATGGCCGCCGCGCCGCTGGCGCCCAGGAACCGCCCCTGGCCGGTGGTGATCTTCTCACCGGGCTACGGCGCGCCGCGGGCGGTCTACACCGGGCTGGCGAGCCGCCTGGCCAGCCGGGGGTTCGTCGTCTTCGTGCTGGACCATCCCTATGAGGCGGCGGTGACCCAGCTGCCGGACGGCCGGGTGGTCGGGATGCGGGAAGTCTTCCCGCCCGACCGCCGCCAGTACATGCCCCAGCAGCAGGCCCTGCGGACCGCAGACATCCGCTTCGTCATCGACCAGCTGGCGCGGCCGGAGGTGCTGTCGCCGCGGCTGCGGGGCGGCCGGATCGAGGTGTCCAAGGTGGCGGTGATCGGCCACTCCTTCGGCGGCGCGGCGTCGGCCATGGCGATGAGCGAGGACCCGCGCGTCGTGGCGGCCGCCAACATCGACGGCACGCCCTATGGCGACCTGCCGGAGCGCCGGCTCACCCGACCCTTCCTGTTGCTGCAGAGCGACCGGGCGGAGACCCACCACAGCAAGCTGTTCGTGGACGGCAACGCCAGGCTGCTGGCCCGAATGACCGGGCCGACCTTCCACTACGAGATCGGGCGCGCCAACCACTACAGCTTCACCGATGCGCCGTTCTTTTTCGCCCCGCCGGGCCGCTGGCTGCTGGCGCGGGTGATGGGCGGCGGGCGCGGGCCGGCGGCAACCCAGCAGGCGACGGCGGACATCCTGGCGGCGTTTCTCTCGGGGCCGCTCACCGGCGTGGATGGCGATGTGCCGGAGGTGGCCGGTCGATATCAGGGGGTGGCGGGCGGGCCGGTTCCAACTCCGTCGCCCGGGGCCAAGCGGCCTCCCCCTCAGGACAGGCGTTTGAGGTGAGGCGCCAGGGCGAGCCATTCAACGCGACCCTGGGACGTGGCCTCAAGGCCGGGCTCTGGCAGCGGCGGATCAATGAACGCACCGGCCGCGACGCCGGTTTGACCCGGCATGAAGGCCGATTTCCAGAAGAGCGTGGTCCCACATTGCGTGCAGAATGATCGCTCCTGCTCAGTCCTGATCCTATGGCTGGAGAACTCGCCGGCAATGGCAACGACCTGAGAGTCTGGAAAGTAGGCTTGCCAGCCGAAGGCGGAACCCGTCCGGCGCTTGCAGTTATCGCAATGGCAGACGCCGTTCAGCGACGGCTCGCCTCTCACTTCAATCGAAGTGGCGCCACAGCAGCAGATCGCCTTGCGTACCATAGACTTAACTCCACGCCGACGAATGAACCACGGTCGTGCGCGCCCCGTCCTTTGTCCACACTCAGTCAAAGTATGGAGCTTTCAGCCGGGCCTGAGCAATCGCTCAACGGCCGGCCTGATCAGATTCGCGCGATCCGCAGCAGCTTCGGCCGTTCCAGCACCACCGGCAGGCGCTCCAGCCGGTCGATGGCGTCGGTGAGCACCGACTCGGCCACCGCGTGCGTGGTCAGGACGATGGGCACGCCGCCGACGTCTTCCACCGGCTTCTGCAGGAAGCTGTCGATGGAGACGCCGCATTCGGCCAGGGTTTCGGAGACGGCGGCGATGACGCCCGGCTGATCCTTCACCAGCAAGCGCAGGTAGGCTTTGCCGACCCGGCGGGTGGGGGCGACGGCGATGAAGGGGGGCAGCTGGCCGGCCGGGGCCTGGAAGACCGGGCGCTTGGCGTGGGTCATGACGTCAGCGATGTCGGCGGCGACGGCGGCGGCGGTCGGGCCGGCGCCGGCGCCGGGGCCCTGGAGGAAGATCCGGCCGATGCGGGCGCCTTCGATGAACAGGGCGTTGGTGGCGCCGCGGGTCTCGGCCAGGGGGTGGCCGAAGGCGACGAGGCTGGGGTGGACGCGGACGGCGACGCCGTCGTCGGTGCGCTCGGTCGAGGCGATCAGGCGGATGCGGTAGCCGAGGTCCTTGGCCATGGCGATGTCGAGCTGCTCGACGCCGTCGATGCCCTCGATCTCGGCGGCGGCGAAGTTGGGGGCGCAGCCGAAGGCCAGGGCGGCCAGGATGGAGATCTTGTGGGCGGCGTCGAAGCCGCCGACGTCGGTGGTCGGGTCGGCCTCGGCATAGCCCATGGCCTGGGCGTCCTTGAGCACGTCGGCGAAGGCGCGGCCCTTGGACTCCATCTCGCTGAGGATGAAGTTGCAGGTGCCGTTGAGGATGCCGGCCAGGGCCGAGACGTCGTCGCCGACCATGGCCTCGCGCAGCATCTTCACCGCCGGGGTGCCGCCCATGACGGCGGCCTCGAACAGCAGCGGCACGCCGGCGGCCTCGGCCAGGGCGGCCAGTTCGGCGCCGTGGACGGCGATCAGGGCCTTGTTGGCGGTGACGACGGGCTTGCCGGATTTGAGGGCCGCTTCGACGGCGGCCTTGGCCGGGCCGTCGGAGCCGCCGACCAGCTCGACGAAGATGTCGATGTCGGGGGCGTTGGCCAGGGCGACGGGATCGTCGAACCAGGTCAGGCTGGAGATATCGACCGGGCGCTGGCGCGTGCGGTTGCGGGCGCTGACGGCGGTGATGACGGCGCGGTCGCCGGCGGGGGCGAAGTCAGGGCGTTGAGCGAGGAACTCAAGCAGGCCACCGCCGACGGTGCCGAGGCCGGCGACGCCGATGCGCCAGGTTTTCTTGGTCATTGGGAGAGTCTCGAAACTTGAAGGCGGCCAAAATGGCCGAAGCCGCCGTGAGAGGTCCCTTCTCCCCTTGCGGGAGAAGGTGGCCCGAAGGGCCGGATGAGGGGTCGATAGGTCTTCAAGCCGCGCTGGGGTGTTGGCGACAGGCTGGGTCGGAGAGCGGGGAGCCCCCTCATCCGTCGGCTTCGCCGACACCTTCTCCCGCGAGGGGAGAAGGGAGACCAAGAGGTTGTCGAGTGCATCACTGAGCCGCCAGTGCGTTGTGTGCACGGCCCAGGATTTCCGAAGAGTTCGCCAGGAACTTCTTCACGTTGCGGGCCGCCTGGCGGATGCGCTGTTCGTTCTCGACCAGGCCGATGCGGACATAGCCCTCGCCGTATTCGCCAAAGCCCGAACCCGGGGCCACGGCGACGCCGGCTTCCTCTACCAGCAGCTTGGCGAACAGCATGGAGCCGGCCTCCCTGTACTGCTCGGGGATCGGAGCCCAGGCGAACATCGAGGCGGGCGGGCTGGGGATGTCCCAGCCGGCCTGGGCCATCGACTTGACCAGCACGTCGCGGCGCGACTTGTAGATGGCGCGGATCTCGTCGACGCAATCCTGCGGGCCGTTGAGGGCGGCGGCGGCGGCGACCTGGATCGGCGTGAAGGCGCCGTAGTCGAGATAGGACTTCACCCGGGCCAGGGCGGCGCACATGCGCTCGTTGCCGACCACCATGCCGACGCGCCAGCCGGCCATGGCGTAGGTCTTCGACAGGCTGTTGACCTCGACGGCGCAGTCCTTGGCGCCCTCGACCTGCAGCACCGAGGGCGGCGGGTTGTCGTCGAAGTAGATCTCGGAATAGGCGACGTCGCTGATGACCAGCAGGTCGTGCTTCTTCGCCAGGGCGACGGCTTCGCGGTAGAAGTCGAGGTCGACCCATTGCGCCGTCGGGTTGGACGGGTAGCTGAGGATCAGCACGGTCGGCGGCGGGACGGAGTTCTTCACCGCCCTGGAGACGCCCGACAGGTACTCTTCCGGCGACAGCGCGGGCACATGGCGGATCACCCCGCCGGCCATGATGAAGCCGAAGGCGTGGATCGGATAGGCGGGGTTGGGACAGATGATGACGTCGCCGGGCGCCGTGAGCGCGTTGGCAAGGTTGGCGAAGCCTTCCTTGGAGCCAAGGGTGGCAATGACCTCGGTGTCGGGGTTCAGCTTCACCCCGTAGCGGCGGTCGTAATAGCCGGCCATGGCCCGGCGCAGGCCGATGATGCCCTTGGAGGCGCTGTAGCGGCCGGACTTGGGATCGCGGGCGGTTTCGACCAGCTTGTCGACGATGTGTTTCGGCGTCGGCATGTCGGGGTTGCCCATGCCGAAGTCGATGATGTCGACGCCCTGGCCGCGCAGGCGGGCCTTGATGCGGTTGACCTCTTCGAAGACGTAGGGCGGCAGGCGGCGAATACGGTGGAAATCGGTTGTCATTGGGGCTCGTCGCCGCAGATCGGCGCGTGGGAGCGGAAGTCGCGCATGGATAGCCCACGGAGGGGCCCGTACCAAGCAGGCTCTTGGAAGATTATGCCCCCGACGCCCGTAGTTTCCTACTTCGGCTTCGGGGGCGCCTTAGCTCGCGCCTTGGCGGCGGCGACGAAGGCCTGCGATTCGGCGATGTCGGCTTCGGTCGGGGCCTGGACGCTGTCGACCCTGGCGTCCGCCCGGGCGCGCGCGACGAAGGCGTCGTCGGCCTGCAGGTACCAGGTTTCCGGGCCGCTGCTGTTGACGATGGTCGCCGCCTCAGCCTGCTGCGCCTGAACCTGGGCCTTGACGCCTTCGGGAGTCGGCAGGTCGGCCGGCGGGGCCGGGATGGAGGCGAAGCTTGGGAAATCCCCGGCCGGCTGGGCGAGGACGGCCTCGATCTGGGCCTTGGCCGGCGAGGTGGGGTTGACCGGGACCTCGGCGAACACCTGGCGGCCCGAGGGCGACACGCAGGCGGCAAGCGACAGGCTGCCCAGGAGCAGGACAGAAGCGCTGAAGAGGCGCGACAACGGAATGCGGGCTTGGCCGTTCATCTCAAGTCCGGTCATATGCGATGATTGCGGCAAGCGAAAGGGCGACCCCACGCCCTTCCAGGTGAGGAATTGATGCATGGCCGGTGAAGCCAAGGCCCCGACCCGCAAGGCGACCAAGCCGAAGACGGCCGCCAAGGCCCCGAAAGCGACCAAGGCGAAGGCGGCCCCGAAGGCCGACAAGGCCGCGCCGGCCGATCGCACCGAGGCGGCCCAGGCGGCGACGGCCCCCTCCCCGCACCCAAAATCGAGCGCGCCGGAGGCGCCGAAGTTTTCGCCGATCCCCGATCCCGCCGGCTTCATTCCGAAGGAACAGCGTGAGCAGTTCGAGAAGCTGTCGGCGAATCTGGCCCGGGCGGCGATCACCGCCCAAGGGGCCATCGCCGAGGCCGCCCTGCGCCAGGCCGACGCCCCGGCGGCGCTGAACACCGATCCCTTCCACGTCGGACCGGCCCTCACCCAGGTGATGGGCAAGCTGGCATCCGAGCCTGACCGCATGCTGCGGGCCCAGGCCGATCTGTTCTCACGCTATCTCGACCTCTGGCAGAACACCGCCAAGCGGATGGGCGGCGAGACGGTCGAACCGACCGTGGTGCCGGCCAAGGGCGACAAGCGGTTCAACGATCCCGACTGGGGCGCGCATCCGCTGTTCGACGTGATGAAGCAGTCCTACCTGCTGACCTCGAACTGGCTGAACAGCCTGGTCGCCGATGTCGAGGGGGTCGATCCGCTGGAGAAGCGGCGGGTCGAGTTCTTCATGAAGATGCTGACCGACGCGGTCAGCCCCTCCAACTTCCTGATGAGCAACCCGGCCGCCCTGCGCGAGGTGGTGGCGACCGGCGGCGAGAGCCTGGTGCGGGGCATGGACCAGTTCGCTGAGGACCTGGCCCGGGGCGGCGGCCAGCTGTCGATCAGCCAGACCGACATGGAGGAGTTCGTGGTCGGCGAGAACGTCGCCACCGCGCCGGGCAAGGTGGTCTACCAGAACGACATCCTGCAGCTCTTGCAGTTCAATCCGACGACGGATCAGGTGCGGGAGATCCCGCTGCTGCTGTTCACGCCGTGGATCAACAAGTTCTACATCACCGATCTTCGGCCCGATAACAGCCTGATCCGCTGGCTGACCGGCCAGGGGTTCACGGTGTTCGTCACCAGCTGGGTGAACCCTGACGAGACCCTCGCGGCCAAGACCTTCGAGGACTATCTGGTCGAGGGCATCTATGACGCCACCGCCCAGGTGATGAAGCAGTGCGGGACGACCCGCGTGAACACCGTCGGCTACTGCATCGGCGGCACCCTGCTGTCCTGCGCCCTGGCCCACATGGCGGCCAAGGGCGACAAACGGATCAATTCGGCCACCTTCTTCGCGGCCCAGCAGGACTTCGCCGAGGCCGGCGACCTGCGCCTGTTCGTCGATGAGGGCTGGCTGAAGGACATCGAGGCGCAGATGGACAAGGCGGGCGGCTTCCTGCCCGGCAAGTCGATGGCCGATACCTTCAACGCCCTGCGGGGCAACGACCTGATCTGGTCGTTCTTCGTCAACAACTACCTGATGGGCAAGGAGCCCAAGCCCTTCGACCTGCTGTTCTGGAACAGCGACCAGACGCGGATGCCCAAGGCGCTGCACCTGTTCTATCTGCGCAACTTCTACAAGGACAATGCCCTGGCCGAGGGCAAGCTGACCCTGGCGGGGGTGAAGCTTGATCTGTCGAAGGTGAAGACGCCGATCTATGTGCAGTCGAGCCGCGAGGACCATATCGCGCCGTTCCGCAGCATCTATCGCGGGGCAAAGCTGTTCGGCGGACCGGTGACCTTCACCATGGCGGGGTCGGGGCATATCGCCGGGGTGATCAACCATCCGGACGCCAAGAAATACCAGCACTGGACCAACGCCGCCCTGCCGGCGACGGTCGAGGAATGGGTGGCCGGGGCGGTCGAGCATCCGGGCAGCTGGTGGCCGCACTGGGCGGCCTGGCTGAACGAGCGGTCGGGCGACATGGTCCCGGCGCGTGACCCGACCAACGGGCCGCTCGGCAAGCCGCTGGAGGATGCGCCGGGGTCGTTCGTGAAGGTGCGGAGCTAGAGGTTCAGCCGCAGCTTCGGCCGTTCCCAGGTAATTTCGCCGACCGGCGGCGACACACCGACGTCCAACGCCCCCATCCGGCGGTAGAATTCCGCCGCCTTCGGGTTCGAGCTGATCACCACCGCCGTCGCGCCGAGCGCCCTCGCCCGCTCCGCCATCTGCTCGAACAGCCGCCGGCCGACGCCTTTGCCCTGGGCGGCGTTGGCCGTGAAGAAGAGGTCCAGTTCCCAGACTGTCCCGTCGTGCGGGATCAACTGATGGAAGCCGAGCGTCTCACCCGCCTCCTCGTCCAGCCAGACCTCGTCGGTCTCGGTGAAGGCCCAGCGCGGCACGAACTCAGCGATCATCGCCCGGGCCGCCGGGGTCTCGTAGCCGTTGCTCGTCTGCATCAGCGCCACCAGCGCCGCGCGGTCGGCGGGGACTGCCTTGCGGATCATGGCTTCTCCGGTGGGGACGGGTTGCCCGCGCCGCGAGCGTGAAGATTGGCGCCAGGGCCCGACGGGCAACCTGTCCCCGATGGTCCACGGTGGCCTGTCGGGGACAGGTTGGCCGGGATCCATCGGCGTTCACCGGGCGACGATGGGGATGCGGACAACCCGTCCCCTGCTAGATGTGCAGCGGCTTGCCGAAGGCTTCGAGGGCCGCCTCGTGCATGGCCTCGCTCATAGTCGGGTGCGGGAAGACGGTGGCGAACAGATCTTCCTCGGTGCCTTCCATGGTCATGGCGATGGTGTAGCCTTGGATCATCTCCGTGACCTCGTGGCCGATCATGTGGGCGCCGAGCAGGGCGCCGGTCTTCGCGTCGAACACCGTCTTGACGAAACCCTCGGTCTCGCTGGCGGCGATGGCCTTGCCGTTCACCTTGAAGGGGAAGCGGCCGACCTTGAGCTCATAGCCCGTAGCCTTCGCCGCTGCTTCCGTCAGGCCCACCGACGCGACCTGCGGGTTGGCGTAGGTGCAGCCGGGCACCGGGGCGGTGAGCGTCGGGGTCTTCACCCCGGCGATGTGCTCGACGCAGTGGACGCCGTCATGCATCGCCTTGTGGGCCAGCCAGGGGGCGCCGGCGACATCGCCGATGGCGTAGAGGCCGGGGACATTGGTGCCGCCGTGGCTGTCGGCGACGACGTGGCCGCGATCGAGTTTCAGGCCCAGGGCTTCGAGGCCCATATCCTCGGTGTTGGCGGCGATGCCGACGGCGACGATGCAGACCTCGGCCTCCAGCGTCTCGGCCTTGCCGCCCGCCTCGATGGCGACGCTGACGCCGGCTTTGGTCGCGGCGACCTTGGAGACCTTGGCGCCGATGCGGAACTTGATGCCGCGCTTTTCAAAGGCCTTCTGGGCGGCCTTGGAAATCTCCTCGTCCTCGACCGGCATGATCCGGTCGACGGCCTCGATCACCGTCACCTCGGCCCCGAGGGCGCGGTAGAAGCTGGCGAACTCGATGCCGATGGCGCCCGAGCCGATGACCACCAGGCTCTTGGGGCAGGTCTTGGGGGTCAGGGCCTCGCGGTAGGTCCAGATGGCCTTGCCATCCGGAACGGCGCCGATGGCCGGGATGGTGCGGGCCCGCGCGCCGGTGGCGAGGATGACCGATTTGGCGGTGACCGTGCGGCTGCCGCCGGCTTTGAGGGCGACGACGACCTTGGGGGCGCCGGCGGCCTTCTCGAGTTTCGCCGCCCCTTCGATGACCTCGATCTTGTGCTTCTTCATCAGGAAGGCGACGCCGGCGGTCAGCTGTTTGGCGACGCCGCGCGAGCGCTCGACCACCTTGCCGAAGTCGAACGACCGGCCGCTGACCGACAGGCCGTAGGCCTCCAGATGGCTCAGCTGTTCATAGACCTCGCCGCTCTTGAGCAGGGCCTTGGTCGGGATGCAGCCCCAGTTGAGGCAGATGCCGCCCAGGTTTTCCCGCTCGACGATGGCCGTCTTCAGGCCGAGCTGGCTGGCGCGGATGGCCGCCACATAGCCGCCGGGGCCGGCGCCGATGACGATGAGGTCGAAATCGCTCACGGGATTACTCCAAGAATTCAGGTACGCTTCGGACGGCCGATCAAACGATCATCGTCAGCGGGTCTTCGATCAGCGACCTGAACACCTGCAGGAAGCGGGCGCCGATGGCTCCATCGACGACGCGGTGGTCGCAGGTCAGGGTGACGGTCATGACGGTGGCGATGGCCAGCTGGCCGTTCTTGACCACCGGCCGCTGTTCGCCGGCCCCGACGCTCATGATGCAGCCCTGCGGCTCGTTGATGATCGAGGCGAAGGACTTGATGCCCATCATGCCGAGGTTGGAGACCGAGAAGGTGCCGCCCTGGAATTCCTCGGGCTTCAGCTTGCGGTCGCGGGCCCGGCCGGCCAGGTCCTTGGCCTCGGTGGCGATCTGGGCGAGGCCCTTGGTGTCGGCCTTGCGGATGATCGGGGTGATCAGGCCGCCGTCGATGGCCACGGCCATGGCGATGTCGGCGTGGTGATGCATGGCCAGCCCCTCGGGGCTGTAGCTGGCGTTGGCTTCCGGCACCCGCTTGAGGGCGACGGCGACGGCCTTGATGACGAGGTCATTGACCGAGACCTTGACGCCGTCCTTTTCCAGCATGGCGTTGATTTTGGACCGCGCGGCCAGCAGGCCGTCGATCTCCAGGTCGATGGTCAGCGGGAAGTGGGGAATGTCGCGGAAGCTGTCGGTCATCCGGCGGGCGATGGTCTTGCGCATGCCGTCGAGCGGGACGAGGTCGTAGGTGCCCTCTGGGATTCCAAGTTGGGCCAGGGTCTGGGCCTGACGCGGGGCGGCGGAGGCTGCGGCAGGTGCGCCGGGCGCAGCCGTCGGGGCGGCGGTGGGCGCCTTGCCACGGGCGGCGTCGACGTCGGCCTTGATCACCCGGCCATGCGGGCCGCTGCCCTTGACGGTCGCGAGGTCGAGACCGGCGGCCTGGGCCAGGCGACGGGCCAGGGGCGAGGCCATGACCCGGTCGCCGGACGCGCTGGCCGGCGCGGGGGCAGGAGCCTTGGTGGTGGCGCCGGTCTCGCCGGCGGCCTGGACAGGCGCGGCGGGCGGCGGCGGCGCTTCAGCCTTGGGGACTTCCTTGGGCGCCTCGGCCTTGGGCGTTTCGGTCTTCGGAGCCGGCGCGGGGGCTTCGCCCTCCCCGGCCATGCGGGCGATGGGGGTATTGACCTTGACGCCTTCGGTTCCGGCATCGACCAGCAGGGCCTCGATGACGCCCTCGTCGACGGCCTCGACCTCCATGGTCGCCTTGTCAGTCTCGATCTCGGCAATGACGTCGCCGGCCTTCACCGTGTCGCCGGGTTTCACATGCCACTTGGCCAGCGAGCCTTCCTCCATGGTCGGCGACAGGGCGGGCATCAGGATTTCAATGGACATGGCGCGGCTCGTTGTTGGCTCTGCTTTGGAACTGGGAAAGGCGCATCAGTAGAGCCTTCCGCCGATGGGGACGGGGCGGTCGGGGCCGATCAGCATGACCTCGCCGTCGGTGTCGGGCACGCCGAGGGTCAGGACCTCGGACATGAAGGGCCCGATCTGGCGCGGCGGGAAGTTGACCACCGCCAGCACCTGGCGGCCGATCAGGCTTTCAGGCGGATGGTTCCTGACGATCTGGGCCGAAGACTTCTTGACGCCGATATCGCCGCCGAAGTCGATGCGCAGCTTGATGGCCGGCTTGCGGGCCTCGGGGAAGGGCTCGGCGGCGATCACCTCGCCGACCCGGATGTCGACCTTCAGGAAGTCGTCGAAGGTGATCTCAGGCATGGGCGCTCTCATGGCTGAGGTGGGCCAGGGACGCGCCGTGCGCCTCCCAGTTCTGGCCGTCGAAGGCTTCAATGCGCAGGTCGATGCCGGAGAGGTCGTCCAGGCAGCGGGCGTTGACCGACCAGCCGTCCGGGTTGGAGCGCGGGCGGTAGAAGGCCTTGACGCCGCAGACCTTGCAGAAGGTGTGCTGCGCCACGCCGGTATTGAATGTGTAGGTCGTGATGGCGTCGGCGCCGCTGGTCAGACGGAAGCGGCTTTCCGGCACGATGACATGCACGAAGCCGACTTTCTGGCACATCGAGCAATTGCAGCTCTGCGCCTCGACAACGGCCGGCATGGCCGCCTCGAAACGCACGGCGCCGCAGTGGCAGCCGCCAGCATGCCAGGACATCGCGGTCATTGAATCTGCCCCAGGCCAACCATCGGCTCGGAACCAGAGAGGGCGATGTCGACCGAAACGATCAGATCGTCCCCGTCGCAGGGCTGATCTTCGTGGGACGTGCCGATCCACAGGCTGCGGGTGGCAGACCCCTCAGATGATAACCGGAACTCGGCGGCGACGGCGCTCTGATCGGGAATGTCCGGCATCGTAAAGACGCTCACGCCATCCAGCATCCGATTCCGCAGGTCTTCCCAAGGCCCCTCGAACGACGCATGAACGTTGTCCAGCGTGAACGGATGCCACTGGGGAGTGATGTCCGCGAACGGCGCCAGCTGGTAGCCATCCAGAGCGGCCGTCCAGGTCAGGTAGGTTGGATCAGCCCCCTCGAAGTCCAGCCGCACCGCGCCGGAAAACCAGATCGGAGAGCTCTTGAGGGCCTCGACCACCTGCGGGGTATCGCCTGACGCAAGCGGCATGAAGCTGAGCGACATCAACCGTCGCCCCAGGAGGGGACGGTAGTGGTCCTCCCATGCCTGGAGCGCACTCGTCACTTGTAGCTCACCGCCTTGGCCGCCTTGACGATCTTCTCGACCGACGGCAGCGACAGGGCCTCAAGGTTTGCGGCGTAAGGCAGCGGCACGTCTTCCTGGTGGACGCGCAGCGGCGGGGCGTCGAGGTAGTCGAAGGCGTGCTCGATCACCCGGGCGACGATCTCGGCGCCGACGCCCATCGGGCCCCAGCCTTCCTCGACGCAGACGATGCGGTTGGTCTTCTTGACGCTCTCGACGATGGTTTCATGGTCGAGCGGGCGGATAGTGCGCAGGTCGATGACCTCGGCCTCGATGCCCTCGGCGGCCAGTTCCTCGGCGGCCTTCAGCGCCAGACCGACCATGCGGCTGTGGGCGGTGATGGTGACGCCCGAGCCTTCGCGGCGGATCTTGGCCTTGCCGATCGGCACGATCCAGTCCTCGACATCGGGGATGTCGAACTCGACGCCGTACATCATCTCATGCTCGAGGAAGACGACGGGGTTGGGATCGCGGATGGCGGCTTTCAGCAGGCCCTTGGCGTCGGCGGCGTCGTAGGGCGCGACGACCTTGAGGCCGGGGATCTGGCCGTACCAGGCGCTGTAGTCCTGGCTGTGCTGGGCGCCGACGCGGGCGGCCGCGCCGTTGGGGCCGCGGAAGACGATCGACGACTTGATCTGGCCGCCCGACATGTAGAGCGTCTTGGCGGCCGAGTTGATGATCTGGTCGATGGCCTGCATCGCGAAGTTCCAGGTCATGAACTCGACGATGGGCTTGAGGCCGGCCATCGCCGCGCCGACGCCAAGGCCGGCGAAGCCATGCTCGGTGATCGGGGTGTCGATGACGCGGCGGTCGCCGAACTCCTGGAGCAGTTCGCGGGAGACCTTGTAGGCCCCCTGGTACTGGGCGACTTCCTCGCCCATCAGGAAGACCGTGTCGTCGCGGCGCATCTCTTCGGCCATGGCGTCGCGCAGGGCGTCGCGGACGGTGATCTTCACCATCTTCGCGCCAGCCGGGATCTCGGGATCCTTCAGCTCGACCTTGGGCGTGACGGGCGCGGGCCCCTCGCCTTCCGGCTGGGCCTTGGCGGTTTCGGGCGGGGCCTTCTCCGGATCACCGGCGGCTTCCTGCTTCGGCGCTTCCTTCGGCGCCTCGGCCGGCGCGGGCGCAGGTGAAGCGCCCTCCTCGCCTTCCAGGCGGGCGATGGGGGTGTTGACCTTGACGTTCTCGGCGCCGGCCTCGACCAGGATGTCGGCGATCACGCCTTCATCGACGGCCTCGACCTCCATGGTCGCCTTGTCGGTCTCGATCTCGGCGATGACGTCGCCGGCCTTGACCGTGTCGCCCTTCTTGACGTGCCACTTGGCGAGGGTGCCCTCCTCCATGGTCGGAGACAGGGCGGGCATGAGGATATCGGTCATTACTCGGCCGCCTCCAGGTAGACGTCGGTGTAGAGTTCGGAAGCGTCCGGCTCGGGCGAGGTGCGGGCGAATTCGGCGGCCTCGGCGACGATGCGCTTCACCTCCGCGTCGATTGTCTTCAGCTCGTCCTCGGTCACCTTGGCGGCGTCCAGCTTTTCGCGCAGGTGGTCGATGGGGTCGCGGGTCTTCTTGACCTCGTCCACCTCCTCCTTGGTGCGGTATTTGGCCGGGTCGCTCATCGAGTGGCCGCGGTAGCGGTAGGTCTTCATCTCGAGGATGTAGGGGCCCTTGCCGCTGCGGGCGTGCTCGGCGGCGCGGGCGCCGGCCTCGGCGACCGCCTCGACATCCATGCCGTCGACTTCCTCGCCGGGGATACGGAAGGAGATGCCGCGCTTGTGCAGGTGGGTTTCCGACGCCGAGCGCTCGATCGAGGTGCCCATGGCGTACTGGTTGTTCTCGATCATGTAGACGACCGGCAGGTCCCAGAGCTGAGCCATGTTGAAGCTCTCGTAGACCTGGCCCTGGTTGGCCGCGCCGTCGCCGAAGTAGGCGAAGGCGACGTTGCCGTTGGCCTTGTACTTGTTGGCCAGCGCCAGGCCCGTGCCCAGGCTGACCTGGGCGCCGACGATGCCGTGGCCGCCATAGAAGCCGGCCTCGGTCGAGAACATGTGCATCGAGCCGCCCTTGCCCTTGGACGAGCCGCCGGCCCGACCGGTCAGTTCGGCCATGACTTCGCGCGCGTCCATGCCGGCGGCCAGCATATGGCCGTGGTCGCGGTAGCCGGTGATGATCTGGTCGCCCTTCACGCGGATGGCTTCCATGCCGACGGCGATGGCTTCCTGGCCGATGTAGAGGTGGCAGAAGCCGCCGATCAGGCCCATGCCGTACAGCTGGCCGGCCCGCTCCTCGAAGCGGCGGATCAGCAGCATGTCCTTGTAGTATTTCAGCAGCGTCTCGCGGCTCGAACCGCCAGAGGTCGTGACACCGGTGTCAGAACCCTTGCCCGATATCTTGGCCTTAGTCGCCCGCGCCATGCATTTCTCCCAGAACCGTTATCACGGCGGCCTTTTCCTTCCCTGGACCATGAGCCAGGGCGAAAAGATCGACCCGGATCAGGGCTGCAGACGGATCACATAATCCCTTGGGTCCGCGAAGCCTAGGACTGAACGCGCGCGTTCTTCCAAAAGGTCCCGCGAAAGGCTGCCATCGCGTAGTAGCCGAGCCCGGGCTTCGAGGTCCATCCTCTCCTGCCGGGTCAGCTTCAGCTTTTCGTGTAACTGCGTCTGTTCCGCGCGCCGTTGATTGGACAACAGCCAGCCGAGCTCCCCGGTAAGACCGTGGAACACGAAATACACGATCAGCCCCAGAAGGGTGATCGTCGGCAGGTAGGGGCGGATACGCGCGAGCATGCGCTGAACGAAGTCCTGGAACGCGATAACGCCCGTAGACTCTCACTGTCATGCTTAATGGAATGCTACTCGCGGGTGAGTTCCTGGCGACGGAACAGCACAAGGGTCCCGACGGCGAACAGCACGGCCCAGAAAGTCAGCCCCAGCAGGGCCCACAGGGAGTTGCCCGGCTCGTGCAGCGGCAGGGCGTCGCCGCGCAGGACCTGGGCGGCCAGGTTGGGGAAAGCCAGGATAAGGTCGGGCGTGGCGACGCCCGGATGGATCTGCTTGATGGCCAGGCCGATGTACTGGGCGGCCGAGATGAAGACCGGGATCAGCAGCCCGGCCATGTTCGACCGGGTCACAATGGCGATCAACGCCGCCATCGACCCCACCACCATCAGCTCCAGCCAGCCGGCCGCCAGGCCGCGCAGCAGCAGGATCGGCGTCACGCCCTGGCCGAACTGCGCGAAGGGCATGCCCAGCAGGACGCCGCGCAGCAGGATGGCCAACACCGAGGCCAGGGCCAGCAGCAGCAGGGCGACCAGGGCCAGGAGAGCGTAGGCCATGAACTTCGCGAGGATCAGGTTGGCGCGGCTGTTTCTCGGCGTCTGCAGCCGCCAGGTTTCCCAGCGATAGTCGGCCGCGAACATGGCGCTGACCCCCAGCAGGACAAACAGCTGGATCGGGAAGGCATTGGCCCAGTTGAAGCCGTGGAGAACCGCCTGCGCCAGATTCAGGGTCTTGGTGGTCGGTGGCGCGCCCTTGACCAGCAGGCCCAGCAGGGTCTCGAGGAAGGCCAGGCCAAAGGTGAACAGGGCCGGGAAGATCACCCCCCAGAACATAGCGCCGCGGTCCCGCACCATGCGGAAGCGCTCGGCGTTGAAGGCGTCCATCAGCATGGGTCTCAAGTCCCCGTATGAACGAGATAGGCCCGTTCCAGATCGCCGCTGACCCAGCGGGCCTCGACGATGTCGATGCCCCGGGTGGCCAGGGCGCGGATCAGGTCTGGCGCCTCGGCGCGGGTGATGGCGGCCAGCACGTAACCGCCGTCGGCGGTTCCGCGCTTGCCGAGGATGTCGAGCACGGCGGCCTGGGGCGTGGCCAGGATGCGCAGCTGTTCCTCGGTCTGGCTGAGGTCCTCGATGGCGGTCAGCCTGCCCTTGGCCAGGAAGGCGACCCGGTTGCAGACCCGCTGGACCTCGTCCAGCTGGTGGCTCGCAAGGATGACGGTGACGCCGTCGCGGTTGGCCAGTTCGCGGATCAGGGCGCGGATCTCGAGGATGCCGGACGGGTCCATGCCGCTGGTCGGCTCGTCGAGGATCACCGCCTCGGGCCGGGTGATCAGGGCGGCGGCCAGGCCCAGCCGCTGCTTCATGCCGACCGAGAAGCCCTTGGTCTTGCGATCGGCGGCCTCGGCGATGCCGACCCGCTCCAGCCAGCCGGTGATGTCGGGCGAAGCCACGCCGCTCTGGGCGCTGAGCATGGCCAGCGTCTCGCGGGCGGTCAGGTAGGGATGGAAGCGCGGCGTCTCGATCATCGAGCCGATGCGGCGCAGGGCGGCCGGATCGCCAGCCGGCTGTTCGAGCAGCCGCACCTCGCCGGCCGTGGGCTTGATCAGGCCCAGCGCCAGGCGGAACAGGGTCGATTTGCCGGCGCCGTTGGGGCCCAGAACGCCGAAAACCCCGCCGCGCGGAATCTCCAGGCTGAAGTCGTCGAGCGCCTTGACCGCGCCGGCGCCGGACCCGAACGTCTTGCTGAGGCCGATGGCCTGGAGGGCGAAACTCATGGACGCTCCCAAGCCATCATCGGCCTGTCGTGAGGGGCGACTATGGCCGCTGACCATAGAGTCGCCAAGGAGGGCTGAGCATGGGGCGTTTGAAGGTTTGGATGGCGGTCATCGCCGTCCTGGTGGTCAGCGCCTGCGCGACCGCCCCGGCGCGGCAGCCAGGGCCCCGGCCCATGACCATCCTGGTCTCGATCGACGGCTTCCGACCCGACTACCTGACCGTCAAGGACGCCCCCACCCTGTCGCGGCTGGCGGCCGAAGGCGTTGTGGCGTCGGGAGGCATGCGGCCCTCCTATCCGTCGCTGACCTTCCCCAACCACTACACCCTGGTGACCGGCAAGCGGCCGGACCACCACGGCATCGTCAACAACAACATGGACGTGCCGGTGCTGGGAACCTTCAGCCTGGGCAAGGCCGAGGCGGTGACCGACCGGCGCTGGTGGGACCAGGCCGAGCCCCTGTGGGTGACGGCCGAGAACGCGGGCATCAAGACCGGCACCATGTTCTGGCCGGGCTCGGAAGCAGCTATCCAGGGCGTGCGGCCGACCCGCTGGTCGAAGTTCGATCATGACATGCCCTCTGCCCAACGGGTCGATGTGCTGCTGGGATGGCTGGACGAGCCGGGTTTCACGCCCGGGTTCGCGACCCTGTATTTCGACGTCGTCGATACCGCCGGGCACGGCTTCGCGCCGGGGACGCCGGAGGTCATGGCGGCGGTCAAGGATGTGGATACCGCGCTTTCCCGTCTGCTCGATGGATTGAAGGCGCGGGGCCTGGACGGCAGGGTCAACCTCGTCATCGTCGCCGACCACGGCATGGCCCCGGTCCCGCCCGGCCAGGTGATCGTCGTCGACGCCGCCGATCCAGGCGCCGTGAAGCTGGTCTCCGGCGGGCCGGCGGCCGGCTTCAATCTTCTGCCGGGCCAGGAGGCGCGGGGTGAGGCGCTGCTCCTGAAGAAGCACGACCACATGACCTGCTGGCGCAAGGCCGATGTGCCAAAGCGGCTGGCCTACGGGACCAACGCCCGCGTGCCGGCCATCGTCTGCATGGCCGACATCGGCTGGCTCATCAGCGACACGGCCGGGGTGGCACGGCGGCCGCCGTCCACGAAGATGACCGGCGCGCACGGCTATGACAACGCGGCCATCGAGATGCGGGCCCTGTTCCTGGCCTGGGGGCCGGGCGTGCGGTCGGGCGCGACAGTCGGGACCTTCGACAACGTCGATGTCTATGTCCTGTTGGCGCGGCTGGTCGGAGTGACGCCGGTGAAAGGGGATGGGCGGCTGCCGAGCGGCGTATTGCGATAGACATTGACTTAGTTGCGTTTTGGGTGAAATATTAACCCAAACGACAACAGGAGTCATCGCCGTGGCCTGGAAACGCCCTGCCCTCACCTCCGCCGTGGTCTACAAGGATGCGCGCGCGGCCCTGAAGTTCCTGGAGGACGCCTTCGGGTTCGAGATCATCCTGCTGATCGAGGACGATGAGGGAAATGTCGGCCATAGCGAGATGCGCTTCGGCACCGGCACGGTCATGGTCGGCAACGAGTGGACGGCGGAACACAAGAGCCCGGCCTCGATCGGCGGCCTGATGACCCAGACGGTCCATGTCCAGCTGGAAGACACCCAGGATACGATCGACGCCCACTGCGAACGGGCCCGCGCCGTCGGAGCGGTGATCGTCGCCGAGCCGGAGACCCAGTTCTACGGCGACCGCACCTACCGCTGCAAAGACCCGGAAGGCCACATCTGGACATTCGGTCAGACCGTCGAGGTCAAGACGCCTGAGGACTGGCACAGGGACACCGGCCTGAAGACGACCGTCTACAAGGAATGGTAGCCGCGGCACGCCTCGACCAGACCCTGGCCGCCCTCGCCGATCCACACCGGCGCCAGGTGGTGGAGCTGCTGCGCGAGCGGCCGCGCCGGGCCGGCGAGCTGGCCGAGGCGGCGGGCCTGACGCCGCCGGCCATGAGCCGGCATCTGAAGACCCTGCGGCGCTCCGGCCTCGTGGAGGAAAGCCATCCGGAGTTCGACGCCCGGGTCCGTGTCTACCACCTGAGGGCCGAGCCGATGATGGATCTGCTGCGCTGGCTGGAACAGACCGAGCGGATGTGGAGCGCCCAGCTGGCGGCGTTCAAGGCGCATCTGGAGCAGGACTGAGCGTGGCCAGCCGGGTGCTGATTTCCGTCCGGGTGAAAGCCACGCCGCAGCGGGCCTTCGAGGTTTTTACCCGGGATATTTCCCTATGGTGGAAGCCCAACCCCGAGTTCGCCTTCACGCCCCGATCGCCGGGGGTCATGGCCTTCGAGGAAGGGCAGCGGCTGGTTGAGCGCCTGCCCAGCGGCAAGGTGTTCGAGGTCGGCCGGGTAACCGCCTGGGAACCGGGCGCCCGGCTGGCCTTCGGCTGGCGCCAGGCGACCTTCACGCCCGAGCAGATGACCGACGTCGAGGTGACCTTCGAGGCGGTCGGCGAGGAGACGCGGGTGACCGTCATCCACACCGGCTGGGATAGCGTCCCGCAGGAACACGCCGCCAAGCACGGCATGGAAAACAGCTATTTCATGAAGCGCCACGGCGACTGGTGGCGCGAGTTGATCGACCGGATGGGAGAGATCACGTGACCGCCGACGACATTCGGGCGCTCGCCCTCTCCCTGCCGCTGGCCGAGGAGCATCCGCACTTCGACCGCGCCTCCTTTCGGGTGAAGGGCAAGATCTTCGCCACCCTGCCCCCGGGCGGCGAGGAGGTGGTTCTCAAGCTGCTCCCCGAGATCAAGGAAAGCCTGCGACAATCGGACCCCGACGCGGTGCGGCCCTTGCCCGGCGGATGGGACAAGGGCGGCTGGACCCTGATCGCTATCGGGTCCATGGAGGGCCCGAAGCTGGCCGACCTGATCCGCCTCGCCTGGCGGCAGGTCGCGCCGAAAACGTTGCTGGGGGCGGCATGAGCGAACAGGACAGTCTGCAGGGCCATCGCCGCACGGCGGCGGTCGGCTTCATCTTCGTCACCGCGACGATCGACATCATCGCGCTCGGCATCATGATTCCGGTCCTGCCGAACCTCATCAAGCAGATGGCCGGCGGCGACTTCGCCCTGGCCAGCGAGATCAACCTGCTGTTCGCCACCATGTTCGGGCTCATGCAGTTCTTCTGCGCCCCGGTGCTGGGCCTGCTCTCGGACCGGTTCGGGCGGCGGCCCGTGCTGCTGACCTCGATCTTCGGGCTGGGGATCGACTTCCTGTTCATGGCCTTCGCGCCATCGATCCGCTGGCTGTTCGTCGGCCGGGTGGTCAACGGGGCGACAGCCGCCAGCTTCTCCACCGCCAACGCCTACATCGCCGACGTCACCGCCCCGGAGAATCGCGCCAAGGCCTACGGCATGATGGGGGCCGCCTTCGGTCTCGGCTTCACGCTCGGCCCTGTACTGGGCGGCTTCCTGGCCGAGGTCGACCTGCGCCTGCCCTTCCTGGTCTGTGCGGCCCTGGCCCTGCTCAACTGGCTGTATGGTTTCTTCATCCTGCCGGAGTCCCTGCCCAAGGAAAAGCGGGTCGCCAAGCTCGACTGGCGCAAGGCCAACCCGCTTGGCTCGCTGCAGCTGCTGCGTTCGCACAAGGACCTGCTGGGTCTGGCCACGGTGGGTTTCCTGTTCCAGATGGCCCATGTCGTGCTGCCGGTCATCTTCGTCCTCTATTCAGGCTACCGATATGGCTGGTCGCCGGCCATGGTGGGCCTCAGCATGCTGGCCACCGGGGTCTCCAACATCATCGTTCAGGCTCTGCTGGTCGGACCGGTGGTCAAGAAGATCGGCGAGCGGGGGGCCCTGCTGCTGGGCCTGGCCAGCGGCGCGCTCGGCTTCGCCATCTTCGGTCTGGCCCCGACCGGCTGGCTCTATTTCGTCGGCGTGCCGGTCTTCGCCCTGATGGGCTTTACCGGCCCAGGCATGCAGGCCCTGATGACCCGGCGGGTCGCGCCGCACGAACAGGGCCAGCTGCAGGGCGCCAACAGCGCGATCATGGGCATCGCCCAGATCATCGCCCCGACGGTGTTTGGCCTGACCTTCGCCTTCGCGGTGAATCACAACGAGACCCTGCACATGCCGGGCCTGCCGATCCTGATCGCCTCGGGCCTGATGACCTGCAGCTTCCTGATCGCCCTGCAGGTCGCCAAGCCGACCCCGCCGGCGGAACCCCTGCCCGCCTGACGCTCTTCACCGCCTTGATTGCGCCGAAAACCTGCCCTTTCTAGGGGGCGGGAGCGTCGAGACACGTTGGAGACCCATGCGCGCTTATAAAGTCCTGATCCCGGCCCTGGTTGTTCTTGCCGGTTGTTCGCCCAGCCATGATTCCCAGGCCCAGGGCCTGCCGGAACCGGCCCGGGTCGCGCCCTCCAGCGCCGTGGCCATGAAGCAGTCCTTCGCCCCGGTGGTGAAGAAGGCCGCCCCGGCCGTGGTCAACGTCTCCAGCCGGCGCACGGTGCGCCAGCGGGTCGATCCCTTCTGGGAGATGTTCAGCGGCGGGCCCCGGGCCCGCGTGCAGCAGAGTCTGGGCTCCGGCGCCATCGTCCGCGCCGACGGGGTGATCATCACCAACAACCACAATATCGAGGGCGCCGACGAGGTCATGGTCCAGCTGGCCGACCGGCGGGAGTTTCCGGCCAAGGTGCTGCTGGCCGATCCCCGCGCCGACCTGGCCGTTCTGAAGATCGACGTCGGCAACGAGAAACTGCCGACCATCGCCATCGATGTGCGCGAGGACCTGCAGGTCGGCGATCTGGTGCTGGCCATCGGCAATCCGTTCGGCGTCGGCCAGACGGTGACCAACGGCATCGTTTCGGCCACGGCGCGCTCGAACCTCGGCATCACTGACTTCGGCTTCTTCATCCAGACCGACGCGGCCATTAACCCGGGCAACTCGGGCGGGCCACTGGTCGACATGGACGGCGACCTGATCGGGGTGAACACCGCCATCCTGTCCCGCTCGGGCCAGAGCTCGGGCGTCGGCTTCGCCATTCCGGCCAGCATGGCCCGCCAGATCGTCACCGCGGCCCTGGGCGGTGAAACCGCCGTGGTGCGGCCGTGGCTCGGCGCGCGCGGCCAGGCCGTCACCTCGGACGTCGCCCACAGCCTGGGCCTCGACGTCCCGCGCGGGGTGCTGGTCGCCGACGTCTGGCCGGGCGCGGCCGCCGACCGGGCCGGCCTGCGGCAAGGCGACATCATCCTGACCATCGGCGGCGAGCCGGTGAACGACGAGGGCGCCGTCACCTATTTCTTCGGCAACCTGAGGCTTGGCGAATCGGCCCCGCTGACGGTGCTGCGCAACGGCCGCGAGCAGACCCTCAATGTCCGGGCCGAGAAGGCGCCGGGCCGCGCCGACGGCGGCAAGACCATCCAGGGCCGCAACCCGCTGCAGGGCGCCTTCGTCGCCGAACTGACCCCGGCCCTCGCCGACGCCAAGGGCGTGGATCCCTTTGTCGGGCGCGGCGTGGTGGTGCTGCAGGTAGCGCCGGACGGCCTGGCCGCCCGAGTCGGCCTGCGTCCGGGCGATTTCATCCGGGCGGTCAACGGCAAGCAGGTGCGTAACGAAGCAGACGTTGCGCAGGCCACCGCCCAGAATGCCCGCCGCTGGCAGATCACCATCGAGCGCGGCGGACAGACGATCACGTCGAGCTTCAATCTGTAGTGTTCGCTGTGACCTCCCTCCCCGACTTGGGGAGGGCAGACACGCGGTTACGCGTGTCGGGTGGGGAAGTCGGTCACTGCGCCTGCCAGGCTAACACTGAGAAGCCTCACCGGCGGGGCCGGTAACCCACTGCCCCACCCGGCGCGCAACGCGCGCCTGCCCTCCCCATTCGGGGAGTGACGAAAAGAGGGCCGCCGGCTTTCGCCGGCGGCCCTCTTTAAGATCGAACGATCGGTTCAACTATTCGTCGTCGCCGAAGGTCTGGACCGGACCGGAGTCCTTGCCCTTTTCCGACGGGTCGCGATCGACGAACTCGATAACGGCCATCGGGGCGTTGTCGCCGTAGCGGAAGCCGGCCTTGAGGACGCGGATGTAGCCACCCTGACGTTCCTTGTAGCGCGGACCCAGGGTCGCGAAGAGCTTGCCGACCTGTTCGACGTCACGAACGGCGCTGATGGCCTGACGACGAGCGTGCAGGTCGCCGCGCTTGGCCAGGGTGACCAGCTTTTCGACGATGGGGCGCAGTTCCTTGGCCTTCGGCAGGGTCGTCACGATCTGCTCATGCTTGATCAGCGACGCCGACATGTTGGCGAACATGGCGGTGCGGTGGCTGGAAGTGCGGCCCAGTTTGCGGTGCGCGTAACCGTGGCGCATGTCGGTCTCTCCAAAAACGTCCGGCGCCTCTCGGCGGCGGGGGGTCTTACTACAGGATTTAGATCTGGTCTTCGAACTTCTTCGCCAGATCGTCGATGTTTTCCGGCGGCCAGTTGGGCACGTCCATGCCGAGGTGCAGGTTCATGCCCGAAAGCACTTCCTTGATCTCGTTGAGGGACTTGCGGCCGAAGTTCGGGGTGCGGAGCATCTCGGCTTCGGTCTTCTGGATCAGGTCGCCGATGTAGACGATGTTGTCGTTCTTCAGGCAGTTGGCCGAACGGACCGACAGTTCCAGCTCGTCCACCTTCTTGAGGAGCGCCGGGTTGAAGGGCAGGTCGGGCTTGGCTTCGCCATCCGACTTGGCCTTCGGCTCTTCGAAGGTGATGAAGATCTGCAGTTGATCCTGGATGATGCGGGCGGCGTAGGCCACCGCGTCCACCGGCGACACGGCGCCGTTGGTTTCGACTTCCAGAACCAGCTTGTCATAGTCCAGCGACTGGCCCTGGCGGGTCGGCTCGACGCGGTAGGCGACGCGCTTGACCGGCGAGTAGAGGCTGTCGACGGCGATCAGGCCGATCGGGGCGTCTTCCGGGCGGTTCTTGTCGGCCGGCACGTAGCCCTTGCCGTTGTTGACCGTGAACTCCATGCGCACCGAGGCGCCTTCGTCCAGGGTGCAGAGCACATGGTCGCCGTTCAGGATCTCGATGTCCGAGGGGACTTCGATCTGGCTGGCGGTCACGGCGCCGGGGCCGGTGGCCTTCAGCGTCATGCGCTTGGGGCCTTCCGAGTGCATGCGGAGGGCCAGCTGCTTGATGTTCAGGACGACGTCGACGACGTCCTCGCGGACGCCTTCCATCGAGCTGAACTCGTGGACCACGCCGTCGATCTGGACGGCGGTGACGGCGGCGCCTTGCAGCGACGAGAGAAGAACGCGCCGCAGCGCGTTGCCGAGCGTCACCCCAAAGCCGCGCTCGAGCGGCTCGGCCACCAGACGCGCCTTGCGGTTAGCGTCGGAACCGGTCTCGATCAGCGGCTTCTCCGGGCGGATCAGCTCGTTCCAATTGCGTTCGATCACGGGCGGATATCCTCGAAACACGTGTGCCGGCCCCGCGCATCGCGGAGCCGGCAAGTTAAGTGGGCTGCGCGGGTCGTTAGACCCGGCGGCGCTTGGGCGGCCGGCAACCGTTGTGCGGGATCGGGGTGACGTCACGGATGGTGGTGATCGTCATGCCGGCGGCCTGCAGGGCGCGCAGGGCCGATTCCCGACCCGAACCCGGACCGGAGACGTTCACTTCCAGGGTGCGCACACCGTGCTCGGCAGCTTTCTTGCCCGCGTCTTCAGCGGCCATCTGTGCGGCGTACGGGGTCGACTTGCGCGAACCCTTGAAGCCCATCATGCCGGCGCTGGACCAGGAGATGGTGTTCCCCTGGGCGTCGGTGATGGTGATCATGGTGTTGTTGAACGAGGCGTTCACGTGCGCCACGCCCGAGGTGATGTTCTTGCGTTCGCGACGTTTTACGCGAGCCGGTTCCTTGGCCATCAGGGCGCTCTCTTATTTCTTCTTGCCGGCGATCGGCTTGGCCGGACCCTTGCGGGTGCGGGCGTTGGTGTGCGTGCGCTGACCGCGGACCGGCAGGCCCTTGCGGTGACGCAGGCCGCGGTAGCAGGCCAGGTCCATCAGACGCTTGATGTTGACGGCGGTCTCACGACGCAGGTCACCCTCGACGGTGTGATCCTTGTCGATCGCCTCGCGGATCTGCAGGACCTCGGCGTCGCTCAGGGCATTCACCCGGCGGCTGTCCTCGATCCCGACCTTGGTCACGATGTCCTTGGCGGACTTCGGGCCGATGCCATGAATGTACTGAAGCGCGATGACGACGCGCTTGTTCGACGGAATATTGACGCCTGCGATACGGGCCACGTCTGCTCTCTCTTCAGTTGCACCCAAACGGTGCACGCAAAACGAAACGCCACGCCGCCGTGCTCTCGAAAGAGAGCCGGAGAGAGTCGCGCCATTCGCGGAAACGCAGCGTTATAAGCAACGTTTTGTTTCCGTCAATGCCGGAAGCGAATGAATCCGCCCCAGCGTAAAGGTTCAGGCTTCGACCTCGTCCAAAGCGGCCGCGATATCCGCGGCCACGCTGTCCATGGTCCCCATGCCGTTCACTTCGCGAACTTTGCCGGTGCTCCCATAGTAGGGGAGCAAAGGCGCGGTCTGCTTGTTGTAGGCAGCCAGACGGGTGACGAAGGTTTCCGGATTGTCGTCCGGTCGCCCCTGTTGTTCGAATCGCCCAGTCACCCGGGCGAGCAGCTCCGGTTCATCCACCAGCAGGCGGACGACCCGGTCGATCTTCTTGCCGCGGCCGGCGAGCATCGCGTCCAGGGCTTCAGCCTGGGCCACGGTGCGCGGGAAGCCGTCGAAGATGGCGCCGCCGGCGGCTTCCGCCTCGGGCATACGCTCTTCGATCAGGGCGATCACGATCTCGTCCGGCACCAGGTCGCCCCGGGCCATGATCGGTTCGACCTTCTGGCCCAGCGCCGACTTGGCCGCGATGGCGGCCCGCAGCATGTCGCCGGTGGACAGCTGGACCATGCCGCGTCCGTCCACCAGTTTCTTGGCCTGGGTGCCCTTGCCGCAGCCGGGCGGCCCGAACAGAATCAGGTTCACGCTTGAAGGCCTCCCCGCCTTACTTCTTGCCGCCGCGCAGCTTGGACTTCTTGATGAGCCCTTCGTACTGGTGCGCCAGCAGGTGCGATTGGATCTGCGCCACGGTGTCCATGGTCACCGACACGACGATCAGGATCGAGGTGCCGCCGAGCGCTCTAGCGCTGTTGGGGGCGCCCATGAAGCCGACCATCATTTCCGGAACCAGACAGACGGCGGTGATGTAGGCCGCCCCGATCACGGTCAGGCGCGAGAGCACATAGTCCAGGTACTCGGCCGTCCGCTTGCCCGGGCGGATGCCCGGCAGGAAGCCACCGTACTTGCGCAGGTTCTCGGCCGTGTCCTCCGGATTGAAGACGATCGACGTGTAGAAGAAGCAGAAGAAGATGATCAGCAGGCCGTAGACCAGCATGTAGACGGGCTGGCCGTGCTGCAGCAGGCGGACGGCGTCAGGAACCCACTGCGCCCACATCGGCATCTTGGTCGGGTCGAGGAACCCGGCCGCCGTGGCCGGCAGCAGCAGCAGCGAGCTGGCGAAGATCGGCGGGATGACCCCGGCGGTGTTGATCTTCAGCGGCAGGAAGGAGCTTTCGCCGCCCATCATCCGGTTGCCGACCTGGCGCTTGGGATACTGCACCAGCAGACGGCGCTGCGAGCGCTCCATGAAGACGATGGCGCCGACCACGACCACGGCCATGACGGCCAGCAGCAGCAGCAGGAAGGGGCTGACCTGGCCGACGCTGACCTGTTGCATCAGTTGCCACAGGCTGATCGGCAGGGCGGCGACGATGCCGGCGAAGATGATCAACGACACGCCATTGCCGACGCCGCGGCTGGTGATCTGCTCACCCAGCCACATCAGGAACATGGTGCCGCCGGTCAGGCCGACGACGGTCGAGAGAATGAAGATCGGACCCGGGACGTCGACGACGCCGGCCTGGGCCTGCAGGGAGAAGGCGATACCGATCGCCTGGAAAATGGCCAGGGCCACGGTCAGGTAACGGGTGTACTGGTTCAGCTGCTTGCGGCCGGCCTCGCCGCCTTCCTTGCGCAGCTTTTCCCACGGCGGATACACCGAGCCCATCAGCTGGACGATGATCGACGCCGAGATGTAGGGCATGACGTTCAGGGCGAAGATGGCCATCCGCTCGACGGCGCCGCCGCTGAACAGGTTGACCATCCCCAGGATGCCCTGGGTCTGCTGCTGGAAGGTCTGCTGGAAGACGTCGGTGTTGATGCCGGCGATCGGGATGTAGGTCCCGACGCGGTAGACGATCAACGCCCAGAGCGTGAACCAGATACGCTTGTGAAGCTCGGTGGCCTTCTGGAAGGCCCCGAAGTTCATGTTGGCTGCTAGCTGTTCGGCGGCCGAGGCCATCGACAATCCCCTGACTCAGATGAGGCCATCAGATAGGGGCGCACGGAGGATTCCGCGACCCCTAATCGTCGATGGTCTATCAGGCCTCGGCTTCCGCCTTGACCGGACGGGTCTGGGTGACGCTGCCACCGGCCTTTTCAACGGCCGCGACGGCCGAGGGGGTGGCGGCGTAGACGGTCAGGTTCAGGGCGGCCTTGATCTCGCCCTTGCCCAGCAGCTTCACGCCGTCCTTGGCGCGGCGGATGATGCCGGCGGCCAGGAGGACGTCGGTGTCGATCGCCTTCTTGACGTCCAGCTTGCCGGCCGCGACGGCCTGCTCCAGGCGCCACAGGTTCACTTCCGCGAACTCCTTGGCGAAGGGGTTGTTGAAGCCGCGCTTGGGCATGCGCATGTGCAGCGGCATCTGGCCGCCTTCGAAACCGGCGATGGCGACGCCCGAACGCGCCTTCTGACCCTTCACACCGCGACCACCGGTCTTGCCCTTGCCCGAACCCGGGCCGCGGCCGATGCGCATACGGCCCTTGGTGGAGCCTTCCTGCGGGGCGATTTCGTTGAGTTTCGTCATAGTGGCCTCTCCTTGGAGATCTGGCGCCCGGGGAAGCCCCGGACTCGGCTTTGTAAAAATGAGAAAGCGCCCTCCCCTTTCGGGGAAGGCGTTTCACTTACTCTATAGCGGTCTTAATCGACCACTTCCACCATGTGGCGGACCTTGAGGATCATGCCGCGAACGGAGGGGGTGTCCTCCAGGGTCGAGACACGGCCCAGCTTGTTCAGCTTCAGGCCAGCCAGGGTGGCGCGCTGCACGGCGTTCCGACGGATCGGGCTGCCGGTCTGGCGGATGGTGACGGTTTTCTTCTCGGCCATGTCTTAGCCCTCGACAGCTTCCGGCGCGGCCGAAGCCCCGTCGGCGCGGCGGCTCAGGACGTCGCTGACCTTCTTGCCGCGCTTGGCGGCGATCTGGCGGGGCGACGACTGCACCTTCAAAGCTTCGAAGGTGGCGCGAACCATGTTGTAGGGGTTCGAGGAGCCGGTCGACTTGCCGACGACGTCCTGAACGCCCAGGGTTTCCAGAACCGCGCGCATCGGACCACCGGCGATGATGCCGGTGCCGGGAGGCGCCGAGCGGACCATCACCTTGCCAGCGCCCCAACGGCCATTGCCGTCGTGGTGCAGGGTCCGGGATTCCCGCAGGGGAACGCGGATCATCGACTTCTTGGCTTCCTCGGTGGCCTTGCGGATGGCTTCCGGCACTTCGCGCGCCTTGCCATGACCGAAGCCCACGCGGCCCTTCTGGTCACCGACGACCATCAGAGCGGCGAAGCTGAAGCGACGGCCGCCCTTCACGGTGGCGGCGACGCGGTTGATGTGGACCAGCTTCTCGACGATGTCGCTTTCGGGACCGTCTTCCTGGGGCCGGTCGCGGCGGTCGCGGCGATCACCGCGTTGTTGTTCACGAGCCATGATCGATCCTTAGAAGTTCAGGCCGGCTTCACGCGCGGCGTCAGCCAGCGCCTTGATCCGGCCGTGAAAGATGTGACCGCCACGATCGAAGACGACGTCCGTGACGCCCTTTTCGATGGCGCGCTCGGCGACCAGCTTGCCCACCTTGGCGGCGGCATCCTTGTCGCCACCCGACTTGCCTTCACCCTCGAGGGTGGAGGCGGCGGCCAGGGTGACGCCGCGGAGGTCGTCGATGACCTGGGCGTAGATGTTCTTCGAGGAGCGGAACACCGTGAGACGCGGGCGACCGTTGCCGACCTTCTTGAGGCGGCTGCGGATGCGGATCGCGCGGCGCTTGGTGATTTCAGAGGGAGAGAGCGGCATGGCTTACTTCTTCTTGCCTTCCTTGCGGCGGACCTTTTCGCCCGCGTACCGCACGCCCTTGCCCTTATAGGGCTCGGGGGGACGCAGGCGGCGGATCTTCGAAGCGATTTCACCAACCGCCTGCTTGTCGATCCCGCTGATCGTGATTTCGGTCTGCTTCGGAACGGCGAAGGTCACGCCGGCGGGCGGAGCGACATCGACGTCGTGGCTGAAGCCGAGCTGCAGCGACAGCGCGTCACCCTTCAGGGCGGCGCGGTAACCGACGCCGACCAGCTCGAGCTTGCGCTCGAAGCCATCGGTGACGCCTTGGACCATGTTGCCGACCAGGGTGCGCGACAGGCCCCACATCGACCGGGCGCGTTGACTGTCGTCACGCGGGGCCAGGGTGAGTTCGCCGTTCTCATGGGTGATCACGACGTCGTCGATCACCGTCCAGGACAGCTGTCCCTTCGGGCCTTTGACCGACACCGTCTGGCCGTCGAGCGTGAGGGTCACGCTGGACGGGATCGCGATGGGTTTCTTACCAATCCGGGACATCTTAGTAGACCCTGCAGAGGACTTCGCCGCCAACGTTGGCGTCGCGCGCCGCGTTGTCGGACATGACGCCCTTGGGAGTGGACAGGATCGAGATACCGAGGCCGTTCTTGATCGGCTTCAGGTCCTTGATCGAGCTGTACACGCGGCGGCCGGGCTTGGACACGCGGGCGATTTCCGCGATGACCGGCTGGCCGTCGAAGTACTTCAGCTCGATCTCGAACTCCGGGAAAGCACCGGGTTTCTCGACCAGCGAATAGCCGCGGATGTAGCCTTCATCGGCCAGGACATCCAGGACACGGGCGCGAAGCTTCGACGCGGGGGTCGACACCTTCGAGCGCTTGCGCATGGCGGCGTTCTTGATGCGGGCGATCAGATCGCTCAGGGGATCGTTCATCGACATCTGATGGTCCTCACCAGCTCGACTTGACGAGGCCGGGGATCTGGCCAGCGGAGCCAAGCTCCCGCAGCGCGATCCGGCTCATCTTGAGCTTGCGATAGTAGGCGCGCGGGCGCCCGGTGACTTCACAACGGTTACGAATGCGAGTCGCGGAAGAGCTGCGCGGCAGCTTGGCCAGCTTGAGGCGAGCCTCAAAGCGTTCCTCGAGCGGCAGGCTCTCATCGTTGGCCTGCTTCTTCAGATCGGCGCGCTTGGCGGCGAGCTGCTTCACGAGGGCCTTGACGGCTTCGTTGCGGTTGACGGCGCTTTTCTTTGCCATGGGTTCTTTCCTTCCCGCTTACGAAGTGAACGGGAATTTGAACTCTTTCAGGAGAGCCTTGGCTTCCTGATCGGTCCGGGCCGTGGTGCAGACAATGATGTCCATGCCCCACATCTGATCGATTTCGTCGTAGTTGATCTCCGGGAACACGATGTGTTCCTTCAGACCCATGGCGTAGTTGCCGCGACCATCGAAGCTCTTGCCGTTGAGGCCCCGGAAGTCCTTCACCCGCGGCAGCGCGATGGTGATCAGACGGTCCAGGAACTCATACATGCGGTCGGCGCGCAGGGTCACCTTGGCGCCCACGGTCATGCCTTCGCGCACCTTGAACTGGGCGACCGAGAGGCGGGCCTTGGTCGGCAGGGGCTTTTGGCCCGTGATCGCCGCCAGGTCCTTCATGGCCGCGGTGGCCTTCTTGGAGTCGGCAACCGCTTCGCCGATGCCCATGTTCACGACGATCTTGTCGAGCTTGGGGATCTGCATCTCGTTGGTGTAGCCGAACTGCTCCTTCATCGCGGCGCGGATGCGCTCGCGATATTCGGACTTCAGTCGGGGCGTGTAAGCTTGATCAACCATTGATCACCTCGCCGGTGCTCTTGGCGACGCGCACTTTCTTGTCGCCGTCGACGCGGAAACCGACGCGGGTCGGCTTGCCGTTGCTGTCGACGATGGCGACGTTGGAAACGTGCAGCGGCGCTTCCTTGTTCTTGATACCGCCCTGGGGGTCGCCCTGGGTCGGCTTGGTGTGGCGTTGGACCATGTTGATCCCGCCAACGACGAGGCGGCTTTCCTTGGGAAGGACGCGGACGACGTTGCCGGTCTTGCCCTTGTCCTTGCCAGCCAGGACGACAACGCGGTCGCCCTTCTTGATCTTCGCGGCCATTACAGGACCTCCGGAGCCAGGCTGATGATCTTCATGTGGTTCTTGGCGCGGAGTTCGCGCGGAACCGGTCCGAAGATCCGGGTGCCGATCGGCTCGGCTTGCTTGTTCACGATGACGGCCGCGTTCTTGTCGAAGCGGATCACCGAACCGTCCTTGCGCTTAATGGCCGAGGACGTGCGAACGACGATGGCTTGCAGCACATCACCCTTCTTCACGCGGCCGCGCGGGATGGCTTCCTTCACGGAGACAACGATCTTGTCACCGACGTGTGCGTAGCGGCGCTTGGCCCCGCCAAGCACCTTGATGCACATGACCCGGCGGGCGCCAGAATTGTCGGCGACGTCCAGGTTAGTTTGCATCTGGATCATGGTTCAAACCTTCCAGATTACGCCGAAGCCTTGGGAAGCACTTCCCAGGTCTTCAGCTTGGACTTCGGCGCGCACTCGACGATGCGAGCGATTTCACCAGCCTTGTAGGCATTGGCTTCGTCATGCGCGTGATAACGCTTAGACCGGCGGACGGTCTTCTTCAGCAGCGGGTGCAGGATGGTCCGTTCGACCTTCACAACAACCGTCTTGTCGCCCTTGTCGGAGACGACGAGGCCTTCGAGAATACGTTTCGGCATCTTGTCTCTCCCTACGCCGCTTGCTTGGTGCGGAGCACGGTCTTGATGCGGGCGATATCCTTGCGGATCTCGTTGACGCGGTGGGTCTTTTCAACCTGGCCGGTCGCCGCCTGGAAGCGCAGGTTGAACTGCTCTTTCTTCAGGTTCAGCAGGCTTTCGGCCAGTTGATCGGGCGTCATCGCCCGGATTTGATCGATCTTCATCTCTAGTGCTCCGCGCCGACGCCAGCGTCGATGCGCGTGACGATGCGGGTCTTGATCGGCAGCTTGGCGGCGCCGAGCTTCAGGGCGTCACGGGCGATATCGTCGGCGACGCCGTCGATTTCGAACATGATCCGGCCGGGGTGAACGCGAGCGGCCCAGTAATCCACGGCGCCCTTGCCCTTACCCATCCGGACTTCGGCCGGCTTGTCGGTGACCGGCAGGTCCGGGAAGATCCGGATCCAGACGCGGCCCTGGCGCTTCATGTGGCGGGTGATCGCGCGGCGGGCCGCTTCGATCTGGCGAGCCGTGATGCGCTCCGGTTCGACGGCCTTGAGGCCGTACGAACCGAAGTTCAGCAGGGTGCCGCCCTTGGCGGTGCCGTGAATCCGGCCCTTGAAGGCCTTCCGGTACTTGGTTTTCTTCGGAGACAGCATGTCGTTTACGCCTCAGATCCACGGCCGCGGTCGCGACGCGGGCCACGGGGGCCACGGTCATCACGGTCACGTCCGCCGCCTTCGCCGGCGGGGCCCGATTCCGAGGCCAGACGCTTGTCCAGGGCCATGGGATCGTGATCCAGCACTTCGCCTTTGAAGATCCAGGTCTTCACGCCGATGATGCCGTAGGTGGTCTTGGCTTCAGCGAAGCCGTAGTCGATGTCCGCACGCAGGGTGTGCAGCGGAACGCGACCCTCGCGGTACCATTCCATCCGGGCGATTTCAGCGCCACCGAGACGGCCGGCCACGTTGATCCGAACGCCCTTGGCGCCCAGACGCATGGTCGACTGCATGGTGCGCTTCATGGCGCGGCGGAAGGCGACCCGGCGCTCGAGCTGCTGGGCGATGTTCTCGGCCACCAGCTGGGCGTCGGTTTCCGGCTTGCGGATCTCGACGATGTTCAGGTGCACTTCGGCGTTGGTCAGGGCCGACAGGTCCTTGCGGAGCTTGTCGATGTCGGCGCCCTTCTTGCCGATGATGACGCCCGGGCGGGCGGCATAGATCGTGACCCGGCACTTCTTGTGCGGACGCTCGATGATGATGCGCGAGATACCAGCCTGGTACAGACGCTTCTTCAGCTCACGACGGACCTTGATGTCTTCGTGCAGAAGACGACCGTACTCGGCGCCGTCGGCGAACCAACGGCTGTCCCAGGTACGGTTGATGCCGAGGCGAAGCCCGACCGGATTGACTTTCTGACCCATCAGGCGGCCTCACCCAGCTCGCGGACCACGATGGTGATCTCGGAAAACGGTTTCTCGATCCGCGAAGCCCGGCCGCGAGCGCGCGGCGAGAAACGCTTCATGATCAGGTTCTTGCCAACAAACGCTTCGGCGACGACCAGGCTGTCGATGTCGAGGTTGTGGTTGTTCTCGGCGTTGGAGATGGCCGAGTAGAGCGCCTTGCGGACGTCCTTGGCGATGCGCTTGTGGCTGAACTCGAGCTCGTTCAGCGCCCGCTGCACCCGGAGGCCGCGGATCGACTGGGCGACCAGGTTCAGCTTGCGGGCCGAGGTGCGCAGGGTGCGCAGCTTGACCATCGCTTCGGACGCCGGGAGGCGGCGTTGAGTCTTGGGCTTGCTCATCGCTACTTCCTCTTGGCCTTCTTGTCGGCCGCGTGGCCCGGGAAGTTACGCGTGGGCGCAAATTCACCGAACTTCATGCCGACCATGTCTTCCGACACGATGACGGGGACATGCTTCTGGCCGTTGTGCACGCCGAACGTCAGACCGACGAACTGCGGCATGATGGTCGAGCGACGCGACCAGATCTTGATCACGTCCTTGCGGCCGCTGGCTTGGGCCGTATCGGCCTTTTTCAGCAGGTAGCCGTCGACGAACGGACCTTTCCAAACGGAACGGGTCATCTCTAGCGGGCCTTCTTGGCTTTGTGACGGCTACGGATGATGAACTTATCCGTGGCCTTGTTCACGCGGGTCTTGGCGCCCTTGGTCGGCTTACCAGCCGGGGTCACCGGGTGGCGACCGCCGCTGGTGCGGCCTTCGCCGCCGCCGTGGGGGTGGTCGACCGGGTTCATGGCGACGCCGCGAACGTGCGGGCGGAAGCCCATGTGACGAACGCGACCAGCCTTGCCGAGGTTCTGGTTCATGTGGTCCGGGTTGGAGACCGAACCGACCGTGGCCATGCAGCTGTCCTGAACCATGCGCAGCTCGCCCGATTGCAGGCGGATCTGGGCATAGCCGGCGTCGCGGCCGACCAGCTGGGCGTAGGCGCCAGCCGAACGGGCGACCTGGCCGCCTTTTTCAGGCTTCAGCTCGACATTGTGGATGATCGTGCCGATCGGCAGGCCGCTCAGGGGAGCGGCGTTGCCGGGCTTCACGTCGACCTTGGCCGAGGCGATGACTTCGTCACCGACCTTGAGGCGCTGCGGAGCCAGGATGTAGCTCAGCTCGCCATCGGCGTACTTGATCAGGGCGATGAAGGCCGACCGGTTGGGGTCGTATTCCATGCGCTCGACGGTCGCGGCGATGTCCCACTTGCGGCGCTTGAAGTCCACGATGCGGTAGAGGCGCTTGGCGCCGCCGCCGCGGAAGCGGACGGCGATGCGGCCACCGCCACCACGACCGCCCTTTTTGGTCAGACCCTCGACGAGGCTCTTTTCCGGGCGACCCTTGTGGAGTTCCGAGCGGTCGACCAGCACCAGCTGGCGACGCGACGGGGAAGTCGGTTTGAAATGCTTCAGAGCCATTTCTTAGAGCCCCGTGGTGATGTCGATCGACTGGCCTTCGGCCAGGGTCACGATGGCTTTTTTGACGTCGTTGCGACGACCGATCCGACCACGGAAACGCTTGGTCTTGCCCTTGACGTTCAGGGTGTTGACCTTGGTGACCGTGACCTTGAACAGGGCTTCAACGGCGGCGGCGATCTCGTCCTTGGTCGCCGTATCGGCAACGCGGAAGACCACCTTGTTCTGTTCCGACAGGATCGTGGCCTTCTCGGTGATCACCGGAGCCAGGATGGTGTCGTAGTGACGAGCGGTAGCGGCCATTACGCAGCTTCCTTCTGATCGGAGAAGCGAGCCGAGATGCCCTCGATCGCCGCCTTGGTCAGAACCAGCTTCTGGCGGCGCAGGACGTCATAGACGTTCAGGCCGGCGTTCGGCAGGACGTCGATGTTCGGAATGTTGCGGGCGGCCAGCTTGAAGTTGGCGTCCACTTCCGGACCAGCGATGACCAGGGCGTTGACCAGACCCAGGCCGCCGAGGGTGGCGCGCAGGGCGGCCGTCTTGGCTTCGGTCAGGGTGACGTTGTCGAGGATGACCAGCGACCCGTCCTTGGCTTTCGACGAAAGCGCGTGACGCAGGGCCAGGGCGCGGACCTTCTTGTTCATGTCGAACGCATGGCTGCGAACGACAGGACCGTGGGCCTTGGCGCCACCGACGAACTGCGCGGCACGGCGCGAACCGTGACGAGCGCCGCCGGTGCCCTTTTGCTTGTACATCTTCTTCGAGGTCCGGGAGACTTCGTTCCGGACCTGGATCTTGTGGGTCCCGGCGCGGCGCTTGGCCAGCTGCCAGGTGACGACGCGCTGCAGGATGTCGCCGCGGATCTCGCCGATGCCGAAGATGGCGTCGTCGAGGTCAACGGAGCCGGCCTTGCTGCCGTCCAGGTTGATGACGTCGATTTTCATTATTCAGCACCCTCGGCCGACGCTTCAGCAGCAGGAGCTTCTTCAGCGGGGGTTTCAGCGGGAGCGGCGGCGGCTTCACCGGCCTTGCGGAAGGCGCCGGGGACCGGGGCTTCTTCAGGGCGGGCGGACTTCACCGCGTCGCGGATTTTAACAAAGGAGCCTTCCGAACCGGGAACGGCGCCCTTCACCAGGATCAGGCCGCGCTCGGCGTCCACTTTCCAGACGGTGATGTTCAGGGTGGTGACGGTTTCCTGACCGAGGTGGCCAGCCATCTTCTTGCCCGCGAAGGTCTTGCCCGGGTCCTGCCGTTGACCGGTCGAACCGTGGGCCCGGTGCGAGACCGAGACACCGTGGGTGGCGCGCATGCCGCCGAAGTTCCAGCGCTTCATGGCGCCGGCGAAACCCTTACCGACGGTGATGCCCTGGATGTCGACCTTCTGGCCGGCGACGAAGTGGTCGGCGGTAAACTCCGCGCCCACATCGATCAGAGCGTCTTCGTCGACGCGGAATTCGGCGATGACCCGCTTCGGCTCGACCTGAGCCTTGGCGAAGTGGCCACGCATGGCGTTGGAGGTGTTCTTCGGCTTCTTCGCGCCAGCACCGAGCTGGAGGGCGACGTAGCCGTCACGTTCCTGGGTACGCTGGCCGGTGACCGTGCAGCCCTCGAGGGACAGGACGGTGACGGGCACGTGCATGCCGGCTTCATCGAAGAAGCGGGTCATACCCATTTTTTTGGCGATCAATCCGGTACGCATCGGTTCGATCCCTACAGCTTGATCTCGACGTCCACGCCAGCGGACAGGTCGAGCTTCATGAGCGCGTCCACGGTCTGCGGGGTGGGGTCGACGATGTCGAGCACGCGCTTGTGCGTGCGGATTTCAAACTGCTCGCGCGACTTCTTGTCGACGTGGGGCGAGCGGTTGACGGTGAATTTTTCGATCAACGTCGGCAGGGGGATCGGCCCCCGGACGGTCGCGCCGGTCCTCTTGGCCGTGTTGACGATCTCGCGCGTTGAATGGTCCAACACGCGGTGGTCAAAGGCCTTGAGCCGGATGCGGATGTTCTGACGATCCATATCGCTCTTTCATTCCCAACAGACGGCGGCCCGTCCGCGTGATCTCGAACCATTTCAAAGACCAGCCCAAACGCCCCTAGAGACGTCCGGATACGCACAAGTCCGCAAAAAACGAGAGGCTCACGCAGGTTGCCCGGCGAGAGCCTTTCCAGCCAGATATCCCGAATGGATGCCTGGTGTTTCTGCGCACCGCGTCTGCCCAAGGGCACTGCCGGTCCAACAGGAGGCGCGCTATTACCCTTCGAATCCCGGGCCGTCAAGGCTTGTGGCCTCTTCGTTGAACGGGATCGACGGGCGGGAACGCACCGGAGCGCGCTCTATAGAGAGATTCCGACGGGACACCAGTGCAAAGGCTCACCCCACACGAAAAAGGGCCGGCAAAGCGCCGGCCCCTTCCCTTCCGTGTCGCTGGTAAGAGCGATCAGTCCCGCTTCATCTCGAACGGCCCGACGTGCACCGCGCCCTGGCCCATGACGGTTTTGTCCACGGACCCGGCCTTGGTCACCCACAGGTCGCCCTGACCCATGAAGGTGGCGTCGACCTTGGTCGCCTCGCCCGCAAAGCGGACGTCGCCTGAACCCGCCACCGAGACGTCGAGGTTGGACGCCCGACCGGCGAAGATACGGATGTCGCCCGATCCCGCGATGGAAACGTCCAGGTCGCCGTTCAGGGAGCCCATGATGACATTGCCCGAGCCGGCGATAGAGATGTCGGCCTTGCCGGTGACCGCCTTCAGCTTGATGTCGCCCGAACCGGCGACGCTGAGATCGAGACCGCCGGCGTCGCCGGCCAACACGTCGCCCGAACCCGCCTGGCTGATGTCCAGTTCGCCCGTCACGTTGGCGATGGTCCAGTCGCCGCAACCGGCGTTGCCGAAGTTCACCGAATTGGCCCGGCCGATGTAGCCCCAGACCGCGCCGGAGGAGCCGAGATCGACGTCGCGCGGGGTGTAGATGATGACCTCGGGCATGTCCTTGTATTGCACCGTGCCGACGTCGCGCACGTCGGCCGAAGCGGTTTCAGCCGTGCCCCGGCAGTTGCGGATCTTGTTCCACTTCAGGTCGCCGTCGATGATCGTCCGGTCGCCCCGCTTCTCGACGGTCAGGACCAGGCGCGGGTCGTGGGTCTTGACCACCACCTGCACGTCGGCGCGGTCCTGCGGCACGACCGTGACGCGGGCGACCGCGTTCTTGATGACAACGCGGGGTTCGCGGTCCTTGGCGGACGCGGCGCCGGCGGTGGCGGCGATGGCGAGGGCGGCGAGCCCGAGGGTGGCGATGAGGCGCATATCTGTGTCCCTTCAGAATGGTGAGGGGACGCTAGGACCGCGCCGGCGGCAAGACAGCTTAATTCGAGGTCATGACCAATGTTTCATGTCTAACCTGAAACACAATTCTCAGGCCGCCTTCTTCTTCGCCTGGGCCGACAGTTCGAAGCTACGCTCGTAGTCCTTGATCAGGTTGGGCGCGAGGTTGGCCTTCTTCATGGCCAGCGACGCCGCCCACAGGGCCGCCCGGGCCGCCGCCGGCGTGCGGTCCATGTCCGCCGGCTTGATACCGTAGCGACGCAGCACACCGTTGGCGTAGTGGGCGCCGCGCATCAGGCGGGTCTCCCAGGTCTGGAAGTCGAGCGACAGCGAGACGTTGAACACCCCCTGGTTCTCGACCCGGTGCGGCGCATACAGAGGCCAGGTCAGGGCCTGGCCCGGCTGCAGCTCGACCACCTGGGCATCGTCGTCGAAGGCCATCCGATAGGGCAGCTCCTCGGCCTGCACCCGCATGATCACCTTCTCGACCGACTCCTGCGGCTGGTGCGCCTCGTCGGTCGGATAGACCCACAGCTTCTTGACCCCGCGAAAGTGGAACAGCACCACCCCGGCGGCGTCGAAATGGTAGGGCACCTTGGTCTGCGGCGATGACATGATCAGCTGGCCGGTGACCTTGATCGGCTTGACGCCCAGATCGTCGGCGATCTCGTCGAACTTCGGCTGGATATGCGCCCACAGCTCCGGGTAGGCCTCGTGCGCGTCACGCAGGTTGACCCACACCCGGCCGCCCTTGATAGCCTCCAGCAGGGTCGCCCCATCCGCCCTGCCCCGCTCGCCGGTCGCCAGGCTGACCTGGCCTTCGGCGTCATAGCTGTAGGCATTGATGTCGAGCAGCTCAGCTGGATAGCGGTCGAGGATCATCGCCAGCTTCTCGTCGGAAGCGAGGTCGGTCTCATGGACCTGGTGATCGTAGATCTTCGGTTGCGACAGCCAGCTCATGGTTTCATCCGTCAGAGATAAGGGGCGTCAGAGGCAAAGGGCGGAGGCGGCCAGCAGCAGGCTGGCGGCCGGTTGGCTGCGGCCACGGCCGGCCATGGCCGAGGCGGCGGCGCTGAGCGCCCGCACCCGGCCCAGCGTCGTGGTCTCGCAGGCGTCGATGATGGCCCAGCGGCGGCGCACGCTTTGCGCCAGGCCGCCCGGGGCCAGGCCGGAGATCGCGGACAGGGCGGTGGGGCCGGCGGCCTGACCCACGCCTTCCCAGACCTCACGGGTCAGGTCGCAGAAGTACTTCTTGTAGGACTCGCCCTCGAACCCGAAGTCGTAGAGGCGCGCCGCCTCCGCCTTCATGGTCTCCATGCTCAGCAGCATGCCGGGCGAATAGCGGGCCGCGTCGGCCTCGTAGGCCGGCAGCCAGAAGTGATAGTGGTCGCCGCCCTTGAGGCCCAGCTCGTAGGCCATCGGGCGATCGCCTGCGTAGAGCACCGCCAGCCGGGCGCCGAAATCCTCGCCCCGGTGTGTCAGCAGGCCGCGCAGCATGTCGATGGTCCAGCCGCAGGCGAAGATGTCATGGCGCCGGGTGCGCTGATATTGCGCCTGCTTGAGTTCGATCAGCCGGTCGAAGTGGGACAGGTCGGTCGTGGAGGTTTCGACCCGGATGGGCCCGAGGTCGCGCTCGAACGAGCGGCGGGCCCGTTCCTTGTCCTTGAAGAACTTGCCGAAATCCGTGCGGCGGCCGGCATAGTAGGCGTCCCACCCCTGCGAGACATCGGCCAGCAGGGTGCGGGCGCGGGTCCGGCCCTCCCCTTCTGTCGCGGATCCGGTCCAGCCGGTGGCGGTGTAGCTGCGGGCCCCGACCAGTTCGGCCGCTTCCTCGATGGAGAAGTCGAGGTCCGGGCCGGTGATCACCGCGTGATAGTCGTTGAGCGGCGCGCCCAGCGGCTGGGCCGCCCCGCCGCGGCGTTGATGGGGCAGGAAGCCGACCACCGTGCCACTCCGGTGCAGGACCGCCAGCCGCGCCTCGGGGGCCGACCGGCCCGCCACGGCCGTGAAGTCGGGGTGAAAGAAGGGAGACTCGAAGGCCCGGGAGCCCCGCGTCCAGCCGAGCCACAGCGCGCGCTCGGCGGGCGTCAGCGCCTCCGTCCCGATGATCTCGACGCTCAATGGGCGACCCAAAACGAAACCCTCTCAGTCCTTCTGACCGATTTCCCGCAAGGGGTGTGCCAGATGCTCTACCCGAGGGGTGACGAAGAGGCCGTTAAGCCAGCGTCGATTCCATCAACCGGGCAGCGCGGACCTTTCTGCCGACCAGGATTCGCATGGTCGCGAACTGGATGGCAAACAGGGCGATCTTACTGGCGAGCGGCACGGTGCTCATCACCAGCGCCCAGGTTCGCGGGTCGGTCCCGAAGGCGACGACCAGGTTGAGGCCCGCCGTGGCGAACATCATCCCGGCCCATAGGTAGCCGAAAGTCATGCCCAATTCCGGCGCATGGCTGGTCACCACCTCGGGCAGGTAGCGGTTCATCCAGCCTTTCTTCAGCATCACCACCCCGACGGCGGTCAGGATCACGGTCGGCTTGACCATCACGAAGCGTGGATCGTGGGTCAGCAGGCTGGCGCCGCCCATCACGACGACCAGGCCCAGGCTCAGCCACTGCATGGCGTCGACCGGCTTCTTGCGGATCCAGCACAGCGTGACCTGCGCGACGCCGATGACGATGGCGGCGACCGTGGCCAGGGTCAGGTCGTGGGTGACGCTGATCAGCACCATGAAGAAGACGGTCGAAAGCAGGTCTTCCAGCAGGAACAGACCGGCGGTGAGGGCGTAGCGCATGAGCGGCTCCGTTGAAGATCGATGGCCGATCCCTCGCCGATCCGCTGGCCTGCCCGCCAGCGCCTCTGCGCCAACGGCGACGTGGCTTTCGTGAGATGCGCGCCCCTCCCATTCCCGAAGCGCCAAATGGCGGTATGACTAAAGCCATGAGTGACGCCTCTCTCAAGGAAGCCTTGGCCAACCCCACCGCGTGGGCACGCCGCCTGGCCTATGCCACGGCGGCGGGCGTGTTCCTGGGCGCGGTCGGCGCCTTCGGCACCTTCGTCGCCGCGCCTGCCGTCAATCGCATCGCCGACTGGGTGCTGATGTTCTGGGTCGGGACGCTGCTCTATCCCGTCGGGACGGCGCTGGTCATGGCTCAGGGCCGTCGCTGGGGCCTCTCGGCCTGGTTCACCGTGCCGGTCGGCGTAGCCTTGGCCAGCCTGCCTATGACGGCCGTCTCGATCTGGGCCACCAGCGTCTTCATCCACCGGATCGAGGGGCGCGACTTCCTGTTGACCTACTTCCAGGTGCTCCTCGTCGCCATGCCGACCGTCGGCGCCTACGTCGGCTGGCGGTCACGTTTCGAACCGGCGAAGCCGCCGGCGCCGCAGGAACCGCAAACCATCGCCCCGCCACGCTTCCTCGCCCGCCTGCCCGCACGCCTGGGAACCGACCTGCTCTGCCTGCAGATGGAGGACCACTACGTCCGCGCCCATACGACGCTTGGCTCGGACCTCATCCTCATGCGGATGCGCGACGCGGTGGCGGAACTCGACGCCCTCCCCGGCCTGCCGGTCCACCGCAGCTGGTGGGTGGCGGCGAGGGCGGTGGCCGGGCACCGCAGCGAGGATCGACGCCTGACGTTGATCCTCTCGAACGGCCTCGAAGTCCCCGTCGCCCGCTCGTCAGCACCCGCCGTCCGCAACGCCTGGCTCTGACCTCCCTTCCCGAATTGGGAGGAGGTCGCGCCCCGCGCCGCACAGCAAAAGGGCCCGGTGTTCCCACCGGGCCCTTCGCTTCTGTCAGCCGAGGCTGAGAGAGATTACTCGACGATCTTCGACACGACGCCGGCGCCGACGGTGCGGCCGCCTTCGCGGATGGCGAAGCGCAGGCCCTGGTCCATGGCGATCGGGGTGATCAGCTCGACGTCCAGCTCGGCGTTGTCGCCCGGCATGATCATTTCCACGCCTTCGCGCAGCTTGATGATCCCGGTCACGTCCGTCGTGCGGAAGTAGAACTGCGGACGGTAGTTGGTGAAGAACGGGGTGTGACGGCCGCCTTCTTCCTTGGTCAGGATGTAGGCTTCGGCCACAAACTTGGTGTGCGGGGTGATCGAGCCGGGCTTGCAGAGAACCTGGCCACGCTCGACGTCTTCACGCTTGGTGCCGCGCAGCAGAACGCCGACGTTGTCGCCCGCTTGCCCTTGGTCGAGCAGCTTGCGGAACATTTCGACGCCGGTGCAGGTCGTCTTCTGGACCGGACGGATGCCGACGATCTCGACTTCCTCACCGACCTTGACGATGCCCTTTTCGACGCGGCCGGTGACCACGGTGCCGCGGCCCGAGATCGAGAACACGTCTTCGACCGGCATCAGGAAGGGCAGGTCCAGCGGACGGGCCGGTTGCGGGATGTAGTCGTCGACCGACTGCATCAGCTTCAGGATGGCTTCCTCGCCGATCGCCGGGGTCTTGCCTTCGACGGCGGCCAGGGCCGAACCCTTGGTGATCGGGATGTCGTCGCCCGGGAACTGGTAGGACGACAGAAGTTCGCGAACTTCCATCTCGACCAGCTCGAGCAGCTCTTCGTCGTCGACCATGTCGACCTTGTTCATGAACACGACCAGGGCCGGAACGCCGACCTGACGGGCCAGCAGGATGTGCTCGCGGGTCTGGGGCATCGGGCCGTCGGCGGCCGAGACGACCAGGATCGCGCCGTCCATCTGGGCGGCGCCGGTGATCATGTTCTTCACATAGTCGGCGTGGCCGGGGCAGTCGACGTGGGCGTAGTGACGGTTGGCCGTCTCGTATTCCACGTGCGCGGTGTTGATGGTGATGCCGCGGGCCTTTTCTTCCGGCGCCGCGTCGATGTCGGCGTAGGATTTCGCAACACCGCCGCTGGTCTTGGCCAGCACCATGGTGATCGCGGCCGTCAGCGTCGTCTTGCCATGGTCAACGTGACCGATGGTGCCGATGTTGCAATGCGGCTTGTTACGTTCGAACTTTTCCTTGGCCATGGTCTCTATACCTTCGTGCCGGCGGCGGTTTGAATTGAGGTGGGAGCTGGAGCGGGTACCGGGAATCGAACCCGGGTATTCAGCTTGGAAGGCTGCTGTACTACCATTGTACTATACCCGCGTTCTGGCAGGGACGCCGTAACTCTCCCGATCGTCATCCATGAAACCCGCTTCGTCGCGAAGGAATGCCTGGCATGCGCGTGGTGGGGGAAGAAGGACTCGAACCTTCGAAGCTTTCGCAGCGGATTTACAGTCCGCCCCCTTTGCCGCTCGGGACATTCCCCCAACGCGCATGCAGGCATTTCCTTGGCGGCGCGGCCCCTTCCGTCGTAACGGGAAGAACCAGGGCCCCAAAAGGAGCGCGTCTTATAGTGTCCTCATCTCGGGAACGCAACGACCGGAAACAACCCTTTCGCGGAAACCCGCAAAAGGTCGAAAAGCCAAGCCACACAAGGGGTTCAGGCCGCCCAAGCGGTCCCGACGGCAAGGATTGGCTGTGGGGCGTGCATGCGATCGAGGCCGCTTTGGCGAATCCCGCCCGGGGCAAACCGCGCCGGATCATCGCCACCGCAGACCGCGCCAAACAGCTGAACGCCCGCTTCGGCCGACTCGAGGTCGAGATCGTCGAGCCCCGGGACATCGACCGCGCCCTGCCCCCCGGCGCCGTGCACAACGGCGTGGCCATGAAGCCCGACCCCCTGCTGCCGCTCTCTATAGAGAAGATCGGCGATCCGGCCTCCGGCATGCTGGTCATGCTGGACCAGGTCACCGACCCGCAGAACGTCGGCGCCATCTTCCGCAGCGCCGCCGCCTTCGGGGCCAAGGGCGTCATCCTGCAGGATCGCAACGCCCCGGCCTTGGCCGGGGCCCTGGCCAAGGCCGCCGTCGGCGCGGTGGACAAGATCCCCCATGCCTCGGCGGTCAATCTCTCGCGGGCGCTGGAGACCCTCGGCGAGATGGGCTGGCGCATCGTCGGCCTGGCCGGAGAGGCCACCCAGACGCTCGAGGAAGCCCTCGACGGCTCCCCGACGGTCATCGTCATGGGCTCGGAGGGCGAGGGCCTGCGACGACTGGTCGCCGAACATTGTGATGTGCTGGCTAAAATCCCCATGCCCGGCGGGTTCGAGAGCATAAATGTGTCAAACGCCGCGGCTATCGCTCTCTATGAGTGCAGCCGTATTCGCGCTCAGAGGGAAGAGGTTACCAAAATCTGAATTTTCCCTTTTGACTTCACCTCAAGGCGTGATTTCCTCCGGCTTCCGTTGCCGGCGAGCGAATTATCGTCGGAGACATATCGCGATGGGTTCGGGGGTTCCGGTGGCGAACAAGTATTTGATTTCAGCGGCTTACGCTGTTTCGTGTGTGGCGTTGCTCGGCCTGACCGGCTGTGGCGGCAGCGCTCCCGACGACGGCTACGGCGGTCCGGGGCCTTCGGCCTATGAGGAAAGTCGCCCGACAGGCGAACTCATGGGAGGCAAGCCCGCGGCTCCGCCTCCGGCCGACGGCCTGGCCGGCGGTCCCGCGGCTCGCGGCATGTCCGCCATCCCCAACCCCGAGAACCTGCCGCTCGAAGAGCGCCGCCGGATCTACGGCAACAAGTACGACCACCTGAAGTACAAGCCCCTGCCCGGCGCCGGCGATTACGCCCAGGCCCAGCCCAGGGGCGGCAAGGCGCCGGGCACGGCCCTGCGCTCCTACCGCAACGCCCAGGGCATCTGGGTCGTCCACAACGACCCCATCGCCAACCCCGAGGACATGAGCCCCGCCGAGCGCCGCCGCATCTACGGCAAGCGCTATGCGCCGGGTCCCAAGTCCGGCCCCAGCCGCGGCTGGACCGTCTGGAAGCCCAAGCCGAAGCCGAAAGCCGCGCCTCGCGTGGCCGCCGCCCCGGCCGCCAAGGCCCCGCCGCCCAAGGTCGTGGTCGCCAAGCCGGCGCCGCCGAAGGCCGTCGTCGCGCCCAAGCCCGTTGCAAAGGCCCCCACGCCCGCGCCCAAGCCGGTGGTCAAGCCGGCGCCCGCGCCGGTCAAGGTGACCCCGCCCGTCGTCGCCAAGGCCGCGCCCGCTCCGGCCGCCAAGCCGGTCGCCCTGCCGCCCGTCGCCAAGGCTCCGGCCGTCGATCCGAAGATGGCCGCCCTGTCGACGGCGGTCAGCGCCGAAGCCATCAAGGGCGCCACCCTGACCGTGCCCGACACCCTTGCCAAGGGTGAGGAGTCCAAGGTCACCCTGTCGCTGCCCGTCACCCTGCTCGACGTCATCCAGAAGGAAGCCGGCAAGCTGGGCCTGACCAAGGCCGCCAGGAAGTCGGAAGTCTCCGCCACCCTGACCGGCGAGGGCTACACGATCACCCCGAACGCCGCCCAGACCCAGGCCCTCAAGAAGGGCGAGGCCGCCACCTTCAACTGGCGGGTCAAGCCGGGCGATGGCGAGAAGACCCCACTGAAGGCCACCGTCGACGGCGCCCTCAAGGGCCAGAAGGGTCCGGCCAGGACCTTCTCGATCGCCACCCTCGAACAGGTCGTCGCCAACGCCGTCGAAACGGGCGAATCCCAGGCCAAGAAGCTGGGCTTCAACCTCGACAAGCTGGCCATCCCCGGCATCAAGCCGATCCGCATCGGCGACACGGTGATCCCGCCGGGGGCCACCACCGCCGGCATCATCGTCTTCGTCCTCGCCCTGATCCTGCTGGCCATGGCCCGCGCCGGATCCGGTCGCCGGGCCCGCGACGAGCGCCGCCGCAAGTTCCGCACCATGACCGACTACGGCCGCGTCGAGCCGGAAGCCACGCCGGACAAGGACCACCACGCGGTCAATCCGATGCTGGCCGCCGCCGGGGGCGCCGCCGCCGGAGCCACCGCGGCCATGACCTTCGGCCATCATGACGACCACCACGACACCCAGGCCGTCGACAACCATGGCCATGAGGCCCACGCTCCGGAGGCTCACGCCGAAGACGCTCATGCCCATGACGCTCACGGTCATGACGCCCATGGTCATGAAGCCCATGCCGCGCCGGCCGATGCGGCGCACGACGGACATGCCGAGGCCGCTCACGCCGAACCGGCGCATGAGGACCACCACCACCACGCCGACGACCATGCCCACGATCATCATCCGGTCGCCAACCCGTTCAGCAACCCGCCGATGACCTTCCACAGCGATCCGGCCCCGGCCCGCGAGCCGGAACACGCCTGACCTTGCGTCGGCCGAGGTGAAGAACGACAGCCGTCGGTCCTTGCAAGGGACCGGCGGCTGACGCATTGAGGGCCCATGTTCGACAGCCTTATACAGACCGTCCTCGGGACCGATCCGGCCGCCGCCGGCGCCGCCCTTCTGCAGGTCCTGATGATCGACCTGGTCCTCGCCGGCGACAACGCCGTCGCCGTCGGCCTGGCCGCCGGCGGCCTGCCGCAGGAACAGCGCAAGAAGGCGATCTTCTACGGCCTGATCGCCGCCGTGGTCCTGCGCATCGGCTTCGCCCTGCTCACCGTGCAACTGCTGGCCATCATCGGCCTGCTGCTGGCCGGTGGCGTTCTGCTCCTCTGGGTCTGCTGGAAGATGTGGCGCGAGATGCGCGACACCGCCTCCGATGGCGAGGAACAGGCCCAGGCCGCGCTCGACAACGATCCCAATACCGTGCCGAACGTCAAACCGGCCAAGTCCTTCAAGGCCGCCTTCATCCAGATCCTCATCGCCGACGTCTCGATGAGCCTGGACAACGTCCTGGCCGTGGCCGGCGCTGCCCGCGAGCACCCGGCCATCATGGTCTTCGGCCTGTTGCTCAGCATCGCCCTGATGGGCGTCGCCGCCACCTGGATCGCCAAGCTGCTGCACAAGCACCGCTGGATCGGCTACGTCGGCCTGGCCATCGTCCTCTACGTCGCCCTGCACATGATCTGGGAAGGCCACCGCGAGGTCGTCGCCCGCACCCGCAACGAGACGGCCTACAATGCGGTGGTCCCCGGCTTCATGGACATCACCCCGGCCGAAGCGGCCAAGTACCGCCAGGAAAAGCCGGCGAAGGCGCACTGACTCTGCGGATTCCTTCTCCCGACAAGCGGGAGAGGGATTACCCCGATGGCATCTCCACCCGCGCCTTCGGTCCCGGGCTACCCGGCGCCGGCGCCGTCAGCATGGCGAAGGCCAGCGCCAGCGAGGCCACGGCCAGCATCGCCCCCGCCCCGATCGCCGACCAGGTCTGGTCTCTGGGTAACGGTGGCTTCAGCAGACCGCGCACATAGGCGATGGCCTCAGCCTCGATGACGGTGGGAGGAACAGGAAGGGCGGAATCGCTCATTCGGAGATGTTCGTCCTGCATCACGACGCAGGCAAGCCTGCCCCCAGCAGCCGGGCGACCGTAGCGAGCCCTTCGTCAAGCACAGAGCGCTTCATCGGCCCGCCCAGCGACAGTCGCAGGCCCGCGCCCGCCGCCTCTGAAATGGCAAAGGCGTCGCTTCCGACCACCGATACTCCGCCCGCCTGCAGCACCGCCTCCAGCCGCCGCGCCTGACCCGCGTCCGCCAACGGGACCCAGACGTGCAGGCTGTCGGGCCCGCCCAATGCCAGCGGCAGCCGCGCCCGCGCCAGGGCCCGCCGCGCCCGCGCCTCGGACCGCACGCTGGCCAACAGGGCCTCGGCCCGGCCCTCGCGAATCCACTGGGTCGCCACGCTGGCCATCAGCGGCGCCGTCATCAGCGTCAGCGCCCGCAACGCGGCCGTGATCGGCTCGACCAGTACATCGGGCGCCGCAACGAAGGCGATCCGCAGCCCCGGTGTCAGTGTTTTCGACAGGGTGGCCAGATAGATCGTGCGGTCCGGCCCAAGGGCCGCAATGGCCGGTGGCGGGTCGTCCAGCAGCCGGCTGTAGGGGTCGTCCTCGATGATCCACAGGTCAGACAGCCGCGCCGCCCGCGCCAACGCCCGCCGCCGCCCCTCGCTCAGGGTCAGGGTCGTCGGGTTGTTCAGGCTCGGCACCAGGTACAGCGCCTTCGCCCCCACCGCCCGGCTCAGCGCCGCCAGTCCATCGGCCGACGGCCCGCCCTCATCCATCGGACAGGCGACCAACCGCAATCTTAACTGCGCCGCCACGCCCTTCAGTCCCGGATAGGTCAGGGGTTCGGCCAGAACCACATCGCCCGGCCGGCAGATCACGCTCAGGGTGGCGGCCAGCGCCGCCTGCGCTCCACCCGCCACCAGCAGCCGGTCGACCGACGCAGAGCCCAACACAGGCGCCAGCCATTCGACCCCGGCCAGCCTTTGCGCCCGGCCGCCGGCCCCTGCCTGGTAGGTCATCAAGGCGCCGATGTCCGCCCGCCCCAGGATGGCCTGGGCCGTGCGCGCCATCTCCTCGCCAAGCGAAAGCCCCTCGGGCGGGGGCGGCAGGTTCATCGACAGATCGACCCGCGCCACATCCAGCTCCGCCGCCGTGGCCTGTACGAAGGTGCCACGCCCCACCGCGCCCTCGATCAGCCCGCGCTTGCGCGCCTCGGTGAACGCGCGCGTTACGGTGGTCAGATCGACGCCCAGTTCCGCCGCCAGGGCCCGCTGCGGCGGCAACCGCTCGCCGGGATGCAGGTCCCCCTGTCGGATCGCCTCGACCAGACCGTCGAGAATAGCGCGGTAACGCGGCCCGCCCGGAGCGATGTGGTGGGTCCAGCGACGGATGTCGCCTGCCCCCAGGATTGTTGCCTTGGCCATTTTGCCATACAATATCTACACATTGTATGGATTCAAGTCCGTATTGTATGGAGCGCCCGATGACCCTTCCCACCTCCCTGCAGACCGGTCTGCGGTGTCGCTGTCCCCGCTGCGGCGAAGGACATCTGTTTGCCGGCTTCTTGACCCTGGCTCCGTCCTGCGAGGCCTGCGGCCTGGACTACGGCTTCGCCGATCCGGCCGATGGTCCGGCCTTTTTCGCGATGACCGCGGTCGGCATCCTGGTCATTTCCGTCTGGGCCTGGTGGGCGGTGGTCGCCTCGCCGCCGATCTGGCTGCAGATTCTGCTGGTCTTTCCGGCCCTGATCGGCGGTTGCATGGCCGTGCTCCGGCCGCTGAAGGCCTGGATTGTCGCCGAGCAGTTCATCCACAAGGCGGAACAGGGCCGCTACGCCAGCCTCGGCGTGCACGGCGAGGGCGACTTCGCCATCGACCGCCGCAAGGCCGCCGAGCGCTGAACCCCGTTCCCCTCGCCGAACATCCTCGCTAGAAGCGGTCCCATGATCCTGGTGATCGATAACTACGACAGCTTCACCTACAACCTCGTTCACTACCTGAACGAGCTGGGGGCCCAGACGCTTGTCCGGCGCAACGACGCGCTGACCGTGCAGGAGGCCCTGGGTCTCAAGCCGGCCGCCATCCTGCTGTCGCCCGGTCCCAAGGCTCCCGCCCAGGCCGGCATCTGCCTGCCCCTGCTGCGCGGCGCCCCCGACGACATGCCGATCTTCGGCGTCTGCCTGGGCCACCAGGCCATGGGCGAGGCCTATGGTGGCGACGTTATCCGCGCCAAGGCCATCATGCACGGCAAGACCAGCCCGATCCTCCATGAGGGGGCCAGTGTCTTCAAGGACTTGCCCAGCCCCTTCACCGCCACCCGCTACCACAGCCTGGCCGTCGACCGCGCCACCCTGCCGACCGAGCTCGAAGTCACCGCCTGGACCGAGGACGGCGAGATCATGGGCCTGGCCCACAAGACCCGGCCGGTGCACGGCGTGCAGTTCCATCCGGAATCGATCCTGACGACCTGCGGCCACCAGCTGCTCGGCAACTTCCTCGACCTGGCCAATGTGCCCAGGACAGCCGTGGTCTAGAACATGTCGGACGCCTTCAAGCCCCTCCTCGCCCGCCTGGCGGATGGTCAGACCCTGTCTGAATTCGACGCCGAAGAGTTCTTCGCCGCCTGTCTTCGCGGCGAGCCGACCCCGGCCCAGATCGCCGCCGCCGTCACCGCCATCCGCCTGCGTGGCGAGACGGTGGGCGAGCTGACAGCCTGCGCCCGGGCCATGCGCCGCGCCGCCGTCACCCTCGACCACCCCTATGACGTGGTCGACACCTGCGGCACCGGCGGCGACGGGCTGCACACCTTCAACATCTCCACCGCCAGCGCCCTGGTGGCGGCCGGCGGCGGCCTGAAGATCGCCAAGCACGGCACCCGCGCCCTCTCCTCCAAGTCCGGCTCCTCGGACGTGCTGGCCGCCCTCGGGGTCAAGATCGACGCCGGCCTCGAGCAGCAGCGCAAGGCGCTCGACGAAGCGGGCATCTGCTTCCTGTTCGCCCCGGCCCACCACGGCGCCATGCGCCACGTGCTGCCGGTTCGGGCAGAGCTCGGTTTCCGCACCATTTTCAACCTGTTGGGCCCGCTTTCCAATCCCGCCGGCGCCAAACGCCAGGTGCTCGGCGTCTATGACCCGCGCCTGCTGGAGCCGCTGGCCCGGGTGCTGGGCGCGCTGGGCGCCGAACGGGCCTGGACCGTCCACGGTTCGGGCATGGACGAGATGACCGTCACCGGCCCGACCATGGTCTGCGAATGGCGCGACGGCGGGGTCCGCAACTTCAACATCACCCCCGACGCCGTCGGCCTGCAGAAGCACAGCCTCGACGAGCTGACCGGCGGCACGCCGGAGGTGAACGCCGCCGCCCTGACCCGCCTGCTCGACGGTGAAAGGGGCGCCTACCGCGACGTGGTGCTGCTCAACGCCGCCGCCGCCTTCCTGATCGGCGACAAGGTCGAGACCCTGCGCGACGGGGTCGAGCTGGCCGCCGCCGTCATCGACGACGGCCGGGCCAAAGCGGCGCTGGCCGGCCTCATCGCCGCCACCCACAGCTGATGACCGACATCCTCGCGAAAATCGCCGGCTACAAGCGCGAGGACATCGCCGCCCGCAAGGCGGCGCGCCCGACTGTCGATGCCAGCGGCGCCTCCGCCCCGCGCGGTTTCCGCAAGGCGCTGGAAGCCAAGTCCGGCGACCGCCTCGCCCTCATCGCCGAGATCAAGAAGGCCTCGCCCTCCAAAGGCCTGATCCGCGCCGACTTCGATCCGCCGGCCCTCGCCCGCGCCTACGAGGCCGGCGGCGCCGCCTGCCTGTCGGTGCTGACCGATGGCCCCAGCTTCCAGGGCGATGACAGCTACCTGGTCGCCGCCCGCGCCCAAGTCGCTCTCCCCTGCATCCGCAAGGACTTCCTGGTCGATCCCTGGCAGGTCGCTGAAAGCCGCGCGCTCGGCGCCGACGCCATCTTGGTCATCATGGCCATGATCGACGACGCCCTGGCCGCCGACCTGATGGCCGAGGCCACGCGCCACGGCATGGACGCCCTGGTCGAGGTCCATGACGAGGCCGAACGCGACCGGGCCTTGAGCCTTGGCGCCACCCTGCTCGGCGTCAACAACCGCGACCTGCGCAGCTTCGTCGTCGATCTCGCCGTCACGGAACGCCTGGCGGCGGACCTCCCGGCCGACGTCCTGCTGGTCACCGAAAGCGGCATCTTCACCCCCGCCGACGTTGCCCGCATGGCCGCTGCCGGAGCCCGCGCCATGCTGGTCGGCGAGAGCCTGATGCGTCAGGCCGACGTCACCGCCGCGACCCGGGCTCTGCTGGCCTGACGGCGGGGCGAAATTGCGCGGTCGGGGTCAGGCGCCGGGGTCGAGCAAAGCCGCATCGAACCAGACGTCATCATGCCCCTCCGCTATCAGGATGCGCCATCCGGGCGGCAAGCCTAGGTAGGGCACGACCGTTGGGCAAAGGACTCCCAAGTGGCTTGCGTGGAACGGCGCAAAGTAGTTGGGCGGCTGAGACAGGTCTTCGCCAGCCCATATGTACCAGCCGCTGGCTTCGCCTTCCGGTGAATGACGCAGAGCGTTCACGGGCCAACCGCCATCGAGCGCATCCTGCGCGATCCCGACCTTCGCTGACGGCAAGGTCGGGAAGTGCTCCACGCCGAAGCGAGCACAGATCGCCAACTGAGCCTGCAGGAGTGACATCCGATCAGCCTAAGCCGAAGACCCGCGGGTCCGCCAGACGTCGAGGCCGCCTAGGCCGGCAGAAAATTTCCTAACCCGCGACCGCCGCCGGCCGCAGACTGGTCACCTCATTGGCAGGCGCCGGCTTGCGCCCCATCGTCCAGTTGGCGGTCATCCGCACCTTTGGGTTCGGCGCCGACCAGATTTCGCCGGTGTCATCCAGCGCAACCACCCAGATCAGGTGATGCTCCTGGCCATAGTCGATGACAGCGAAGGCATAGCCCTTGCCCTTTCCTTCGACGGTCACGGGCAGGCAGGGATTGAGCTGGTTGAACATGGGTCACGCGGCTGCTGCTGAGATCAGGTCAACGGCGCAAAATTCTGCCGGTTCCTCTGTCGAGCGACCAACGCGGTTAACTTGACAGCAAGAAAGAACACCTAGAGAACATCCGCATCGTTTGCGATTTGTTCCCGTGAATCGCGCCTGGAGAGCCCGCCCATGCTGACCCGCAAGCAGCACGAACTGCTCATGTTCATCCACGAACGCATCAAGGAATCCGGCGTCTCGCCGTCTTTCGACGAGATGAAGGACGCCCTCGACCTGGCGTCCAAGTCGGGCATCCACCGGCTGATCACCGCCCTGGAAGAGCGCGGCTTCCTGCGCCGCCTGGCCCACCGGGCCCGGGCCCTGGAAGTGGTCAAGCTGCCGCAACAGGCGACGACGTCCGCCCCGGCCGGCGGCCGCCAGACCTTCAAGCCGCAGGTCGTCGAGGGCTCCCGCGCCGCCATGAGCGCCCCCGAGCCGGCCAACGACGTGCGCGAGCTGTCGGTGCTCGGCCGCATCGCCGCCGGCGTGCCGATCGACGCTATCCAGCACGAACGCTCCACCTTGCAGGTGCCCGAGGCCATGCTGGGAGCCGGCGAGCACTATGTCCTGGAGGTCGACGGCGACTCGATGATCGAGGCCGGCATCCTCGATGGCGACTACGTCGTCATCCGCCGCACCGACCAGGCCACCAGCGGCGAAATCGTTGTCGCCCTGGTCGAGGGCGAGACCGCCACCCTCAAGCGTCTGCGCCGCAAGGGGGCCTCGATCGCCCTCGAGGCCGCCAACCCCAAGTACCAGACCCAGATCTACGGCCCCGACCAGGTGGCCGTGCAGGGCAAGCTGGTCGGCCTCATCCGCCGGTATCACTGATGGTCCAGGGCCTTTGCCCCCTCAGGGGCTGGGCCCAGACGATCCGCCAGCTCTGCCCCTCGCGGTAGAGTTCGGCGGAGCCGCCGGCCCTGAAGTCGGCGGCGCTGAGGATCAGGTCGGACCGGCAGCCTTGCGGAGCCTCCGACCGGAACACGACAACCCTGGCCCGGCACAGCTCGGCCAGGGTTTTTTCGTCCGGAACCCGGCGCTGGTTCCAGTGGGCGATCTCGCCCAGGCACCGACGGCGGTTGCAGTCGAACAGCTGCGGCGAGGCAGCGTCGTCGAGGGTCAGCCCCCGTCGGCGTGACCAGACCTCCAGCGCGAACCGCCGGCTTTCCGGCCGCGCCGCGATGGCCCCTTCGCCCCGGCGGACGGCCAAGGCCGAGCCGTCCGAAGAAATCCAGAGGTCCGGCGGCGTCGGACGCGGCCACAGGGCCACCGTCAAAGCTAGGGGCAGGCCCAGCCAACGCAGACGGCCGCGCCACAGGCAGAGAATCAGGATGCCGAGGAAGGCCACCGGCAGGGTCCAGGCCGGGCCGCTGGCGACGGTGACCTGGGCGCCCGGCGTCTGGGCCGTCTGGCCGGCGATGGCCAGCATGAGGTCGATGGACCAGCCGGCCACGGCCAGGAAGGGACCGCCCAATCCCAGGGGCTCCAGCGCCGCCCCGACGGCGAGGAAGGGCATCATCACGAAGCTGGAGATCGGCGCGACCAGCAGGTTGGCGACCAGGCCATAGGAGGCGACGCGGTTGAAATGGTGCATGGCGAACGGGCCGGTGGCCAGGCCGGCGACCAGGCTCATGGCGATGCTGGCGAAGATCCACACCCCGACCGCCTGCGGCCAGCGGATCCACCAGGGCGTGGAAATTTCCCGGACCGGCTGCGGGATGGCCTCGACCAGGGCGACCAGGGCCGCCGTGGCCGCGAAGCTCATCTGGAAGCCCGGCTCGGTGGCCGCTTCCGGGTAGAGAATCAGGATGACCATGGCCGCCACGGCCAGGGCGTCGAGACTGATCGCCCGGCGGTCGAAGAGGA